>CAJXLA010000004.1 GCA_913055795.1 uncultured Alcanivorax sp. | reverse complement strand
GATCGAATCCGGCGACTACCGGCGCTGGTTCATGCACCGCACCGGCCACTGGATCGGCCTGGACGTTCACGACGTGGGCGACTACAAGATCCATGATCAGTGGCGCGTTCTGGAACCGGGCATGGTCACCACGGTAGAGCCGGGCCTCTATTTCCATCCGGCGGACGAGCAGGTGCCGCAACGCTGGCGTGGCATGGGCATCCGGATCGAGGACGATGTGGCCGTCACCAAAGAGGGCCCGGACGTGCTCAGCCGGGACGTGCCCAAGACGGTGGACGACATCGAGAAACTCATGGCGGATGCCCGCCAGAAGGGTGCATGAGCCCGGCGGGCTTTCTCATCGTGGGCGGGGGCATGGCCGGTGCGGCCCTGGCCCTGCTGCTGCGCCACCGGGGCGCGGAACGGGTCACCCTGGTGGAAGCGGTCGATCTGCCGGACCCGGACCAACCCCTTTCGCCCAGCTTTGACGCCCGCCGCACGGCCCTGGCCGCCGGCACCCTGGATGCACTCGACGAAATCGGCCTGCTGGACGAGCTGCTGACGCAGGCGGCGGATATCACCACCGTGCATGTGTCCCGGGCGGGCCGCCCGGGTGTGACCCGTATCCGCGCGCACGAGGAAGGCGTGGCGCGCCTGGGGGCGGTCATGGAGAACCGCTGGCTGGGTCGTGTGTTGCTGGGTGCGCTGGCCGCGGATGACGCAATCCATGTGATCGCGCCCGACCGGGTGGCGTCGCTGCAACGCACGCCCGAGGGCTATAACGCCACGCTTGAAAGCGGCCTCGAACTCTCCACGTCCTTGCTGGTGGTGGCCGACGGTGCGCAATCCGCGACGCGCGACAAGCTGGGCATCGCCGCGCACCACGAGGACACCGGCGAGGACGCGCTGGTGGCCAATGGGGTCACCGAAGTGCCGCACCAGGGTACGGCCTATGAGCGCTTTACCGACGAGGGCACGGTGGCCCTGCTGCCCATGACCGAAGGCCGCATGGCCGTGGTCTGGAGTGGCCCGCGGGCGGCCATTCAGGCCCGCGAAACCGCCGCCCCGCAAACCCTGATCGCCGAGCTTGAACACCATTTCTACAGCCGGCTGGGGCGTTTTCACCGCCTGGGTGCGCCCGCGCGTTATCCGCTGATCCTGACCCGGGCGGTGGCCCAGGCCGTGCCCGGCGCCGTGGTGGTGGGCAATGCCGCCCATACCCTGTCGCCCGTGGCCGCCCAGGGGTTCAATCTCACTGTCCGTGATCTGGTGGCGCTGGCGGACCGGGTGGCCACGGCCGAGGCCCCCGGGGACTGGGCCCTGCTGCGCGACTGGGAACGGGCCCGGGCGCGGGATCAGTGGGCAGTGGCTACCTTTTCCCGGCACCTGACGCCGTTGTTCCGCCAGCGCGGGCCCCTGGGCCATGCCCGGCAGCTGGGGCTGGTGGGGCTGGACCTGTCGCCCGGGCCGCGCCATCTTTTCGCACGCAGAGCCATGGGACTGGTCTCGTGAACATGGAAACCGATGTACTCATCATTGGCGGCGGCATGGCCGGGGGCGCCATGGCGGCCCTGCTGGCCGACACAGGGTTGCGGGTGCGCGTGTTTGATGGTGCCCCGGAACCGGCCGCCGCCGAGGGGGAACCCGGCCTGCGCGTGTCGGCGCTCAACGAAGCCAGTCACTGGCTCTTGCGCAGCGCCGGTGCCTGGCAGCGGCTGCCGGAAGAGCGAGTGTGCGCTTACACCGACATGGCGGTGCGCGATGGCGACGGTACCGGCGAGGTGGATTTTCAGGCCGGTGAAGCGGGCGCGGATCAGCTGGGCTGGATTCTGGAAAACGCGGCTCTGGTGTGTGCCCTCTACGAAACCTGCCGCGAGCGGGATGCCGTGCACTGGGAAACCGGAGTGCGCGTTACGGCGCTGGTGCGCGAAGAGCAGGGCTGGCGCGCGGAGCTCGCCGATGGGTCCACTCGCCACGCACGGCTGTTGATCGGCGCCGATGGCGCCCACTCGCGGGTGCGCGATGCCGCCGGCATTCCCGCCCCCGTGCGCGATAGCGGCCACTACGCGCTCGTGGCCACGCTGAACACGGAACGCGCGCACGGGCGCTGCGCGCGTCAGGCCTTTCTGGATTCAGGACCCGTGGCCCTGCTGCCGCTGTTTGGTGATGGTCACCAGTGCTCGCTGGTCTGGTCCGCGCCGCCCGACGAGATCGAGCGGCTGGCGGCGCTGGACGACGCCGCCTTTGCGCGCGAACTGACCACGGCCACCGGCGCCTGGCTGGGCGAATTGCAGCCGGCGAGCGCGCGCGCGCACTTTCCCGTGCGCGAACTCCATGCCAGTGACTACAGCCGCCCGGGCCTGGCCCTGATCGGTGACGCCGCTCATGTCGTCCATCCACTGGCGGGCCAGGGCATCAATCTGGGGCTGCTGGATGCGGGCGTGCTGGCCGAGGAAATCGAGCGTGCCCTGAACCGGGGTTTTGCGTTTGATCACGAATCCGTGCTGCGGCGCTACCAGCGGCGCCGCCGGGGTCACAACGCGTTCATGCAGAACGCGCTGCGCGGTTTCCAGTTCGTGTTCGAACAACGCGCGCCGGCCGCGCGCTGGGTGCGGAATACGGGCATGCGCGGACTCAATCAGCTGGCGCCGGTCAAGGGTGCGCTCGCCCGCCAGGCCCTGGGTCGCGACGGCGACCTGCCGGCCCGGGCGCGCCCGCGTGGTGCGACCCGCAATGCGCATTCAGATGACGCTGAAGGTGCTTGAACCGCCTGTCAGGATGGGAATCCGGCAACAGCATTCCGCAGGAGGAAGCTATGGCAACCACAAGCGCAACGACTACATCGCCGCAACAGGCCATCACCATTGAAGAGCTCAAACAGCGCAGCTGTGACGAACTGGCCGCGCTCTACCAGCAAGTGTCCGCCGCCACCAGCATCCAACCTCTGGACGGCAAGCCGGCGGGCGAAGTGCTGGCGGTCAACAAGCTGGACTGGAATCCCGTCGATCAACTGATCCAGGCGTTCGCCAGCACGCCGGTCTTTCCCTGGCTGGGCAAGGGCTTCTCCGCGCATTCCGGCAAGCAGGGCAGTGGCAACAATCGCCTGAATCTGCTGGGCTACAAGCCGGAATGGTTTGATTTCGAGACGCGCATCGAAGCCTCGGTGGTGGATGAGCGGAATGCGGTCGTGCTGGACTATGATCAGCCATCCAACCCCTTGCCCATCCGCCATATCCGCGACGAGCTGCGCGAAACGGCATCCGGCATCTGGTTCGGTCCCGCCATGGCCCGGGTCGGGGACAATCATTACACCGTGCTCTGGTTTGCGGTGGACTTTCATCAGTGATCCGCCATGGGTATGGTTGCAAAAAACCGGGGTCATCCCGGCTTTTTTGCAGCCCGGTGCGGCTGCCCCGGCCTTTTTGCACGGAAGCTGGTTCTGGTTCGTCTGTTACTTGAACAGATTTCCCTCCGACATGAGCGGTTTTGCGTCCACGAGCACTTTGACTTGCCGAATAGTCATCTCCCCCTTTCATCCCCGGCCGAGTCCCGGCATCCTGTGCACCCCTCGGTCTGAAGACCGGAATCCCACTGGTTAGTACGGACGTACCAATATGGGCAACAGAACACCCCTCTACGACGCGCATCTGGCCGCCGGCGGCAAGATGGTGGATTTCAGCGGCTGGGACATGCCCATCCATTACGGTTCCCAGTTGGACGAGCACCATGCCGTGCGCCGCAACGCCGGCGTCTTTGATGTCTCCCACATGACGGTGGTGGACATCCAGGGCGAACAGGCGACCGATTACATGCGCCGGTTGCTCGCCAACGACGTAGCCAACGTTGAGGCCGGGCAGGCGCTCTATACCGCCATGCTCAATGAGGACGGCGGCGTCATTGATGACCTCATCGTCTACAAACGCGACAACGGCTACCGTGTAGTGGTAAATTGCGCGACCCGCGAAAAGGACCTGGCCTGGATGGAAGAACAGACGTCAGGCTTTGATGTCGTGGTTCGCGAGCATCCGGATCTGGCCATGCTGGCCGTGCAGGGGCCCGAGGCACGCGGTCGGCTGGCGGATCTGTTGCCGTCGGCGGTGGCGCAGCATGCGAGCACGCTCAAGCCCTTCACCTTTTGCGAGGGCGCGGGCTGGACCGTGGCGCGCACCGGCTACACCGGCGAAGACGGCCTGGAGCTGATTCTGCCGGGCGAGCAGGCGCCAGACTTCTGGCAGGCGCTGCTGGACGCGGGCGTCGAGCCGGTGGGTCTGGGCGCGCGCGATACATTGCGTCTGGAAGCCGGGCTGAACCTCTACGGCAACGACATGGACGCAACCATCACGCCCCTGGAAGCTAATATGGGCTGGACCGTGGCGTGGACCGAGGGCCGGGACTTTATCGGTCGGGCCGCGCTGGAGCGTCGCCGCGAGGAGGACCATCCCGTGCTGCGGGGTCTGGTGCTGGAGAGCAAGGGTGTGTTGCGCCCGCACCAGCGCGTCATCACGGACCAGGGCGAGGGCGAGACCACCAGCGGTACCTTCTCGCCCACCCTGGGCCAGGCGATTGCCCTGGCGCGGTTGCCCGCCGGCGTGACCGGCGAGGTAGAAGTGGAAATTCGCAACAAGCGCTTGCCGGCGCGGGTGGTGAAACCGCCCTTCGTACGTAACGGCAAGACCGTCTACAAATATCTCTGAATGGGGAGCCTGGGGAAATGAGCCAAATTCCCGAAGAACTGCGCTACGCCACGAGCCACGAGTGGGTCCGCATGGAAGACGACGGCAACGTCTATGTGGGCATCAGCGATCATGCTCAGGACTCGCTGGGTGATCTCGTCTTTGTCGAGCCACCCGAAGTCGGCGACGAGATCAGCACGGGTGACGAGTGTGGCGTTGTGGAGTCCGTCAAGGCGGCCTCCGACATCTATGCACCCATGTCCGGCGAAGTCATCGCCGTCAACGAGAACCTGGAAGACAGCCCCGAGCTGGTCAACCAGGACCCCTACGGCGATGGCTGGATCTATCAGCTCAAGCCGGCCAACAAGGCGGAATGGGACGAGCTGCTCAGCGCGGACGATTACGCCACCACGCTGGAAGACGACGAGGACTGATTCGCCGGTTTTCCGATTCACGGCCCGCCCCCGGGCGGGCCTTGCACGACACAGACGGAATCGATCATGCCCTATATTCCCCATACGCCGGACGAAGTCCGGTCGATGCTGGATACCATCGGCGCTGAATCCATCGAGGCGCTTTTTGACGAGATCCCCGCCCACCTGAAGGCGGACAAGCTCGACAAACTGCCCGAGGGTCGTCCGGAAATGGAGGTGCTCGCGCAGATGGGCGAACGCGCCGCGCGCGATGGTCAGCCTTTGTGTTTTCTGGGCGCGGGCGCCTATGACCATCATGTGCCGGCCGCGGTCTGGGAGCTGGCTACGCGTGGTGAGTTCTACACCGCCTACACGCCCTATCAGGCCGAAGCCAGCCAGGGCACGCTCCAGACCATCTATGAATTCCAGACCATGATGTCGCGCCTGACCGGCATGGAGGTGAGCAACGCCTCCGTTTATGACGGTGCCTCGGGCCTGGCGGAAGCCGTGCTGATGGCGCTGCGGGCCAACCGCAAGTCCAAATCGCGCCGGGTACTGGTTCCGGATGCCGTCAACCCGCGTTATCGCGCGGCCGTGGAGAGCATTACCTCCAACCAGGGCGTGGAACAGGAACTGGTGCCCTTCTGCACCGAGGCCGGTCAGACCCTGACGGACAGCCTCAAGCCCTATGAGGGCGACGATTATGCCGCGCTGGTGGTGCCGCAACCCAACTTCTTCGGCTCCATCGAGGAAGTGGACGCGCTCACCAACTGGGCGCACGAGCAGAACATGCTTGTGATCGCACTGGTGAACCCCACGGCCCTGGCGCTTTTGACGCCGCCGGGTGAATGGGGCCAGCAGGGCGCCGACATTGTCGTGGGCGAGGGCCAGCCGCTGGGCTGCCCCATCTCCTCGGGCGGCCCCTACTTCGGTTTCATGTGCTGCACGCGCAAGCTGGTGCGTCAGATGCCCGGCCGGATCATCGCCAAGGCGGAAGATACCGAAGGGCGCACGGGCTATACCATGACGCTGCAGGCGCGCGAGCAGCACATCCGCCGGTCCAAGGCCACGTCCAATATCTGCACCAACCAGGGCCTGGCCATGACCGCGGCGACCATCCACATGGCGCTGCTGGGGCCGGAAGGGCTGACCAATACGGCCGCCCAGAGCCACAGCAAGCTCAATCAGCTGCTGGACAAGCTCACCGCCATTGACGGCGTGGAGAAGGCCTTTACGGCGCCCGGCTTCCACGAGGCCGTGATCCGATTGCCGAAACCGGCCCAGGCCGTGGTGGATGCGCTCAGCGAGCAGAATATCCTCGCCGGCTACCCGCTGTCACAGTCGTACCACGGCCAGGATGACCAGTTGCTGATCTGCGCCACGGAAAAGCGCACGGAAGACGAGATGGATCGCTTTGCCAACGCCTTGCAGGAGGTACTGCAATGAGTACCAATCCGCTGATTTTTGAACATTCCCGCCCCGGCCGCCGGGCCGCCGCGCAGATTCCGCGCGCGGTGGACGACAACGCCCTGGCGGATCTGCCCGCGCATCTGCGCCGCGAGGGCAAGCCGGCCCTGCCGGAAGTGAGCGAGCCCGAGGTGGTGCGTCATTACACCAATACCTCGGCCCAGAACTTCGCCATCGACAAGCAGTTCTATCCGCTGGGTTCGTGCACCATGAAGTACAACCCGCGCGGGGCCAACAAGGCCGCCATGATGCCCGGCTTTCTCGCGCGCCATCCGCTGGCGCCGGAACGGCACAGCCAGGGCTACATGGAGTGCATGCACGAGCTCCAGGACTTCCTCAAGGAAGTCACGGGCATGGAAGATGTATCGCTTGCGCCCATGGCCGGTGCCCAGGGCGAATTCTCCGGCGTGGCCATGATCCGCAAGTATCACGAGGCCAACGGCGATGACGAGCGCAGCGAGATCCTGATTCCGGAAGCGGCGCACGGCACCAACCCGGCCACCGCCGTCATGTGCGGCTACAAGGTACGCGAAGTGCCGGTGGGCAAGGACGGTGACGTCGACCTGGACGCGCTCAAGGAAGCCGTGGGTCCGCAGACCGCGGGTCTCATGATGACCAATCCGTCCACCTGTGGCGTCTTTGAGCGCAAGATCGAGGAAATCGCCAAGACGGTACACGACGCCGGCGGCCTGCTCTATTACGACGGCGCCAATCTGAACGCCATCCTGGGCAAGGTACGCCCGGGTGACATGGGCTTCGACGTCATCCACATGAACCTGCACAAGACCTTCGCCACGCCGCACGGCGGCGGTGGTCCCGGTGCCGGCCCCGTGGGCGTGTCGAAGCGTTTGCAGCGCTACATGCCCACGCCCGTTGTAGGCCAGCGCGACAACGGTTCCTTCTACTGGAAGGATACGGATGAGCTGCCCGATTCCATCGGCCATTTGTCCGCTTTCATGGGCAATGCCGGCGTGCTGCTGCGCGCCTACTTCTACGCCATGGTCCTCGGCCGCGAAGGCATGATCCGCGTGGGCGAGTACTCTACCCTGGCCGCGAACTACTTGAGCAAGCGCCTCCAGGATGTGGGCTGTGACGCCGCCTATCCGAGCCGGCGTGCCAGCCACGAATTCCTGCTCACCTTCGCACGTCAGGCGAAGCATAACGGCGTCACCGCGGTGGATGTGGCCAAGCGCCTGCTGGACTACAACCAGCACGCGCCCACGGTCTACTTCCCGTTGCTGGTGCCGGAATGCTTCTTGATCGAGCCCACGGAGACCGAGACCAAGGAAGCCCTGGATCGTTTCGTGGACGCCATGGAAAACATTCTCAAGGAAGCCAAAGACGACCCGGACCTGCTCCACGGCGCCCCCTATACCCAGCCGCTCACGCGCCTGGACGAAGTCCAGGCCGCCAAGGAGCTGGATCTGGCGTACAAGGAGGAAGGCGCCGCCTGATGGGCGTCGTTCTCAAGCAGCAGAAAACCCGGCCGCGTGCCGGGTTTTTTGTTTCCGCCCAACGCTGTAGGAGGGGCATCCTTGCCTCGACCGCCCGAATTCGGCCCGAAACTCCGGTCCATCGCCCTCGGGATAAGGCAATCTTGACATCCTGAAAAAGGCATATACTATAAAAAATATATGTGGACAGTCTACGAACACAGGAAGGTGGCGAAAAATCTTGCCGCCGCGCCGGTTGAGGTGCAGAAGCGCTATGAAAAATGGAAGGATATTGTGGCGATTTCGGGGCCGCAGGGACTGAAGGAGATTCGCGGTTTCAAGGATGAAGCATTATCGGGGCAATGGCAGGGATTTCGCTCCTCGCGGCTTAACATCCAGTACCGCGTGATCTACAGGGTGCAAAAGGACCAGGTCTTCGTAGAGGTTCAAAAGGTAACTCCCCACGATTACGGGAGAAAATGATATGTCGGACTATCGGAAAGCCCAAAAAAGCGTTGAAGTCAGCGTTGGCGAATCCGTTCGGATTCTGCGCGAGCTCCAGCAGATGAGCCAGAATGATCTGGCCTCGGCAACGGGACTGCCGCAGTCCACCATCTCCGCTATCGAAAATGACCGGGTTCGGCTCGGTGTGGAACGCGCCAAGACGTTGGCGCGCTCACTTCGGTGCCATCCGGCCGTGCTGGTATTCCCCGGCTGGGATGTGAAGGCGGAATCGGTGGCGTAATTGGGGTTCCGGCCGTGTGATTCGTATGATTTGAAACCCCGTCGATAACACCTTTTTATGCCCCACTGGCTGATCGCCTTCACGCTAACCGCGATAGCGGCCATCACCGCGCCCCTGGCCTCCAAGATGGCGGTGCAATCCATGCACCCGTTGAGCGCGGCCACGGTGGAAGCGGCCATGACGCTCGTATCCGTAATGGTGATCGCCGCGCTGATCTCGCGAGTGCCGCTGTCCCTGCCTGCGGCGGACAATATGGGCTGGGCCCTGTTGGCCGGCGGGCTCTGGAGCTTCTATGTGATCGGCGTTTATAGCAGGCTGTTAAACAACCCCTTGCGTACTCAGGCTTTCAGACTGGTTCGCAATCGAGGCGCGCTTTTGAAGGCGTGTGCCCACACGTCGAAAAGGGGCAACGATGAGTGCGGGCCAGCCTGAAAGCCCCGCAGGGCGAGGCCTGAAACGCCCATCTGCTGCACTTTGTCGCTCGAAAAGGGAACCACCCTTCCCTTCTCAACAAAGCACACCAGCTGCACGCTTCAGGCCACGCTGAGTACGCAAGGGGTTGTTTAACAGCCTGCTAACCTTCTCGCTGGGCGCACCGGTGTCGGCCGCCATGGCGGGTTTGCGCGCGCTGGCCATTGCGGGCACGACGATTCTGGCCGTGGTGTTGCTATCGGAAAGCCTGAAACCGTCCCAGTGGCTGGGCGTGGTGCTGATCCTTGCGGGGATCGTGCTGACCGTGCGCGAGATTTGATTCGGCGGACGATCGGGCCGGCATCCCTGTCGGGGACAGCACCGGCCTTGCCTGGTGGGACGTACTGGGGTTAACTGAAGTGTGTGGCCTGAAACGCTTGGCATTCGCCGCCGCGGGCGAATGCAGGGAAGGGGATGGAAATGGATCGACAGGGCCCCCAACCAGGAGCATTGGCGACCATGACGCGAGCACTCGGGCGGCTCCTGTGGGTTCTGGTTCTTCTTGGGCCGGTCCCCGCTGTCGCCGAGGAGCCGGATCCCCCGCGTCTGCTGGGGGTGCAGTATCTGGGGGATCTGCCCACCCTGGTGGCCGACGAACGCGGTTATTTCCGTGGTGCCGCTGCCGATGTGCGAATCGCGTACGGCGATTCGGGCCGACGCAACCTGCAACGCCTGCGTGCCGGCGAAGCGGAGATCGCGCTCATGGCCAAGACGCCGCTGGTGATCGACGCGCTGCGTGACGCCTCGCCCGGCGGTGCCGACGATCCCGTGATCCTGGGCAACCTGGTGCACTCGCATCGCCTGAATCAGGTGGTGAGTCTCGACGGCGGCCCGGTGTCGGCCCCGGGTGATCTGGAGGGGCGCCGGGTGGGGCTGATGAAGGGCACCAACGCGGAATTCGTCTGGTCGCTGTTCGCGCGCATGCACGGGCTGGATACCAGCCGGGTGAGCGTGCGGGATCTGGCGATAGAGCAGCTGCCACAGGCGTTGATCGAGGACAAGGTGGACGCCGCTGTGCTCTGGGAGCCCTGGACCTCGCGCACGGCGGAAACGGCCGAAGGCGGCTTGCGCATCCTGCCCGGCAGCAGCGCCTATACTGCCCATTGGGTGATCGTGGCGCGCCGTTCCTGGGTTCGAGACCATGCGGGGCGGGTGCGTGATCTGCTGCGGGGTTATATCCGCGCCATCGACTGGATCGAGAGCCATCGCGATCAGGCGCTGGCGCTTTACACCCGTCGCATGGATGTAGCCCGGAACCGGATCATACGCAGCTGGGACGTACTGGATTATGATCTGAATCTGGACTGGACCGTGCTCAACGGCCTGAGCCTGCAACTGCGATGGGCGCGCGAAGCGGGCTATGGCAACACCTCATCCGCGGTGCCGGGGGTGCTGGAACTGGTCGAGCCCGGGCCCTTGCGCAAGCTGAATCATTACCGGGTCTCGATCCCGCAGCCGGGTAAGCAGGAGCTTGCACGATGAGATTGCTGCGACTGGCCCGGGCCCTGGAAGTTATCTCCGCAGTGGGTGTGGTGATTCTGCTGATCCTGGCGGGCGCGGGTTGGTATAACCTGCACCAGCAGCGTGAAACGCTGTCCGGGCTTTATGTGCTCCAGAGCGATATCAACAGCTTTTCCGCCGCCAGTGACAGCCTCCTTGTGCTGGGGGGCGATCCGGGGCTCTGGGCCGCGTATCGGGATTCCGCCCACAGCATCCAGGAGCGTCTCAAGAACCTGGGCCGGAACTACCCGGATGCGCGCAAGGCGGCGGATCAGATCGAGACCATTGTGCAAGCGCTCGAGGGCGTGAATGTGGTGGGTGAAGCCGACGCGCCGGGGGGGAGCGGCTCGGGGGTGGGTCCGCTGGCGTTATCGCCTCGTGCCCAGGTCTTCCTGACCCGGGTGTCCGGTCACGGGATCGCGCTCGACAGCGTCGTAGCCCGGGCCATACGGGACCGCCGCGCCGAGCTCGCGAACACCACCTCCTGGGTGGTGGGGATTTTCGTGGCCGCGGCGCTGCTCTTTGCCGTAGCCAGCTTTTCCGCGTTCCGTTTTCTGCACCGGCGCTTGCGCGAGCCGGTTTGCAACCTGCAGCAAACCGTTCAGGCGGTGGAAGATGGCGACTTTTCCGCGCGCGCCCGCGTGGACCGGGAAGACGAGCTGGGACGGCTGGCGCGCACCTTCAACCACATGCTCGACGAACTGGCGCATACGCTGGGCGTTCGTCAGTCCCTCATTAACGCGTTGCCCGCCCATATCGCTCTGCTCGACCGGGAGGGCACGATCGTTGACGTGAACCACGAATGGCGCCGTTTTGGTTGTGACAATGCCTACGCGGACGACGACGATTACGGCGTGGGGCGGAATTATCCCGCCATCTGCGATCAGGCCATGGGTAGCTACGCGCGCGAGGCGGCGGAAGTCAGCCGCGGCGTGCGCGAGGTTCTGGCCGGTCGCCGGGATCTGTTCACGCTGGAGTATCCCTGTCACCAACCCGATCAGCCCCGCTGGTTTCGCGTCATGGTCAACAATCTCGCACGGGCACCGGGCGAGGCGCGTGAGCTGGGCGCGGTCGTGATGCATGTGGATATCACCGAGCGCAAGCTTGCGGAACAGGAACTCAGCCGCTTCGCCTACGAGGACCCGCTGACCGGCCTGTATTCGCGTCATGGTCTGGTTGCCGAAATGGAAAGGGAGCTGGGCGACACCTGGCCACCCGGGGGCTTGCTCGTCATGCTCGATCTGGTGCGGATTCGCGATATTAACGAGAGTTTCGGGTTTTCCGTGGGCGATCAGTTGATCACGGCCGTGGGCGAGCGGCTGGAGTCCTTTTGTGATGACCCGGTCCCGCTGGTTGGGCGCACCGGTGGCGACGAGTTCCTGGTCTACCTGCCGGCCCGGGATGCCGCCCAGGGGGAACGCCTGCGCGCGCGCATGGACGACGTGCTGGACCAGGGTTTTGTGCTCGATGGCAACGAGCTCCGCGTCGGCGCACGTTTCGGCTACACCGAGCTGGGCGAAAACAGCCGGCCCATTGAAGACTTGATCCGTGAAGCCGAAATCGCCCTCTACGGGGTGGTGGAGGACGGCGGGCCCGGCAAATGGGGCAGTTATACCGAAGCCCGGGACGAAGAAACGCGCAACCGTGTCCGGATCGCCGCCGAATTGCGTACCGCGCTGGAGCGTGACGAGTTCCAGCTGTATTTCCAGCCCAAGGTGGCCCTGGGCGACGGCAGCGTGATCGGGGCCGAGGCCCTGATCCGCTGGATCCATCCGGAACGGGGACTGCAGCCTCCGGGCCTGTTCATTCCCATTGCCGAGCAGAGTCAGCTCATCGGCCCTATCGGCGACTGGGCCCTGAACGAGGCCTGCCGCAGCCTGCGCCTGTGGCAGGACGCGGGGCTGAGTGTGCACCGCCTGGCCGTCAATGTGTCCCTGGTGCAGTTCGCGCTGGGCGATTTCTCCGAGACCGTGCGCGACGCCGTGCATCGCCACGGCATCAACCCGGCACACCTGACCCTGGAGATTACCGAGAGCGTCTTCGAGCAGGAATCCGAGGAATTGCTACGCCAGCTCTCGGCGATCCACGACCTGGGCGTGTATCTGTCCCTCGACGATTTTGGCACGGGCTATTCCTCGTTGCGGTACCTGCACCGTTATCCCTTCAACGAGATCAAGGTGGACAAGAGCTTCGTCTTCCACATGCTCGCAGACCGCTACAGCCAGGAAGTGGTCAATACCGTCCTGGGGATCGCCCGGGCGCTGGATGCGAGCACGGTAGCCGAGGGCATCGAGGACGAGACCACCGCCGCGGCCCTGCAGGCATCGGGCTGCTTTGTGGGCCAGGGTTTTTATTACAGCAAGCCCCTGGATCCGGATGTCTTCCATCGATTGATGGCAGCGGGAAGCACGCTCCCCCGGGCTGATGAACGCTGAGGGGCGAGCGTGATGTAACCTGGTCCCGGCGATTGCATCCCATGATCGTGCCACCGGAGGAAGGGATGGTGGCGGTAAGGGGCCAACCCGGCGTCCGCTTTCCGGTCGGGTCAGAAGAGGATGAGGCAATGCCATGCCGGTAGGAGAGTCGGGACAGCGGGAAGTGCCGCAGGCTTCGCGCAGGGATTACCTGATCGAGTTGTCGTTCATGGTGCTCGCGATGGGGCCGGTGCTGGTGTCCGCCTATGCGAGCCTGATCACTGGTGACGGGCAATGGTTCCAACGCTCCGGCGCGCTCATGGTTCTGTTCTCCGTGGCAGTGGAATACCACCGCCGGCGTATGCCGCAACCGGTTGTCAGCGCGCGCACAGGGGCGAGTTCCAGGGCAACACCCACGGCGCGTATCTTCGGCCGATTCTGGCGTTCCATTCCGTATGTCTGTTATTTCTCCGTTTTCATGGGAACCCTGATATGGAGCTACGGTGATCTTCTGTTCTGACCGGGCTCGGTTCGGAGTTTTGCATGCAAAGCCGTGAGGGGGAGGAAAGCACTACGAGGACGCTGTGCGCCCTTGAGCCGGAACCGCCGGGCGTGGGACAGCGTTTACACTGATTTTCAAGGTCTGCCGGGCAGACCCTTCGACTGGAGCCGATGTCATGAGCAATGAGCAAACCTATACCCCGCCCCGTGTCTGGACCCCGGACGAGGCCAGCGGCGGGCGCTTCGCCGGCATCAACCGGCCCGAAGCGGGTGCGCGCCACGAGCAGGAACTGCCCGTGGGCGAACACCCCTTTCAGCTCTATTCCCTGGCCACACCCAATGGCGTGAAGGTGACGGTGCTGTTCGAGGAACTGCTGGCCCTGGGTCATGCCGGCGCGGAGTACGACGCCTGGCCCATCAATATCCTGGAAGGCGAGCAGTTTTCCTCCGGCTTTGTGAACGCGAATCCCAATTCCAAGATCCCGGCCCTGTGGGACTACAGTGCCAGCGAACCCCTGCGGGTCTTCGAGTCCGGCTCCATTCTGCTCCATCTGGCGGAGAAATTCGGGGCCTTCCTGCCCACGGATACGGCGGGGCGCACGGAGACGCTGAACTGGCTGTTCTGGCAGATGGGCCACGCGCCGCTGCTGGGCGGCGGTTTCGGGCACTTCTACGCCTATGCGCCCGAGCCCCTGAAATATCCCATCGACCGCTTCGCCATGGAGGTGAAACGCCAGCTGGATGTGCTCGACCGCCGCCTGGCGGAGACCCGTTACCTCGCCGGCGACGACTACACCATCGCCGATATGGCCACCTGGCCCTGGTACGGCGCCCTGGCGCTGGACCGCGTCTACGACGCCGGCGAGTTCCTCCAGGTGCACACCTACGAGAACGTGCAGCGCTGGGCGAAGGAGCTGGATGAACGTCCGGCCGTAAAACGCGGCCGCATGGTCAACCGTTTCTGGGGCGATCCGGCGGAGCAGCTGCCCGAACGCCACGACGCCAGTGACTTCGAGCTGCGGACGAAGGACAAGCTGGATGCGGCGGGTGAGTCTTCGGGTGAGTATGTGTAAGCTCTCCTGGAACCAGGGTGAGTAGTCGGACGAAAAGGAATGCGGTCTGCCACGCGAAGCCATCCCTGTTGCTCAGGCTCGAATTTATGGAGTTTTGAGCACGTCACTCGCTACCTGCTCAAAAAAGCTGCCTTTTCGAGCAGGTGCGAATCAGCTCGGCAATTCGGACGGGCCATACGAAACCTGGAGCTAACGCCGATTTAGCAGTTCCCCCGCGCGCATGCAGTGTTCCTCCTGTAAGCCCGCTTCCATATCCGTCTGGACCAACCGATGTGCATGCCCCGGAAAGGCCTCTGGCGGCAGGTCGTCCAGAATGATGTAGTGCTCGCAGGGGTTGGTCTCCAGCCAGGCGTCGATTTCTCGGCCCCGGCCGAAGAGCATGTCCAGCATGGGCGTCTGGTCCCGGATCAGGCCCGGGGGCCAGTCCGCGATCTGGCTGAACATTTCGTCCAGGCCGCGATAGTCAATCACGGCGCGCCAGCTGCTGGACATGATGATGCGGCTTTTGGTGTCCCGGGCCAGCCGGGCTACGCGGGCCACGGCGTCCGGGTCCAGACGTTGCAGGTCCCGTGCCAGTTCCGTCGGCGGGATCTCGAGATAGTGCGCGGCCCGGGCGACCCGCTCGGCGGCCTTGCGGGCGTTCGGTACGGCCACGCTCTCGGCGCGCTCCATCCATTCGAAGGAATTGAGCACACCGTCAATGTCGAGAAAAATCACGGCTTCCATGATGGGGTGACTGGTTCTCCCGATCCGCGGCGTTTCCGCTTGATTTGTCTCAGGGTAAACCGGAACAATCACCTCCATGAAGTACATCTTTGAAGTTCACATCAAGGACGGGCACACGGCGGAGGAATACGCGGACGCCTGGGTCCGTGCCAGCGAGATCATCCAGCGCGCGCACGGTGCCCGGGGTACGGCGCTGCACCGCAAAATGGATGACCCCAATGTCTTGATTGCCATTGCCGAATGGGACAGCAAGGCGGACCGGGATGCCATGGAAAAGCAGGACAATCCGGACGTGGCCGAGATCATCCGCGGCGCCGCTCATCTGTGCGAGATCCGGCCCCTGGGCGAATTCGACGATCCGGAATGGGTGGTGCTACCGCCCGGCCGGGATGAAACCGAATCGCGCTGAATGCCCGGCCTGCTATGATGGCGCGGCAAACCCCATGCCTGTTGCCCGGCGAGGGGATGAATATGGCCGGCTACCCGGAGTAAACCTATGGTTCTCAAAAACGGCAGGGGGCTGCTTTTCGTCGGTGTCGCACTGGTCGTGCTGGGCGCCGGCGGCATGGCCTGGCTCTGGATGCAGCACGCATCCACGCCCCGGCCCGGCGATGCGCGCTCTGGTGTGGTCCAGGTGTACAAGACCCCGCAGTGCGGTTGTTGTTCGGACTGGGCCCGCTACATGCGGGACCAGGGGTTTGAGGTGGCCGCCGAGGAAGTGGATCAATCGAAGCTCTACGCCATCAAAAGCCAGGCCGGGTTGCCGGGGGAGCTGGCGTCCTGCCACACGGCCTTTGTGAACGGCTATGTGATCGAGGGACATGTTCCCGCGGGCGATATTCGTCGCCTGCTGGAAGAAAAGCCCGAGGCCACGGGGCTGGCCGTGCCCGGCATGCCTGTGGGTTCACCGGGCATGGAAATGGGTGAACGTCGGGACCCATACAAGGTATTGCTGTTTGATGATCAGGGCAGCCGCGTCTACGCACGGTATCATCAGCCGTAAACGAAATCGGGAACAAGGTAAGCCATGAAAGTATTGATGCTCAGCGCCGATCAGTTTGAAGACACTGAATTGCTGGCGCCCCTGTACCGCATTCGGGAAGCCGGCGGCGAGGTGGATATCGCTTCGCTCAGCGCGGGCGAGATCGCGGGCAAGCATGGCTACAAGGTGCAAGCCAATCGGGCCGTCGCCGATGTGAATGCCGGAGCCTATGATGCGCTGGTTCTGCCGGGCGGCAAGGCGCCCGCGGCGCTGCGCGACGATGCCGCCGTACAGGCGCTCGCCAGAGCTTTCATGGAGGCGGACAAGCCGGTGGCGGCGATCTGCCACGGGCCCCGGATTCTGGTCGCCGCCGGTTTGATGAACGGCCGCCGCGCCACAGCCTATCCGGAAGTGGGCCCGGAACTCGAAGAAGCCGGGGCGGATTATCGCGACGAGGCCGTGATCGTGGACGGAAACCTGATCACGTCCCGGGTTCCGGACGATATCCCCGCCTTCAACCGGGAACTGATGAAAAAGCTCCGGGGGTGACGGGAAGCCCGGCGTGCGGGGCGATGCAATTCAGCCTGCACTGATGCATCATGGTCGTGAACCATTGCTCCGGGGAGACGGACATTGCTCGGCATACTCGCGCGTATTCTCAAGGTGCTCAATTCGGAAACGGCGCCTGCCCAGATCGCGGCGGCGGTGTTATTGGCACTGTTCATGGGCCTGTCGCCGCTGGGGGCGCCCCATAATCTTGTCCTGCTATTGCTGGTGCTGGTTCTGCGGGTAAACCTGAGCCTGTTTCTTGTGAGCCTCGCGCTTTTTTCCGGCATTGCCTGGCTGCTGGACCCGCTGGCACACAGCCTGGGCCAGACGTTGCTGCAGGCCGGGGCGCTGGAAGGGCTCTGGACGGCGATGTACAACACCGACTTCTGGCGTTTGCTGGGCTTCAACAATACCGTACTGCTGGGGCAGGTGGTGGTCGCGCTGGTACTGGCCGCGCCGGTCTATTTCGGTGTGACCTTTATCGTACGCAACTACCGCGAGCATCTGCGCGAGCGTATTCACAAGTCACGCCTCATGCTGGCCCTCAAGGGCAACAAGTGGGGTCGCAGGTTCTATTCCATCTATTCGTCCCTGAACCACTGATCTACGGAGTTCACCATGAGCCAATGGATACGCTGGTGGGGTCTGGGTCTTTTTCTGGCCCTTGTGCTGTTGCTCTGGCTGGGCACGAACCCGCTGATCCAGTGGAGTCTTGAGTCCGCCGGTACCCAGGCGGTGGGGGCGAAGGTGGAACTGGACAGTGTGGATCTCGATCTCAACCCGGTGACGCTGGAGCTCAAGCGCCTGCAGGTGACCAACCCGAAAGCGCCCCTGCGCAATATCGTCGAAGCCGGCCGTATCGAGATGTCGCTGGACGGTTATGCGCTGCTGCGGCGTCAGTTCGTGGCCGAGAACATGGCCGTGGAGAAGCTGCGCTTTGATACGGAACGGGCCAGTAGTGGGGCCATCGAGGGTCGGATGTTTTCGCGCAAGAAAAAGGATTCAGGGGAAAGCGAAGCTGGAACGGATCTCGCGAGCATGCTGCCCGGTGTGGAACTGCCCGACCCGGACAAGATCGTAACCGAAGAGCGTGAACGTTTGCTGGGCAAAGTGGATGAACTTGATGGCGAGGCGCAACAGATTCAGCAGGAGTGGCAGGATCATATCGACCGGCTGCCGAGCCGTGACAGCGTGGATAACTACCGTGAGCGCTGGAATGAACTCAAGGACAAGGATCCGCTGCGCCGTGCCGCCGGCGTTCGTGAGCTGAAAAAGGATATCGACGAGGATCTGGACACCCTGGGTGGACTGGATGATCGGTTGAAAAAGGATCGTCAGCGGCTGAGCGAACTTGCCGCGCGCGCACGCGAACTGCCCGGCAAGGAAGCCCGGCGGCTCATGGCTGCCAGTGGCCTCGATGACGGTTTCCGGGGCGTCACCCGCAAGCTCATGGGCGAACAGTTGAACGGCTGGGTGGATATCGGGCTCACCGGCTATCGTCTGGTGTCAAAGCACATGGCCGGGCGCAAGGCGAAAGCGCAAGAGCAGAGCAAACCCCCGCGCGGCGAGGGTGAAAACATCCGCTTCCCGGAAGACCAACCCCGGCCGCGCTTTCTGATCAAGCGTAGCGCTGTGGACGGCGTCGCGCGCATGGCCGACAGTAGTGTGGATTTCAGCGGCACCATTCGGGATATCACCACGGAACCCGCCGTCTGGGGCAAGCCCACGACCCTGGCGATCGACGGCAGCAGTAAAAACGGCACGACACTCGATATCAGCGGTACCTTTGATCATCGCACGGCGCCGGGCCGGGATCAGCTCGATTTCCGCATTCAGCAACTTGTGCTCCGGGACGCACGCTTCTCGCAAAGCTCGAAACTGCCCATTGTGCTGGAAGAGGGCCGAGCGAACATCGACGGCAACCTGACGGTTAGCGACGGCGAACTGGATGGTGCGGTGAACACCGAGGTGCAGCAGACCTCCTTCGCCGCCGGCGGCGAGAATACCGGTGATACCGCCCGGCGCATGGCCCGCGCCATCGAGGGGGTGTCCGGGTTCCGCCTGGATCTGGGGCTAAGTGGCAGCCTGGCCAGTCCGAAGATCAGCCTGGATTCCAATCTGGACAATATTATCGGCCAGGCCCTGGGCGACGAAGTGCGCGCGGAACTGGCCGAGGCCCGCACGGAGCTGGAAGAAAAACTGCGCGCGGAACTCGAGCCCCGGCTGGATGAATTGGCGGGGCGCCAGCAGGCGCTGGAGCAGTACCGCGAGCGGATCGATCAGCGCCGCGAGGCGCTGCGCTCTATCCGGCCCTGAAACCCCGCCGTCCTGAACCCTGCTCCCGGGCGCCGTCTTCTGCCTTGTTTCCGGTGGGTGCAGCGGGGGCGGCCAGGCCCGCGATCCGGTGGATTTCATCCGCTTCCAGCACCTCCCGGTCCAGCAGGGTATGGGCCAGTTCCTGGAGCTGATCCCGGTGCTCGCTCAGCAGTTGTTCGGCCCGGTTTTCCAGTTCCCGGACGAGCGCGCGCACTTCCCGGTCGATCAGTTCGGCCGTGTCTTCACTGAAGTCGCGCTGCTGGGCCATTTCCCGGCCCAGAAAGACGTGCTCTTCACCCTGCTGATAGCCCACCGGGCCGAGTTCGGCGTTCATGCCCCACTGGCTGATCATGCGTCGGGCGAGCTGCGTGGCCTGCTGCAGGTCATCCTGAGCGCCACTGCTGACTTCGCCGTAGACGATGCGCTCGGCCACACGTCCACCGAACATCACCGTGAGGCGATCACGCAGGTAGCCCTCGCTCATGTTGTAGCGGTCTTCCTCGGGCATCTGTTCGGTCACGCCCAGCGCCTGACCGTGCGGGACAATGCTGACCTTGGCCACCGGGTCGGTGTGCTCCAGCAGACAGGCCAGCAGCGCATGGCCGGATTCGTGCCAGGCCACGCGTTGGCGCTCGTCCGGCGAGAGCATGGTTTCGCGTTCCGAGCCCAGCAGGATCTTGTCGCGGGCCCGGTCGAGCAACTCCGCGTCCACCTCGTCGCGGTTTTCCCGGGCGGCCAGCAGGGCCGCTTCATTGACCAGGTTTTCCAGATCGGCGCCGGAAAAGCCCACGGTGCGCGCGCCGAGCTCGTCCAGATCCACATCCCCGGCCAGAGGCATCTTGCGGGTGTGCACGCCCAGAATGGCTCGCCGGGCCTCGCGGTGAGGCAGATCCAGGGTGACCTTGCGGTCAAAACGCCCCGGCCGCGTGAGCGCCGGATCCAGCACATCCGGGCGGTTCGTGGCCGCGAGCACGATCACGGATTCATGCCCGGAGAAGCCGTCCATTTCATTGAGGATCTGGTTGAGGGTCTGTTCGCGCTCGTCGTGGCCGCCGCCCACGCCGGCGCCCCGGGTGCGCCCCACGGCGTCGATTTCGTCGATGAACACGATCGCCGGCGCCTCCTGCTTGGCCTGCTTGAACAGATCGCGCACGCGCGAGGCGCCCACGCCCACGAACATCTCGATGAACTCGGAGGCGCTGATGCTGTAAAAGGGCACCCCGGCCTCACCGGCCACCGCCCGGGCGAGCAGGGTCTTGCCCGTGCCCGGGCGGCCCATCATGAGGACACCATGGGGCGGCTTGGCGCCCAGGCGCCGCAGGCGATCGGGATCCCGCAGATAGCTGATGATGTCCTGGAGATCCTTCTTGGCGTTGTCCAGACCGGCGATATCATCGAAGCTCACCCGGGTGGCGCCCTCGCGGAAACGCCGCGCCCGGGACTGGCCCACGCCGAAGACGCCGTTGCGGCCGGCCATCTGCTTCTGCATCTGGCGCGTGGAATAGAAGATGAGCCCGATCAGCAATACCCAGGGCAGCACATGAATGAGCGATTGCAGCAACCAGGGGGGATCACTGGGTTCGGCGGTGACCTGTACGTTCTGTTCTTCCAGCAGGCGCATCAGCTCGGGATCTTCCACCGGCGGACGCTGTGTGCCAAAACGCTGTGTGCCGGTTTCGCCCGGGTCGCTCCGCACGGGCTGATTCATCTCGCCGCGGATCTTTTCGCCGCGGAGCGTGACTTGCTCCACATCGCCGGCGCGCAGATGACTCTTGAATTCGGAATAGGGCAGTTCCGCCCGGGCTTGCTCGCCGCGTGGCTGCAGGAAATAGCCCACCAGCAGGGTCACAAGGACGACCCAGGCCGCGTAGTGCCAGAAATCCGGCTGCCCGGATTGCGGTGACGGGCCGGACGAGGGCTGTTGCTGGTTGTGCTGATCCATGGTTATCGAGTCCTTCAGGGCTGCTACATGATATAGGTTCCGGCATCCCGAAAAACAGGAGCGCTGCTCCGGTGCGTACTTGGGGCCGGGGCAGCTTGTCCGGTATCGTTGCCTCATTCACGCCTGGCGTTGGGCGTTTGCTCGGCCCGGAGACTACCGTCATGGCCCTCAAGGCAACCGTATGCAAGGCCCGGTTGAATATCGCGGACATGGATCGCGGCTATTATCACGAGCATGGACTGACCCTGGCCCAGCACCCCTCTGAAACGGATGAGCGTTTGATGGTGCGGTTGCTGGCTTTTGCCCTGAATGCCCATGGCGAGCTGACCTTTACGAAGGGGCTGAGCACGGACGACGAGCCCGAGCTCTGGCGCCGCGGGTGGGCGGACGAGATCCCGCTGTGGATCGAACTGGGCCTGCCGGATGAAAGCCGCATCCGCAAGGCCTGCAACCGGGCGGACCAGGTCCGCATCTATGCCTATGGCGGCCGCCCGGCGGCGGTTTGGCGGCGGGAGATGGGCAACAGCTTCAGCCGATTTTCCAATCTCGAAGTTTTTGAGCTACCCCGGGACGCGACACAGGCGATAGCGGACATGGCGGGCAAGAGCATGACGCTGCAATGCACCGTCCAGGACGGTCAGGTGGGCCTCGGGGATGAGCGTGATCATGTCCTGCTGGAGCCCACGCGCCTGTATCCGTTATAAGCGAAAGCCACACGCGTGCGTGCATGGACTCGCACCGCATGAGGGCGTACAAAGGAAGAGCCGCCTTTCCCTGCCATGTTCGCGGGGCGTCCGACGAGGGGTGCATCATGAAGAACTGGATCTTTCTGTGTGTTGCCATCCTCTCGGAAGTGGTGGCCACGTCCGCACTGAAATCGAGTGAAGGCTTTACCCGGTTGTGGCCCACAGTGCTGGTCGTCGCGGGCTATATGTTGGCGTTCTATTTTCTCTCGCTGACGCTACGCACGATTCCCGTGGGCGTGGCCTATGCCATCTGGGCGGGGCTGGGTGTGGCCCTGATTGCCCTGGCGTCCTGGCTGATTTTCGGTCAGAAACTGGATGCCCCGGCCCTGATCGGCATAGGGCTGATCGTGAGCGGGGTGATCGTGATGAATGTGTTTTCCAGCACGGTGGTCCATTAGGAATCCCCATGACAGAGATGGGTTGGCACGCCCGAACGGAACCCCTCCATCAGGACGGCGGCCGCAAGGTCATGATCGAGCGGGCAGGCGTCCCGGTGTCCCGTGCCGACGTCATGGAGTGCTGGCAACGGGATCCCGGATTTCGTGCCTTCTTCATGCATCTGCTGGCGGAGGCGCCACTGGACGCCTTCCGCTGGGAAACACCACCTGTGACCCGCTACAACCTCCACCAGCCCTTCGCGTTCGTACTCCTGGATGCGCCCGAGCTGCAACGAGCGGCGGATCCGTCGGATTTCGCGGAGCATTTCCGGAGTGCGGCCCCCGGGGACGTACTCGAATTCACCAATCTGGGGGGTGACGCCCTGATGGTGGTGCCCACACCGGGCGAGTCCCGCGCCCCTTATGCGCATCTGGCCGCTTTTACGCGCAGCGCGCCAGGTGATCAGCAGCACGCACTCTGGCAACAGGTGGGCGCGGCCCTGGAGCGCGGGCTGGGTAAACACCCGGTGTGGCTCAGTACGGCCGGCACCGGAGTACCCTGGCTGCATCTGCGCGTGGATACGCGACCCAAGTATTATCTTCACGCGCCCTATCGTGCGGCGCCCTGAGATCCCGGTTCCGTTGATTCGTTAGGGATTCCTGGTTTGAACGGGGATCGCTCATATTCCCGTTCATCCGCCGCATTTCGCCGGTCGGCAAGGGATCATCCATGAAATGGTCCGGCACCAGAAAAATGCATGATGTTCTTGTTAGGATACGGTCGCCTTGCAATAATCGGGGTGTTCGATGTCTCAGGTGGATACGCTTTACCAGCATGAGTGACACCCGTGTTTCCGCTTTTCCGCACTGGTCGAGTCGTTCCTGCACCGGCTCGAGAACCTCGAATGCAGTCTGGATCTCATGGACCGGCAGAGCTACCGCGTTCCTGAACGCACGGTCCGGTAACTTGTGACGCCCGTCCGGGGCTCTGAGCAAGTGTATCCGGTGTGACCGGTCCGGGCATGCCTTAAGGGCCGCAGGGCAGGCACTGCCGGATCGCTTCACCTGCACTTGACCGAGGTTATATCAGGGTATGCGTTTGCCTCGTACCGTGAACGATGGGCCTCGAAAGCGAGTCACACCCGGTCGGCTGGTATGCGAAAGGCGGAGAGCTAATGAGGCAGGCACCTGGACAACGGGATCCGCTGCGACCGCTGCGCTTTCTCGGCGCCGGCGGTGTTTCCACGCTGGCGCACTGGGCGGTGATGGCCGTGCTGG
Organism: uncultured Alcanivorax sp.; assembly: GCA_913055795.1. Taxonomy (GTDB): domain Bacteria; phylum Pseudomonadota; class Gammaproteobacteria; order Pseudomonadales; family Alcanivoracaceae; genus SLJS01. Next base: position 35,705 of record CAJXLA010000004.1, on the reverse strand, counting down.
TGTATGTGGGCACCATGCCTTTGGTGGCAACCGTGGTGGGGGCGGCCGTGGGGGCCGCCACAAACTATGGCCTGCAATACCATGTCACCTTTCGTTCCGACCGCGCGCACCGGCATGCGCTGCCACGGTATCTGTTGGTGTGCGGCGTAGGCTGGCTGGCCAATGCCCTGCTCTTCGCCGGACTGTATAACGGACTGAATCTGTCGGTCGCGGCGGCGCAGGTGCTGACCACCATGGCCGTGGCGGTGCTCAGCTATGGGCTCTACAAGCAGCTGGTGTTCCACCCGCGCTGGTCCCCTTCGGATCGGGAGTAAGACGTAATGGCATGCTTGAGTATTGTGATTCCCATCTTCAATGAGCGCGAAGCGCTGCCCCATTGCCTGGATCGGTTGAGTGAGGTGGTGGCGCCGCTGGATCTGGAAACGGAGCTGGTGTTCGTGGACGACGGCGGCACGGATGACGGTGGCGCTTATCTGATCGAGGCTGCGCGCACGGATACGCGCATCCGCCTGCTACGGCTGAGTCGAAATTTCGGCAAGGAGGCGGCGTTGTCAGCCGGGCTCGATTATGCCCGTGGAGATGCCGTGATCATCATGGATGCGGACCTGCAGGATCCGCCGGAATGGATCCCGGTCATGCTGGATTACTGGCGCGCCGGCCGAGACCAGGTGCTGATGCAGCGCCGTACCCGCGAAGGTGAAACCTGGTTCAAGCGCGTCAGCGCGCGCCTGTTCTACTGGTTGATCGGACGGGCCAGCGATGTCCCGATTCCAGCCAATGTGGGCGATTTTCGCCTGATGAGCCGGCGCGCGGTGAATGCGTTGTTGCAGCTGCCCGAGCGTAACCGCTTCATGAAGGGGTTGCTCACCTGGGTGGGTATGCCCACGGAAATTATCAGCTATGACCGTCCGCCCCGTACTGCCGGCGAAACCAAGTGGAAACCCCTGAGCCTGCTGAAACTGGCCTGGGAAGGCATTACCTCCTTCTCCATCGCGCCACTGCGTTTGGTGACCGTGATCGGTATCTGCGCCGCCGCGATTGGTTTGTTCTTCGGATTCTGGATCGAGATCAAGGCCCTGGCTATCGGTGGCGATCCGCCGGGCTATCCGTCCCTGATCGCCATTATTACCTTTCTGGGCGGCGTTCAGCTGATCAGTATCGGCATTCTGGGCGAATATGTCGGCAAGACCTATATCGAGACCAAACAGCGCCCGCTCTATCTGATACGGGATATTCACGGTGATGCCCGGGTGGATCCGGCCCCGCGCGCGGACGACATGCGCGAGGGCCGATCATGAAGCGGATTGCCACCAGAATATTGCTGCTGGTGGTGGCGGCGTTGTTGCTCAGCCGCCTGCCTGGCATCTTCGTGCTGCCGCTGAGTGACACCACCGAGGCCCGGTACGCCGAAATCGCGCGTCTGATGATGATTACCGGCGATTGGATCACTCCCTGGTTCAAGCCGGATGTGGTGTTCTGGGGCAAGCCGCCCTTGCTGTTCTGGCTACAGGCGTTGTTCATGCACGGGCTGGGGGTGAATGAATTCGCCGCGCGTCTGCCCAGCTGGCTGGCGGTGATCGCCACGACAGCGTTGATCGCCCATCACGGGCGCCGGGTGTACGGCGTCCGGGTCGGGCTCTGGAGCGCGCTTTGCTGGGTCAGCATGGGATTGACGTATCTGGTCGCGGGGCTGGTGCTGATCGACCCACTTCTGGTGCTGGCGACCACGCTCAGTCTAACCGCCTTCGCCCGGATCATCGCGGCTAGATCCGCCCGGAGCGAGCCCTGCTTGGTGTTCATCGGGCTGGCCCTGGGGTTGCTGGCCAAGGGGCCGGTGGCCGTGGTGCTGGTGGGCCTGCCGGTGTTCTTGTGGACCCTGCTGGGCGGACACTGGCGGCGGCTGTGGCGGGCGCTGCCGTGGTGGCGCGGTTCGCTGCTGACCCTGGCGCTGGCCGCTCCCTGGTATCTGGCCGCCGAGTGGAAAACCCCGGGCTTTCTCGAGTATTTCCTGGTGGGCGAGCACATCAAGCGGTTTCTGGTCCCGGAATGGCAGGGCGATCTGTACGGCAATGCCCATGACGAACCCCTGGGCATGATCTGGCGTTTCTGGGTGGAAATGGCGCTGCCCTGGAGTCTGGCGGTGCTGGCGGCCGTGTTGATCTGGATCGGCATTCGTCTGCGGCGTGGGTATCCGGTCAAGCCCCGGCTGAATGAGCTGACCCGTTTCGAAGTTCTGGCGTCGCTGACGCCCATGCTGTTTTTCACAATGTCATCGAATGTGCTGCCCACTTATGTATTGCCCGCTTTGCCTTTTGCTGCGCTCCTGCTGGGCCGCACTGTGGTTGGTCTGGAGAGCGGACATCGTCCGGGCTGGTCGCGCGCGGCCCTGGGTCTGACCTTCGTCATACCGGTGCTGACCGGCGGAGTGACGGCGTATCTGGCGCTTAAACCGGATATACTGCGCACCGAGGCGGGTCTGGTCGAGTATTATCAGCGGCACCCCGGGCCGCGCCAGTCCGAGCTGTTGTATCTGGACAGCCTGCCGTTTTCCGCGCGCTTTTATACGCGGGAAGAGGCGTCGCTGATTACCGAAGACACACTGCGCGATCTGCTAGCCGAGCGTACCCATACGCCTGTGTTCGTCGCCATTGACCACGATCGCCTGGATCCATTGCGTGGCTGGTTCGAACGGCCGGTGGCGGTAGAATACCGCAATCGTCGTCATCTGCTCGTGCGGATTGATCCGGTCGAGCGCTCCCACGAGAGCCCATCGCCGCGCTCCTGAAAAATGTGTTGTGCGAATCGGGAGTGAATTGATAAAGGTCAATGGAAGGCCATCGGGACTGGACCAGTGGTCCTGAAGGCTGGCTTGCGCGGCGTTCTTGCTGGAGAATCGGGACGGGAGCCCGAACGGGATCGAGTTGCAATTTGCCGGAGGGTCTTGTGCCTGAATCCATGAAGGACGCGCTCGCCGCCGCCGACGAGGTGATCAAGCGCACCGGCGGCGAGATTCGGCTGGGCATGCCGCTGGGGCTGGGCAAGCCCAATCGTTTTGTGAACGCGCTTTATCAGCGTGCCTCGGAAGACTCCAGGGTACAGCTGGAGATCTACACCGCGCTGTCGCTGGGTCGTCCGGCGGCGAGCAGCGGACTGGAAAAACGCTTTCTGGAACCCTTCGCTGACCGCGTTTTCGGCGATTACGAGGAGCCCGCCTATCTCGCCCCCATGCGGCGCGGCCAGTTGCCGGACAATATCCGGGTCTTCGAATTCTTCTTTCAGCCCGGTGCCATGCTGAACAGCACCGATGCCCAGCGGCATTACATCAGCGTGAACTACACCCATGCCGCCCGGGATCTCAATGCGCGGGGCGTGAATGTGGTAGCGCAGATGCTGGCCGTGCGTGATACGGATCAGGGCCGGGAGTACAGTTTTTCCTGCAACCCGGAAGTGTCGCTGGAGTTGCTGCCGCTTTTGCAGGCCCGACGGGAAGCGGGCGAGGCCGTCGTTTCCGTGGGGCAGATTCATCCTGATCTGCCCTTCATGGGCAACGACGCCCGGGTGGGGGACTGGCTGCCGGAAATGGATATCCTGCTGGACGATCCGGCGGGGCAGACGACGCTGTTCAGCATGCCCAACATGCCCGTACAGCTGCAGGATCATTTCGTGGGGCTGCATGCCAGTACCCTGGTCCGCGACGGTGGCACCCTGCAGATCGGTATCGGCGCGCTGGGCGATGCCCTGGTGCATCATGCGCTACGGCGTCATCACCATCCCGATGATTACCAGGCACTGCTGCGTGAGCTGAATCTGCCGCCCGAGCATCGCGAGCGGGTGAACCGGGAGGGGGGCGAGGCGCCTTTCCGTGAGGGTCTGTATGGCTGCAGCGAGATGATCAACCACGGGCTGTTGCGCCTTATGGACGAAGGGGTGATTCGCCGTCCGGTCTATGCGTGGTCCGCGCTACAGGCATGGGTGCTGGATCATCCGGACGCGGTACCGGGCTGGCCCCTGCTGGATGCTCTGCGCGAAAAAGGCGGTATCGGGTCACCCCTGACGGGCGAAGCGCTGGCGCTGCTGCAGCAGTTCGGTCTGTTGCGTTCCGGCATCAGCGTGGAGGGGACCCGGCTGCACCTGCCCGGCGGGCAAGTCGTGGCCAATGACCTGGACGATCCCGCCACCCGCGAGGCACTGGGAGTATTCTTCGGTGATCACCTCGACAACGGCAGAGTCATGCACGGTGGTTTTTATCTGGGCCCGCGTGCCATGTATCAGCGCTTGCGCGAACTAAACGCAAGCGAGCGCGATGCGATCAATATGACCCGCATCGGTTTCATCAATCATCTCTACGGGAATGAAGAGCTGAAACGCCTGCAGCGCCGGGACGCGCGTTTCATGAATACCGCCTTCAGCGTCACCCTGCTGGGCGCGGCCATATCGGATCAGATTGGCGACGGACGCGTACTCAGCGGTGTGGGCGGACAGTACAACTTTGTCAGTCAGGCCCACGAGCTGGCGGGGGCACGCTCGGTAATCATGACCCGTGCCTGGCGCATGCGTGATGGCGAGGCGCAATCCAATGTGGTCTTTTCCTATGCCCACAACACCATCCCCCGGCATCTGCGCGACATGGTGGTAACGGAATACGGGGTGGCTGATCTTCGGGCCAAGACGGATGAGGAAGTGGTCATGGCCATGCTGAACGTGGCGGACAGCCGCTTTCAGGACGAGCTTCGGGAACAGGCGCAGAAGGCGGGGAAGTTGCGCGCCGATTACAGCATTCCGGAACGCTTTCGCTATAACCGACCGGAGACGTTGCAACGCGTGGCGGATCGTGCCGGCAAGGACACTTTCCCGGCCTTCCCGCTGGGTACGGACTTCGATGCCACGGAACAGCGCCTGGTCGGTGCGCTGAATTGGCTCAAGGAAGAGGTCAGCCGCAAGGAATACTTTCAGCTGGGCCGGAGCGCGTTGCAAACCACGGCCCGTCCGGCCGATTACCGGGCGGAACTGCGGCGCATGGACCTGGAGGAACCCCGGGGGCTGCGCGAGCGGCTCTATCAGCGTTTGCTGCTGACCGCGCTGGAGGCCACGGCCGCATAGGGCTGGACGTTACAGCTGTTGCCGGGAGTCGATCTGTTCCGGCGCTTCCGGCTCGGGCGCGGGTTCCGGCGCACTGAAAAATTCGGCCACATGGGCGAGCTCATCCTCGAGCTCCCAGTTCATCTCGCGCGTGAGCATTTCCAGCAATAGTACGGCATTGACGGGCGCGTCCGAGCTACCATCGCGCAAGCGTTCAAGAAAATCCCGGTTGAGCCGGTTCAAATTGCGATAGGCCTCGTCCAGTCCCTCCAGATCCACCGGAATCTGCGGATCCCTGCGATGTTCCAGATACCGATCCAGCAAGCGGAAAGCCAGCACACGCACCAGGGCTTCGCGGTCCATGCTCACCGGCAGGTGAAATAATGCCATGGGGCGGAGGAAACGCGTGTGAGGGCAATCACTAAGCGCGGACACCAGTCCGAACAACGAGCTCAGCGCCCGTTGCAGGGTGGTTTCAGCCCTGTAGGTGCGCTCCGGCGTGTCCACTTCCAGCGTGATGGTGTGGTGGGACGGCGGCAAGCCGCGTTCCGGCAGGATCCACGCGAGCTTGAGCGCCAGCGGGCAATAACGGTACTCGGCGGGATCCAGTGGACAATGGCTGCATTGATGATAATCCAGCCGGGTCCAGTCCGGCGGCTCAAAACCGGCGGGGAGACGGATGCGTTGTTCATCATCCAGATGAATATCGATGTCCCGCTGTTGTGCCGCCCGGTCCGCGTCGGCGGTCGGGATCAGGCGGTAGCGGTAGTCAGGCCGCGCGGATTGCATCTTCATTTACCAAAGGGAGGCGGATCTCGAAGCAGGTGCCCTCCCCGGGGGTGCTGCGTACATCCAGTTCGCCGCCGTGACGACGAATAATGTCCTGGGAGATGGACAATCCGAGGCCGGTGCCCTCGCCCGCGGGTTTGGTGGTAAAGAAGGGCTCGAAGATCTTGTCGATCTGTTCCCGGGTCATGCCCGGGCCATCGTCGACCACCTCGATGGTGCACATGGTTTCGTCCTGCCGTGCGCGGATATCGATGCGGCCCCGCTCGTTCTCCATGGCCTGGGCCGCATTGACCACCAGGTTCATGAAAACCTGGGAGAGCTGGCTCTCGGAGCCGGCGATGGGGGGCAGGTCGTCGGCGATGTCTCGATTTACCTGGACCTTGTTCTTGAGGGTATAGCGCGCCAGGTTGAGCGATACGTCGATGCAGTGTCCCGCGCTGATGGGCTCGAAGGCGTCCTCTTCCTTGTTGTGCGAGAAGTGCTTGAGGTCGGTAATGATGGACTTGATGCGCGCAATGCCCTCATCGGTTTCTTCAATCAGACCGCGGTAATCGTCGAGGATGAAATCCAGTTTCGGGGTATTCAGATTGGTTGTGGCCTGGAGCAGGTGTTCGAACTGGTCAGCGTTGACGCGCTTGCGCATTTCCTGCACCAGCTTGGCCAGTTCTTCCAGATATTGCTCGTTGCGGCGCAGATTGCCCGAGACAAAGCCCATGGGGGTGTTGATCTCGTGGGCAATGCCGGCGGAGATCGTACCGATGGAGGCCATCTTGTCCGAGTGCATGAGCATGGATTCAACTTCGTTGATCTTTTCGTCCTTGTCGCGCACGGCCTGAATCAGTTCGTTGTTGTGGGACTTGATGGCGGTAATGTCGTGACCGAAGTAGATGTAGCCTTCGTCCTCGTCCGTGATATAGGACAGGGGGAAGATGAACATGTTGACCCAGTAGAGCTCGCCGTCGCGGTTCCGGTTGCAGATTTCGCCGCTCCAGGCGCCGTGCAACGCCCGTTCGCAGTGCATGAAATGGTCCTCGTGCTCCTGCGCGCTATCCGGATGATTTACGCTTTCGTGCTGGCCGATCAGATCCTTGTAACTGAAACCGCTGAGTGACAGAAACTTGTCGTTGGCGAAGGTAATGTTGCCCGCCGAGTCGGTGGTCATGACGCAGTACTCATCAATGATGCGCGCCAGCGGCCCGAGCACACTCTTGTTGAGCTTGTGTTCGTCGGCATTGGCCTCGATCAGGCGCATCTTGCGGCCGAAGTTGCTCTGACTCAGCGAAGAGAATTCCGCCAGGCGCGCCTCCACGTTTCTGGAAGCCAGATAAGTCTTGTACAGGATGAAAATGACGATCAGCAGCACCACCATCGAGGTGATGAAGAAAGTGACCTGAAGTGAACTGAATTCGGCCATGGCGGCTCTCTCCTGTGTTCGCGGGCGAGAGCGCTCAGCTCTCGGCGCCCAGACTCCGCAATTGCTCCTGCTGGTCGCGCACTTTTTGAGCCAGCATCTTGTTTTCCACCAGCACGTCCCGGAAACGCAGGCCTTCGCGGATGCTCTCCACCAGCTGTTCGTCTTCCCAGGGCTTGGGTATAAACCGGAAGGCTCCGGCCTCGTTGATCGCGGAAATCAGGGTTTCGATCTCGACCACACCGGTGAGCAGGATGCGGATGGTGTCCGGTTGCAGTTCACGAAACTGTTGCAGCAACTCGATGCCGTCCACCTCCGGCATGCTGTAATCGGTGATCACGGCATCAAAGACCTGGGCCTGGCTGTGGGCCAGTGCCTGGGCCGGGTCGTTGTAGAGTTCCAGCTCCCAGTCCGTTTGCGAGGCGAGTACACGTTTCAGGGCGCGCAGGATATTGTCCTCGTCGTCCACGACCATGATCCGATACATCTTGTCTCCCCTGTCCTGCAGTTGCGAACCGCTCGTCCGTGTTTGCCGGACATCGCCCGGGCAAATAGCAATCAGGAATTACTATTGTCTGTGACCAAAGTTAACACTAAAGAAGAAGCCGGGGGGACGGATAGAGGCAGGGCGGTGGTTGCCGACAGGCGGGGGGAGCAGGGTTGTGAATGGCGTGTGACCCGGCGTCAGTCCGTGACGCGCAGCCGCCCCTGATACATCTGCATCTGGCAGGTAAAGCGATAAGTGCCCGTTTGCTCCGGCACGATCCGGATATCCCGGGGTTCGCCCACGGGCAACTCCTCGGTAATGCCCAGGTCCTCGAAAATGACCTGCTGGGCGCAGGGACTGGGGTCCTTGCGAAGGAATCGCAGGGTGATGGGCTGGCCCCGGCGTGTCTCGATCCAGGCCGGATCATAGACCCCGTCATCCACGGTTACAGGCACCACGCCCTGCTCCGCGCGGGCCGCCGTCCGGGGGGTCCAGAGCCAGAACCACCAGATGATGAACGCCATCAGGGCCAGTCCGGCGAGATTCACGATCAGCATCATCATGGGTGGGCCTCCTGTCGGCCACCGGGCCGGAAAAAGCGCAGCCGACCGGCATTGGTGACCACGGTCACCGAGGACAGGGACATGGCCGCGCCCGCGATCACCGGGCTCAGCAGCATGCCGGTGAACGGATAGAGCACGCCGGCGGCCACGGGTACGCCCAGACTGTTGTAGGCAAAGGCGCCGAAGAGGTTCTGTTTGATGTTGCGCAGGGTCAGGGTGGCGATTTCAATGGCGTCGGCCACACCGTGCAGCGAACCGCGCATGAGCGTGATCCCCGCGCTCTCGATGGCCACATCGGTGCCCGTGCCGATGGCGAAGCCCACGTCGGCTTCCGCCAGGGCCGGGGCGTCGTTGATGCCGTCGCCCACCATGGCCACGAATCGCCCCTCGTCTCGCAGCCGGCGGATATTGTCCGCCTTGTTTTCCGGCAGGACCTCGGCGAAGACGCGGTCGATGCCGACCTGCCGGGCGATGGCGTCGGCACTGCCTTGGATGTCACCGGTAATCATGACGACATCCAGCCCGCGTTCGTGCAGGCGCCGGATGGCGGCGGCGGAATCCGCCTTGACCGGATCGGCCACGCCGATAACACCCAGCGCTTCCTGGCCGCGGGCGAGAAACAGCGGCGTGCCGCCGTCCTCGGCAATCTGTCCGGCGGCTTGATCCAGGGCCGACAGTTCCATGCCCAGCTCCTCCAGCCAGCGGCGGTTGCCCAGATAGAGGTCGTCGCCGTCGAGCTCCGCCTGAACCCCCTTGCCGTTCAGCGCCTGAAAGTTCGCCACGGAAGCCCGGCTCAGCCCGGCCTCCCGGGCCCGTTCGGTAACGGCTTGCGCCAGCGGATGTTCCGAGCCCTGTTCCAGCGCCGCGGCCAGGCGCAGCACTTCGTTGTCATCGCCTCCGGCGCTGAACACCCGCGTGACCGCCGGCCGGCCCTGGGTAATGGTCCCGGTTTTATCCAGCACAATGGTGTCCAGGCGCGCGGCCGTTTGCAGTGCTTCGCCCTGACGGATCAGCACGCCCGCCTCGGCGGCCTTGCCCACGCCCACCATCACGGACATGGGCGTGGCCAGGCCCAGGGCACAGGGGCAGGCGATGATCAGCACCGTGGTGGCGGCCACCATCATGTGCACGGTGCGCGGATCCGGGCCCAGGTTGTACCAGGCCAGCGCCGCCGCCACCGCAATCAGCAGGATGATGGGCACGAAGACCGCCGAAACCCGGTCGGCGAGACGGCCGATGGGCGGCTTGGCCCCCTGGGCCTTTTTCACCAGCGCAATGATCTGCGCCAGGGCCGTGTCCTTGCCCACCCGGGTGGCCTTGTAGACCAGGGTGCCGCTGTCGTTGAGCGTGCCCGCGGCCACCTCGTCGCCGCTTTGCTTGCGCACGGGCATGGGCTCGCCGGTGAGCATGGATTCGTCGATGAGACTGCTGCCCTCGATCACTTCGCCGTCGACGGCGATCTTCTCGCCCGGGCGCACCCGTATGGCATCACCGGAGTGCACTTGCTCCACGGGTACGTCCGTTTCCGTGCCGTCGGCGCGCAGGATCCGTGCGGTCTTGGCGCGCAGATCCAGCAATCGACGGATGGCCTGCCCGGTCTTGCCACGCGCGCGTACCTCCAGAGCCAGTCCGAGATTGATCAGGCCGATGATCATGGCCGAGGCCTCGAAATAGACATGGCGCGCCGAGGCCGGAAACAGCTCGGGAACCAGTACTACGGCCATGGAGTACAGCCAGGCCGTGCCCGTGCCCACCGCGATGAGTGTATCCATATTGGCATTGTGGCCCCGGAAGGCCTTCCACGCGCCGGTAAAGAAGTGCCCCCCGGCGAAGACCAGAATGCCCAGGGTGACCACGCCCACGGCCAGCCAGACCCACTGGCTGGTGCCGCCGGGCTCGACGGCCATGCTGCCGCCCAGCAGACCCCACGCCATGACGGGCACGCCCACGGCCAGACTCACGGCCATGTCGCGCAGCAGCCGATGGTAGTGGGCCTCGTCCTGACGCTCCTTGTCCGCGTCCGCCTGTTCCGGATCATGGATGGGCTCGGCACCGTAGCCGGCGTCTTCCACCGCTTGTACCAGGGTAGCGGCGTCGGCGGAGCCGGCAACCCGGGCCGTGCGATCGGCGAAATTCATTTGCGCTTCGTCCACGCCGGGTACATTGCGCAGCGCATTCTCGATGGTGCGGACACAACCCGCGCAGGTGGCCCCCGAGATGGACAACTGGATTTCGTCGCCGGAGGGCACGGAAGACGTTCCGGATGAAGCGGGATCCGCCGACCCGGTGTCATGACAGGCGCTTGCGTCCGGTTCCGTTTCGGTCGTCTGCCGGGCCGAGTAACCCGCGTTTTCCACCGCGGTTATCGCCTGTTGCGCGCTCAGGCCCTGATGCCGGATCTCCGCGCGGCCGGAATCCAGGGACAGGTCCACCTCCGTGACGCCGGGCAGGGCGCGCAGGGCCTGTTCCACGGTGGCGCGGCAGTGGCCGCAGCTCATGCCCTCGATATCCAGATGCAGTGTTTCCGGCGCATCGCTGTTCATTCCGCCACCTCCGGGGATGCGTGCTGGTTCAGGGCCTCGATAATGGGGCAGCTCTGCGCCGGGCCGTGGCCCGTGCAGCGTTCCTCCAGATCGGCCAGTACGGCGCGCATGCGTTGCAGATCGGCAATGCGCTGATCCAGATCCGCCTGTTTCTGGCGTGTCATGGCCCGAACCTCGCCGCGATCGGCATTGGCGTCCTGCAGGCGCAGCAGATCGGCGATCTCGGCCAGGGAAAAGCCCAGCGTCTTGGCGCGCTGGATGAAACGCAGTCGCGCCACGGCGGAGGCGGGATAGAGCCGATACCCGTTCCGCCCCCGTGGCGGCTCGGGCACCAGACCCCGGCGCTCATAGTAGCGGATGGTTTCCACATCGCTGCCGGCTGTCTTCGCCAACCGGCCAATGGTCAGATCCTGCATGGCTGCCTCCTTTACTGAAGACAGCATAATCCCGGAGTAGACTACAGGGTCAACAGCCTGCTAGAGATCCGCCCGGCGGCCCAGCTGATAGCGCAGCGCCTCGGGGGTCCAGCGGCTGACGCCGGCGAGCAGCCGGTTGACGCGGCCGGGCACGCTTACCGGCTTGCCCGCGCGCACGGCGTTGTAACCCGCTTCGGCGACTTCTTCCGCCGTGGTCCACAGCAGTCCGGGCAGGCGGTTCATGCGTTCGCGGTTGCCCATGACGTCGTGGAATTCGCTCCAGGTGAAACCCGGGCACAGGGCGGTGACATGAACACCATGGGGCTTGAGTTCCATGTCCAGGGCCTGGGAGAAATGGAGCACATAGCTCTTGATGCCGGTATAGAGCAGTCCCGGCGCCGCGGGCGCGAACGCCGCCAGTGATGAGACATTGATGATATGGCCCCGGCCCTGCTCACGCATCGCCGGCGCCAGCCGGTGGCAGAGCTCGGTCACGGCGGTCATCATCACCTGGATCTCGCGGGCATGCGTGGACCAGTCGGATTCAAGAAAGCCCTCGCGAATGGAAAAGCCGGCGTTGTTGACCAACAGTTCCGGACGGATATCGCGTTCATCCAGTTGCCGCGTCAACTCGGCCGGCGCATTGGGGTCCGCCAGATCCGCGGTGAGTGCTGTAACCGAAACGCCGGACTGGTGCTCGAGTTCGCCGGCCAGTTCTCGTAAACGTTCTTGCCGGCGGGCTACAATCACCAGACTGTAGCCCTGTTGGGCGAGCAGGCGGGCGAATGCTTCGCCGATGCCCGCCGAGGCACCGGTAATCAATGCATGGGTCATGAAAACAGCCCCGCTTCTGGTTGCCGTGGAAATACGCAGTGCATTGTCACGAGGAGATTCCCATGCTGCAACGCCGCGTCACGCTCACCCTGTTGATGCTGTCGCTGGCCGCGCCCGCCATCCGGGGCGCGGAAACCGCTCCGGTGCGCGACAATGACTTTTCCTACACCTATATGGATTTCGGCTACGAGCTGTGGGAATACGATTTCGGCCCCGGCGAGCGGGAGGCCGATTCCCTGTTCGCGCGCGGCAGCTATGCCGTCGACGAGCATTTGTCGCTGCGCGGTGGTCTGTCCTTTTTTAACGGCGACGGCAGTTTCGACGGGCAGCGCCTGTCCGTGGGCGCGGGTTTCAATACGCCGTTGAAGGATCGGCTGGATCTGGTCATCACCGGTGATCTGGTCCATGACAACAATGATATCGACAATGAAAACGGCGTCATGCTCAAGGGCGGGGTCCGTCACAATACCACCACGAGCCTGGAGCTGGCCGGCGGCCTCTTTTACGAGAATATCTACAGCGACGCGGACGATCTGGGCCTGTTCGGCCGCTCCCTGTTTTATGTCGATGAGCGACTGGAGCTGGGCGCGGACCTGCGCCTGGGCGGGGATATCTTCACACTGGGCCTGTTCGGCCGCTATCACTTTTAGCAACCCGGAGCCCATCGTTTCGACAGCCGGTTAAACGGTTGATCGGGCTGGTCTGTGTTATGGCGTTTTGGTTTCGCGCTGCCCGAGCTGGTCATTCAGGGTGGCCAGCTCGGCGTGCAAGGCCTGCAACCCGTCTACATCATCGGGGCCCTGAAGGGTGCCGAGCTGCTCGCGCAGGGCCGAAGCATCCAGGTCTCGCCGGCCAAGGAGTTTCATGAAGGGTGTGTCCGCGGCCAGCCAGTCGCGCAGGGTCTCGAATAATGTCTCCACGGCCTGCGTCCGGGTAGCGGAGGCCATGTACTCGCCGGCGACGTCGTCGGAGCCGGTCAGTCCTTCCAGCCGGATCAGGCGCTGCACCAGCGCGCGCAGGGTGTCCACCAGTGCCGTCGCGGTGGGCGCGGACGTTTGCGCCCCGGCCAGGGTTGTCAGATCCTCGGTCAGCAGATGGGTGGCCACACGCAGATAGTCCCGGCGCCGTTGCTCCGGCAACCAGTCCGGCGGTACCACCCGATGTTCCGGAACCTTGCCCAGCACCCGGAACGCGCCGGCCGTGCGTGGCTGCTGTGGTTCGCCGTGGAGCAGAAAGTGCACGACCTGCAAACCCACGCTGGCCTCGCCCTCGGCGGTGGCGCCCTGCTGCTCCAGCAGGGCCGCGCGGGAGAGTTCCACGGTGCGGTCGTGAACAATACCGCTATCCGGCCATTGAGACAGCCCATCTATGTAGCCCGGAAAGATGGGAGCCGGGTTGGAGCGTTCCAGTCGTTCCTTCAATCCGGGATCATGGCGCACCGTGATCCGTAACGGCACGAACGCCTGGTGGAAACCTTCATGCAGGCCGCGCCAGGTTTCGCGGGCGGTTTTCAGTCGGGCTTCACGGGGTTCGGTAAGCAGGCCGCTGATCGCTTCCCGAAAGGTGCGTGCGCGGATTTCCAGGGTCTGGCGCTGTTCGCGGGCGTGCTCCTGATACCACCGGGCCAGGGCGGCGTCCGCGGCCGTGGTTTGTGTCTGATCCGGCGCCGGCTCGGGCTCTTCCTCCGCCGGTTGTTCGCAGCCCACGAGCATGAGCAACAGCATGACCGAGAGGACGGTTAATCGCATGATTCCCTCAGGCTGATCAGGTTCCAGCCGCGTTCCCGCGCCTCACGGGCCAGGGTCGGGTCCGGGTCCACGGCCACGGGATGGTCCACGCGCTCGAGCAGGGGCAGATCATTGTGCGAGTCACTGTAGAACCAGGCCTGCTCCAGGCTTTCGCCGGCTTCGTTCAGCCACTGGTGCAGCCGTTCCACCTTGCCGTCACGGTAGCAGGGAATGCCCCGAGTGTCCCCGGTATAGTGTCCATGGCGCATTTTTACCCGCGTCGCCAGCAGGTGGTCCACGCCCAGGCGCTCGGCAATGGGTGTGCTCACGAAGTCGTTGGTGGCGGTAATGATCATCAGGGTATGGTCCTGATCCCGATGTTCACCTAACAGGTCCCGTCCGCGGGGCAGTATAATGGGCTCGATCTTTTCGCGCACAAACTGCTCGCGCCACTGGTGGAGTTGTTCCACCGGGTGTTGCGTCAGTACGCGCAGCGAAAAGCGTAGATAGGCGTGGATATCCAGGCGCCCGTTCACATAGTCCTGGTAGAACGCATCATTGGTAGTCTGGTAATGGGTGGCGTCCACCACACCCTGTTCCACCAGGAAGTCACCCCAGAGGTGATCGGAATCGCCCGCGATCAGGGTGTTGTCCAGATCAAAAATCGCCAGTGTCATCAATGCTCCAGCCGGGTTCGGACGCGGGCGCCGGGCACACGGGGGCATGGACCCCGTCGGCGGGCGAAGCATAGCAAAGGCCGCCCCCGTTGGTCTCGCTCTGGCTGGTTGTTTGCCTGGTGACCCCGGCGCGGGGTTTAATTAGGGGTCGGGTTGCCGATGCGAGCGTGACAGCGGCGACCACCCTGCATCCGGGCGTCTGGATTGCCCGTGGTTACGACGGCAAGACCGGCCCTCTTGAGGAGTTTATGACCGGAATTATTGACGAACAGGGTTTTCGGCTCAACGTCGGGATCATCATTGCCGGACCGGATGATCGGGTTTTCTGGGGGCGTCGCGTGGGCAACCGCGACGCCTGGCAATTCCCCCAGGGCGGTCTGGATGAGGGGGAATCGGCGGAGGAGGCGCTGTTTCGCGAACTGCACGAGGAAGTGGGTCTGGTGCCGGACCATGTACGTGTGCTCGGCGTTACCGATCGCTGGCTCACCTATCGTCTGCCCCGGCGTTTCATGCGCAAGCCGCGCGGTAATCACCGTCAGTGCATCGGGCAGCGCCAGAAGTGGTTCCTGTTGCGCCTGGAAGGCGGAGAAAGCGCCATTGATCTGGAGCGTGGCAGCGATCAGCCCGAATTCGACACCTGGCGGTGGGTGCATTACTGGTATCCGGTCCGCCGGGTGGTGCATTTCAAGCGCGGAGTCTATGCGCGCGCGCTGAGGGAACTCGCTCCGCTGCTGCGGGAAGATTTCCATGCTTGATACGCTGCGCCGTATTGTTCAGGAAGTGAACAGTGCCTCCGATCTGCGCGAGGCGCTGAACCTCATGGCCCACCGTGTTCGCGAAGCCATGGGGACTGAAGTGTGCTCTATCTACCTGCTGGACGAAGCCGAACCCAAATATGTGCTCATGGCCTCGGAAGGGCTGAAACCGGAAGCCGTGGGTCACGTCAGCCTGAAACTCTCCGAGGGACTGGTGGGCCAGGTGGGTCTGCGCGAGGAACCGGTGAATCTGGAGGACGCCTTCAGCCATCCGCGCTTTCATTATCTGGCGGAAACCGGCGAGGATCCCTTTCATGCCTTTCTTGGGGTGCCTGTCATTCACCAGGGCTTGGTCTTCGGTGTGCTGGTGGTCCAGCAACGGGAAGCGCGCCGTTTCGATGAAAGCGAAGTGGCTTTTCTGGTCACCATCTCCGCGCAATTGTCGGCGGTGGTGGCGCATGCCCGGGCAACGGGCGGGCTGCACAATCTGGAGGAAAACCGCGAGCACAACCGCGCCTCCTTCTTTACCGGGCTGGCGGGTGCGCCGGGCGCGGCGATCGGCACGGGTGTACTGCTCTTCCCGCCGGCCGAACTGAATGCGGTGCCGGACCGCCCGGCCGACGACGTCGAGGACGAAGTCCAGCGCCTGGAAGCGGCCGTCGAGCAGGCCCGCACCGAGATCCGGGATCTGGGCGAGCGTGCCCGCGACAGCCTGGGTGTGGAGGAACAGGCGTTGTTCGACGTCTATCTGCGCATGCTGGATCAGCACGCGCTGGCGGGCGAGATGGTCGAGCGCATCCGTGATGGCAACTGGGCCCAGGGGGCGTTGCGCCAGGTCATCCAGGACCATGTGGGCACCTTCGAGCGCATGGAGGACAACTACCTGCGTGAACGCGCCGCCGATGTGCGCGATCTGGGCCGGCGCATCCTCGCGCGGCTGCAGAGCAACAACCGGCGCGAGCCGGATTACCCGGAGTCCTGCATTCTGCTGGGCGACGAGATTACTACGCCCATGCTCATGGAGGTGCCGCGCGAGCGCATCGCCGCCATTGCCACCACCCGGGGATCGCGCAATTCCCATATGGCGATCGTGGCCCGGGCCATGGGCATCCCCACCGTGGTGGGGCTCCAGGGCGCGCCGCTGAAAAAGCTTGATGACAGTGAGCTGATTCTGGATGGTTTTCGCGGCCGGTTGATCGCCAATGCTACGCCCGAGCTGCGCCAGCAGTTCGAGGACATCATCGAGGAAGAGAAAACCCTGCTGGCCGGGCTGGAAAAGTGGCGCGACGATCCCTCCGAAACCCTGGATGGTGTGCGTATCCAGCTCCAGGTGAACACCGGCCTGATGACCGATATCCAGCGCTCGCGCGAGCGGGGCGCCGAAGGGGTGGGGCTGTACCGTACCGAGATTCCCTTCATGGTCCGTGACCGCTTTCCTTCCGAAGAGGAACAGCGCGCTATTTACCGCGAACAGCTGGAAGGCTTCGCGCCCCATCCGGTGACCATGCGCACCCTGGATGTGGGCGGGGACAAGGAACTGAGTTATTTCCCCATCGATGAGGAAAACCCCTTTCTGGGCTGGCGCGGTATCCGCCTGACCCTGGACCATCCGGAGATCTTCATGGTGCAGGTGCGGGCCATGCTGAAGGCGGCCGAGGGGCTGGATAATCTGCGCATCATGCTGCCCATGGTGACCACGGTGTTCGAGGCGGAAGAGGCGCAGCATCTGATCCACCGGGCCTGGCTCGAAGTCCGGGATGAAGGTGTGGATGTAAGCATGCCGCCCGTAGGGGTGATGGTGGAAGTGCCCGCCGCCGTCTGGCAGGCGCGGGCGTTTGCCCAGCGCGTGGATTTCCTGTCCGTGGGCACCAATGACCTGACGCAGTATCTGCTGGCCGTGGATCGCAACAATCAGCAGGTAGCCGAGCTTTATAACGCCTATCACCCGGCGGTATTGCATGCCCTGGTGCATGTGGTGGAACAGGCCCATGAAGAGGGCAAGCCCGCCGGTATCTGTGGCGAAATGGCCGGTGATCCGGGCTGTGCCCTGTTGTTGCTGGCCATGGGCTACGATTCGCTGAGCATGAACGCCTCCCAGCTGCTCAAGGTCAAGGCGGCGCTGCGTCAGCATCGCATCCTCTTTGCCCGGCAGCTACTCAACGAGGTTCTGGCCATGGACAATGGTCAAGTGATCGCATCCTACATGGATCTCCAGATGCGCAAGGCCGGCCTCGGTGACCTGATCCGTCAGGCGGGGTGAGGACCTCTGGATCGATCCCCGGGCAAGGGCTGTCGCTGCGCTTTTTCGTCCGGTTCGGCGTTGCGCCTCCTTGACGTACAGGCAGTACGCCGGCGTCGGCGCGCCTTGAGCCGAACGAAAAATCACAACGACAGCCCTCGCCCGGGGACCGACCAGAGGACCCGGGATCACATAAACTCAGGGGCACTGGGAAAGAGTTGCCTAGCTGTTCGCTTCGTTCAGGGCTTGATTCAGGGGGTTGCCGTGGCGGTCCCAGAGCTGTTCGCGCAGCTCGGGTTCGCCCTGGTGGGGGACAAGCACCGAGGTGCTTGCGCGTGTGCCGTAGTGGGGCGTGCGGATGAACATCGGGGCCACCAGCCGTTCCGTTTCCAGGCCCACGCCCGTGTCGGGTAGCTGGTGGTCGGGCGGCTGGCTGGTATCGCGGACAATATCCAGCAAGGCCTGGTGGCGAGGCTCTTGCTGCATCAGTCGCGCCAGTTCGCTGCGGCCCTTTTCGACCTTGGGCCAGGGTTCATTGAGCAGGCCATTGGACAGGCCGTGCACGCCCGGCGGCACGGAGCGCGGCGGGCCGGTTTCGCGGTTGGAGAAGAACCAGAGCTGCTCGCGGTCACCGATCAGCAGATTAAAGCCGGCATAATGATGCTGCTCGGCGTCAACGTCTTCGAGGAAACGCACCGGGTCCTGATCGCCGCGCAAGAAGAAATACGGCAAGAGGCCGCGCGAGCGGGGTGCATCGGGTTCATGTGGTTCGCGGTAGTTGGTCAGCGCGGCAAAGCGACCATCGGCGGTCACACCCATCCAGGTGCCACCGGCGACCTCGTCCAGGCCGCAGCAGACCTGGCCGCGCCAGGCCGCGGCTTCCGTGGCGCGGTCGTGAAATTCATCCCGGTTGGCAGTTACCAACAGCGGATAGTCGGGATGTTGTTGCCAGGAAAAGAGAATGATGCACATGGATCATGAATTCCGGAATGATCGGACTATGGTGACGGATTCAGACCGCCGGCACCACTCCCGGGTTCACCGGACAGGCGCAATCCTATGACCCTGCTGGAATTATTGCCCATCTTTCTGGCGCTGGGCGCGCTGGCCGGTTTGCTGGCGGGCACGCTGGGACTGGGTGGCGGCATCATCATCGTCCCGGCGCTGATTCTGGTGTTCAGCCTGCTGGACTTTGCCGACGCCGTGAAAACCCAGATGGCGGTAGCCACTTCCCTGGCGACCATTACGGTGACCTCGCTGAATGCCGTGCGCACCCATCATCAGGCCGGATTTCTGCGCTGGGCGCTGGCGGGACAGCTGGCTGCGGGGATTGCCGTGGGCGCTTTCGCCGGCGCTTTTGTAGCGGACTGGCTGCCGGGCGATATCCTGGCGCGCCTGTTCGGCGCTTTCGCCATGGTGATCGCCTGGCGCATGGCTCGCGCCGGGCGCGGTACGGCGCCGCCGGGACCGGAGCGCCTGCCCGGCCCATCTGCACTGGCCGGCGTGGGTGGCGTCATCGGGCTGGCCTCCAGCCTCTTCGGTATCGGTGGCGGCTCGCTCACGGTGCCCTTTCTCGGCAGCCGGGGCGTGGACATGCGCGCGGCGGTGGCCGTGTCCGCGGCCCTGGGTTTCGTGATTGCGCTGGCGGGCACCATCGGCTTTGCCGTCGCGGGCTGGGGGCGAACCGGGATGCCTGAAGCGACGCTGGGCTATATCCATCTGCCCGCACTGGGCGGTATCGTACTCACCAGCTTCCCGCTGGCGCGGGTGGGCGCACGGCTGGCCCATCGCCTGCCATCGGCGCGCCTGAAAAAGGTGTTTGCCGTGGTGCTGTTCGTCATTGGTCTGAAACTGGTTCTGGGATAGGACTTCGCCATGCAGTATCCGGAAATCGATCCGGTCATGATCAGTCTGGGGCCGTTGCAGGTGCACTGGTACGGCATGATGTATCTGGTGGGCTTTGGCGCCGGCTGGCTGCTGTGTCTCTGGCGTGCGCGCCAGCCGGGCAGTGGCTGGACACGCGAGGAAGTGGGCGATCTGGTCTTTTATGTGGCGCTGGGCGTGATTCTGGGCGGACGCTTCGGCTATGTGGTCTTTTACAACTTCGAGCAGTTCTTGGGGGATCCGCTCTGGCTGTTGCGCATCTGGGAAGGGGGTATGGCCTTCCATGGCGGTGTCATCGGCGTGCTGGTATCGTTCTGGCTCTTCGCGCGCAAGTACAACAAGGGGTACTTTCAGGTGGCCGATTTTGCCGTGCCGGTGATGCCCATCGGACTTGGCGCCGGCCGGCTGGGCAACTTCATCAACGGCGAGCTCTGGGGCAAGCCCGCGGACCTGCCCTGGGCCATGGTCTTCCCGCGTGACCCGCGCGGGCTGGAGCGCCATCCCTCCCAGCTGTATGAACTGGCCCTGGAAGGCATCGCGCTCTTCGTGATTCTGTGGGTTTATTCCCGCCACCCGCGTCCCGCTGGCGCAGTCACCGGCCTCTTTGGGGCCGGCTATGGGGTGTTCCGCATCTTCGTGGAGTTTTTCCGTTCGCCCGACCCGCATATCGGTTATCTGGCCTTCGGCTGGGTAACCATGGGCCAGCTCTTGAGTATACCTCTGGTGATTGCCGGTGTTGGCCTGATGGTCTGGGCCTACCGTGGTGCCGGGAGCCAGACGTGAAACAGTATCTCGATCTTCTGCGTCAGGCGCGGGAAAACGGTGTCTACAAGCATGACCGTACGGGCACGGGCACCTACGGGCTCTTCGGCTATCAGATGCGTTTCGATCTGGCCCGGGGGTTTCCGCTGCTGACCACCAAGAAACTCCATTTGCGCTCCATTATTCACGAGCTGCTGTGGTTTCTCTCCGGGGATACCAATATCGATTATCTCAACCGGAACAAGGTTTCCATCTGGGATGAATGGGCCACCGAGGACGGTGAGCTGGGTCCGGTCTATGGCGAGCAGTGGCGGCGCTGGCCGGCGCCGGACGGGCGCACCATTGATCAGCTCAGCGAGGTGCTCCACGGCATCCGCACCAACCCGGATTCGCGCCGACTGGTGGTCTCGGCCTGGAATCCGGCCGTACTGCCGGAGCCCGGTCGGGCGCCCCACGAGAACGCCGGCCGGGGCCTTCAGGCCCTGCCGCCCTGTCACTGCCTGTTCCAGTTCCATGTGGCCGACGGGCGTTTGTCCTGCCAGCTTTATCAGCGCAGTGGTGATATCTTCATCGGGGTGCCGTTCAATATTGCCTCCTATGCGCTGCTGACCCTCATGGTGGCGCAGGTGTGTGATCTCGAACCCGGCGAGTTTGTCCATACCCTGGGTGACGCCCATCTGTACAGCAATCATCTGGAACAGGCGGATGAACAGCTGCAGCGACAACCGCGGGATCCGCCCACCATGAAACTCAATCCCGAAGTGGAGGATCTGTTCGCCTTCCGCTACGAGGATTTCGAACTGGTTGGCTATGATCCCCATCCACATATCAAGGCCCCGGTGGCGGTGTAGGAGGGATGATGTCCGTTGAACTGGCGCTCATGGTCGCCCGGGCCCGCAATCAGTGCATTGGGCGGAACAACGAACTGCCCTGGCGTCTGCCCGGTGATTTGCAGTATTTCAAGCGCGTTACCCGGGGCAAGCCCGTGATCATGGGCCGGCGTACCTGGGAATCGCTGAACCGGGCATTGCCGGGCCGGACCAATATTGTCATTACCCGGCGGCCGGATTACGAAGCCGAAGGCGGTGAGGTGGTGCACTCGCTCAACGAGGCGCTGGAGCTGGGTACCCAGGTGGCGGCCCGGGATGAAGCCGGCGAAGTGGTGGTCATCGGCGGCGCCGATATTTTCCGCGAGGCCTTGACGCGCGCGGACCGGGTTTACGTGACCGAGGTGCACGCGGACGTGGACGGGGATACCTTTTTCCCGGCCATGGAAGCCGGATACTGGCGTGAGTTTGAGCGTGATGATGATGCCGCCCAGCCGGGCGATGAATACGACTACAGTCTTGTCGTCTACGAACGAAGCCCACGCCGGCAATGATGTCCTCCGTGCCCGAGTCCGCAAGCCGAACCTGATTCCGGAGTCTTGTACCCATGGAACCCGCCGCCATCATCACCCTGATCGTCATCGGGGCCGTCTTCGTGACGCTGATCGGTACCCGTGTGCCGGCGGACATGGTGCTGGGCGCCGCTTTGACCCTGTTGCTGATCTCGGGGGTGCTCACGCCGCGCCAGGCGCTGGTGGGCTTCAGCAATCCGGGCGTGCTGACCGTGGCCGTGCTCTATATTCTCTCGGCCGGGCTCAAGCAGACCGGAGCGGTGCGCTGGATGGCGGACCACTTGCTGGGCATGCCGGGCAGCGCCGCCCGGGCTCAGGTGCGGCTGATTGGTCCGGCCGCCGGTCTCAGCGCCTTCATGAACAACACCGCCGTGGTGGCCATGTTCATTCCGGCGGTGCAGGAGTGGAGCCGGCGGCTGGGTATTTCCGCCTCGCGCTTGCTGATGCCGCTGTCCTGGTTCGCTATTCTGGGGGGAACCTGCACCCTGATCGGCACCAGCACCAATCTGGTCGTGGACGGGCTGATTCAGGACAAAACCGGTGAAGCGCTGGGCCTGTTCGAGCTGGCCTGGGTGGGTCTGCCCCTGCTCGCCGCCGGTGCCCTGGTGTTTCTGCTCATCAGCGCACGCTTGCTGCCCGAACGGGTGGGACTCATGCAGCAGGTGGAAAGCGCGCGCGAATACAGTGTGGACATGAAAGTGCCGGCGGGCAGCCCCCTGGCCGGCCAGACCATTGCCGAAGCTGGTCTGCGTCAGCTTGCCTACGGCTATCTCACCGAGCTTGAGCGTCAGGGTCGGCTGCTCACGGCGGTGGGCCCGGACACGATCCTGGAAAGTGGCGATTTGATCCGCTTTATCGGTGAACCCCGTTGCGCCGAAGAAGTGCGTGAGCTGCGTGGGCTGGCCCCCGCCCATGGCGGCACCGAGAAGCTCGAGCTGGAAAATCACAAGCGCTGCCTGATCGAGGTGGTGCTGGGCCCGGACTTTCCGGGGCTGGGCTACAATGTGCGCGAGACGCGCTTTCGTACCCATTACGGAGCCGCCATTCTCGCCATTTCCCGCCGGGGTGAACGCCTGTCCGGCAAGATCGGTGATATCCGCCTGCAGGTGGGTGATACGCTGCTGCTGGAAGGCAGTCCGGAGTTTGTGGAGCAGTACCGCTTCCGGCGTGATTTTCTGCTGGTCAGCCTGCTCAATGACAGTGGCCGTCCGGATCACCGCAAGGCGCCGCTGGCCGGGCTGATTCTCGCGGGCATGGTGGCGCTCAATATCACCGGCTTGCTGACGGTGTTCGAGGCGGCGCTGGTGGCCGCGGGCACCATGCTGCTTACACGCTGCGTTACCGCCATCCAGGCGCGGCGCGCCATTGATTATCAGGTGCTGATCGTCATCGCCGCTTCCTTTGCCCTGGGCCAGGCCATGGAGGTTTCCGGCGCGGCCGATCATATCGCCGACGTCCTGTTATTCGGGGGGATGCATCCCTGGGTCGCGCTGGCGCTGATCTATGCCATGACGGTGATCCTTACGGAACTCATTACCAACAACGCCACCGCCGTGCTGATGTTTCCCATCGCCGTGGCCATGGCCGGCCAGCTGGGCGTGAGTTTCATGCCCTATGTGGTGACGGTCATGTTCGCTGCTTCGGCAAGTTTCCTTTCACCCCTGGGATATCAGACCAATCTCATGGTCATGGGCCCCGGCGGTTATCATTTCACGGATTATCTGCGTGTGGGGCTGCCCATGACCCTGACCGCAGCCGTGGTGGTGGTGGGGCTGGTGCCGCTGGTCTGGTCTTTCTGAGCAGCGGGACTGATCAGTCTTCGCCCGCCGGCGCGGACGGCCGCGTCAGGCCATAAAAGCGAAACACCAGAACGGAAATCAGCGCGCCGCCCAGCGAGGCCAGCACGCCCAGGCCCAGATCCAGTGCCGGTTGATCGCCCAGTGCGGACTGGGCAGCGCCGCCCACCAGATTGATCACGCTGAAGACCAGCAGCACGACAAAGAGCCAGGCCAGAAGCAATTGCCACTGCACGGAACCGGCGGTGCGCTCGAAACTGGTCTGCACGGCTTCCAGGGGGGTCATGCCTTCCAGTGTGATCAGAAAGGAGGACAGGCTCAGGCGAATATAGGCCCAGATGCCCGGCAGAATCAGCATCAACAGACCCACATAGACGGCCACGGCCATGAGGGCATAGGCCAGCATGAGGATGGGCGCTACGCGCACACCCACGCCGATACATTCCATCAGGCTTCGCTGCACGCCGTGTTCGAGAGCATCCAGGCGGGCGATCAGCGCACCCGCCGAAAAGGGTTGCAGCAGGACCAGCACCACCGCACTGACGGTGGTGACATCCTGGAAAACGCCCTGCTCATTGAATTGCAGGGCCGGGCCCTGCCAGATCTGCACGGCCTCGCCGGCCAGGGCAAAAGGGGCCGTAACCAGCAGCAGCGGCCCGAGAAAGTTCCACCAGAAACGCAGGGCCTCGTGCACACGGGAGAGAATCAAGCCGGGAGATCCTTGCAGCGGTTTGCGGGGATTACCACCAATAGCCCCACATTTCCGGGTTGGCCCAGAAACGCGGGTTGTTCCAGGTGCGCACGAAGTTGTACGAAGCCAGTTCGTAACTGTACAGGACCATGCGCCGGCCTTCATTTTCGAAGCTCGCCTCGTGGCGCAGCCCCATGCCGAGAAAATCGGTACGGGACCAGCGCAGCCGGTCCGGTGCCAGCTGGGGCTGATAGACCACCACCAGGCTTTGCGTATGCAGGTTGCGCAGCCGGCCGATGAGTTCCTCGGCGGCGTGATGATTCATGTACTCGAGCTGCTCGGCCACGATGGCCATGTCGAAGCGGCCCAGTTTCTTCAGCTCGGGCAGGGGATCGACTTCCTGCACCTCGGTGAGCGCGCAGTCGTGATCCGTGCACCAGTGCTCCAGCAAGGGCACGGGCTGCTCGGACACGGACAACAAATGGCTCGGTTGATGGCTCTCGAGAATGGCGGCCAGGTGTTCCTGGGGCGATTCGGTGGCGGCTGACTTCGCTGCGGTATCCATGGAACTATACTCTAACGCCTCCCCAACCGCCTTGTCATGCCTGTCTCGCGCTGCCGGCGAATTTCTCGGAACGGGGTTGACTCTCCATAAAGAAATGATAATCATTATCATTAAAGATGATAAGGAGAGGGTCATGACCGAACAACAAGGCAGCACTACACGCTGGATTCCGGTGCATCGGCAGCGGTTGGACAGCCGTTATCTGTTCCGCCGCTCCAGCAGTGTGCTGATCGAACACGGTAGCGAGGTCTATCAGCTGCGCCGCACCCGGGCCGGCAAGCTGATCCTCACGAAGTAGCAAAAAATGAAATCACGGAAATCGGGTTCTCCCTGACAGGATCAGCCAGCCGACGCCAGCCAGTCCTTCTTTTTCATGGTATTGCCCGCAAGGGCTGGAGGTGTGTATGCGAATCTTCCCCGAGGAATACCACAGTGGTCCGGGCCGGGCCCACGCCGGCACGTTGTGGCACTGTCTGCGCGGACTCGGCGATACGGTATTCCGGATCCATGCGGAGCCGGTCGCGCTGACGCGCGCGCTGGCGTCCATGCCGCTGCTGAATATCCATGCCGGCAACCGGCTGGCGCGCAGCGCTGCCGCCTGTTGCCCACGTGAACGGGGTCCGGACGAGGACGGAGCCTGGCTCTACGGGGCTTCGCTGGAGTTGCATTACCGCCGGACCCCGGAGCTGATGCTGGCCACACTGCGGCCGCTGGATGCCGAACTGTCGGCACGGAGCCTGTTGTTGTTTGACCGCGCAGGAGAACTGGTGCAAGCCCTGGTGCCGGGTGAGCCCGCAACCGGACAGCGTCTGGAGCAACTGATCGGTGCCCACCTGCATCCACGCCAGGATTGTCTGCCGGAACTGGAAACGGCACCGGAGACACAACGGGCGCCGCGCGCCGGTGAGCTCAGTGAACTGGAACGTCACTGGTGTCAGTGCTTGAGCGAGGCGGAGTTCAGCCGGGAGCTGCAACGGCGGCGACTGGAGCGTGCCCGGGTGTATCACCGCATCGGTGATCAGTATGCCCTGCCCGTGGCTCCGGAAACCCTGCCTTCAGTGCTTGCCATGGCCCAGGCGCGCACCCTGGCGATCCGGATGACGCAGCTTTGGGCTCACGGGCGGCAGCGTTTCCACGCGGTGCCTCATGCCCGCGGCTGGCACGGTCGGCGCTTGTATTTCTGTCTGGGACCATCGCGCCACGAGTGGTCCTGTCCCCGCCTGGGCTCCGTATGGCGCGTGCGCCGACCCGGCCTGCGGGGCATCGAAACCAGTCTGGAAGTGCTGGATGATCAGGGCCGGCTGGCGCTGATCCTGGCGGCGGACGAGGAGCACCACTGGCGCCGTCTGCTGCGTGACAGTCTGTATCCGTCTTTCGACGGATAAAGCCGAGGGGCGAGGATCGAGGTGCCAGGGCCGAGGAGCTAGGCGAGAGGCGCGAGGAGCCAAGGGGGGATGAGCGTTTACAGGGTATTACGGCTCAAGATCCTGACCAGCACCTAGCACCT
The DNA here is from genome assembly GCA_913055795.1 of uncultured Alcanivorax sp. Taxonomy (GTDB): domain Bacteria; phylum Pseudomonadota; class Gammaproteobacteria; order Pseudomonadales; family Alcanivoracaceae; genus SLJS01. The sequence continues at coordinate 9,581 of CAJXLA010000004.1, read as the reverse complement.
AGCACCTTCTATTTTTCATCCTTCCAGCAAGGCAATCAGATCACTGAGCTCGTGGAGGTTGTGGATGCGGTGCGGGTGCTCGGGGATGTGGCCGGGCCAGTCGTGGTCGAGCAGATTGGCCCAGACGGCGTGCCAGCCGTGCTCGCGCGCGGCATGGACGTCTTCTTCCGGATGATCGCCTACGTGGAGGGCACGTTCGGCGGCGATGCCGGTGGATTCCAGTGCCGCCTGGAACATGTCCGGCGCCGGCTTGCGTCGGCCCACGGTTTCCGCCGAGTGATGGAAACTGAACAGGTGATCAATGCCGATGCGCTCCAGATCGGCGTTGCCGTTGGTTAGTGCGCCCAGTTCATAGGAGTCCGCGAGCACTTCCAGAATGTCCAGTGCGCCGGGGAAGAAGACTACCTGGTTGCGCGCTTCGTGGAAGACGTGGAAGGCGTCCGTGGCCCGGGTCCGGGCCTCCTGGCGGGCATAGCCGGCCGCCTCGAAACCGGCCGCCATGGCGTCGCGGCGCAACGCGGTCAGGTTGTGCAGATAATCCGGATGCTCCGTGACCAGCTGATCGCGCAGCTGGCGGATCCGGTCGGCGCTCAACTGTTCCGCCACCTCCGGATGTTCGCGCTGAAGCCAGCCACTGGTGGTTTCCTCGGCCCGGCGAATCACTTCGTCCACGGGCCAGAGCGTGTTGTCCAGATCGAAGGTGATCAATTGCAAGCCCGGCATGGGCTTCAGTCTAGCCCACAAGCCGGCGCGGGAAAATCAGGCGGGCGCGGGGAGCGGTTCAGGTGCCGGATTCGTCGTCCCGATTCTTCTTCCGGGCACGCGGATGGGCATCATCATAGATGCGTGCGAGATGCTGAAAATCCAGATGGGTATAGATCTGGGTGGTGGACAGACTGCTGTGGCCCAGCAGCTCCTGAACCGCGCGCAGATCCCCGGAGGATTCGAGCATGTGCGTGGCGAAGGAATGGCGCAGCATGTGCGGGTGGAGTCGTCCGTCCAGGTTGCGCTGCACCGCCGCCCGGGCCAGGCGCTGCTGGACCCCCCTCGGGCCCAGCCGGTTGCCCCGGTGATTGAGGAAAAGCGCCCTTTCGTCGGGATCCTTCACCAGCGCCGGGCGGGCCTGGAGCCAGGCTCGTACCGCCTGCACCGCCGGGCACCCCACGGGCAGCCGCCGGGCCTTGTTGCCCTTGCCGGTCACCTCCACCTGGCCGACGTCGAGATCAATGGTGTCGGTATCCAGGGACAACAGTTCCGCCAGGCGCAATCCGGACGAATACAGCAGCTCCATCATGGCCTGATCGCGCAGGGCGAGGGGGTCGTCGTCGCCGGATTGCTCCAGCAAATGCCGGGTCTGGTCCGGGTCCAGGGTCGCGGGCAGGGGGCGGCCGCTACGCGGCGCGCTCAGTCCTTCCGCCGGGTTGTCGTGCACTCGAGCCTCCCGGATGAGCCAGCGGTAGAGCCCGCGCAGGCTGGACAACAGCCGCTGCAGGCTCTTGCCGGACAGCCCGCGCCGGTGCAGGGTGGCCACCAGCGCGCGGATGGTGTGCACATCCGCGTCTTCCCAGTGCTCGATACCGCGTTCGCGCAGGAAATTCGCGGCCTTGTGCAGATCCCGGCGGTAGCCGGCCAGGGTATGGGCCGACAGGCGTCTTTCGTGGGTCTGATCCGCGAGAAAGGCGTCCAGGGTTTCGGCCAGGCCGGCACGGGCAGTCATGATCAGGCCCGCTTGGCCTCCAGCGCCGGACTGGCTTGAAGGAAATCGGCCAGCCGCCGGCTCAGCACCTCGCCGATATGGGTCAGAAAGAGCGTGTCCATGGAACTGCGGAAATGGCGCGGATCCGTGCTGCCGATGGCCAGCAGGCCCTGACGGCCCTGCCATTCCAGCGGCACCATGGCCGCCGATTTGACGTTGTCCGCCGCTTCGGTGAAGAGCTCGCGCAGTTCTTCTTCGCGCAGAGAGCCGCACACCGCCCGATCGCCGCGCAACAGGTTGCGCAGGGCCTCGTGCAGGTCGGAAAAGGCCACGCAGCGCACCTGGCCACGAATATCGCCGGTCAGGTTCAGGTCCCGGTCATAGATCAGCAGACTGACGACGTCACTGCCGAAATCCTGTTTGAGGGAATCGATCAGGTTGCGGAACAGCTCCTCGCTGTTGCGTGCTTCCATGACCCGCAGCACCAGATTGCGGGTCTTGTCGAACAGCCGGTCATTGTCCCGGGCCACGTCCAGCAGGTGATGGAGCCGCTCGCGCAGTTCCTCGTTGCGCGTGCGCAGCACACTGGCCTGACGTTCCAGCAGCGACACCGCCTCGCCGCGCGCGTCCGGCAGGCGCAGGGTTTCCAGCAGCTCCGGGCGCTCATCGAAAAACTCCGGATGATCCCGCAGCCAGGCCGCCACCTGGTCCGCGTTGATGGTCTCGCCTTCACTCATGAGCGGGTCCGTCCCCCTGATTTTTCGTTATCGAGTTGAATGAAGCCATCATAGACGCGCGTGGCCGGACCTGTCATCCGCACCTGCCCGGAGCCGTTATAGGTCACCAGCAGGTCGCCGCCGGGCAGCGATACCCGGACGCGGTCGCTCAGCACCCCCCGGCGGCGGCCGCAGACCATGGCCGCGCAAGCGCCGGAGCCACAGGCCAGGGTTTCGCCCACGCCGCGTTCGTGTACGCGCAGCCGGATATGGTCGGGTTCGAGCACCTGCATGAAACCGGCATTGGCCTGTTCGGGGAAGTCCGGATGCTTTTCCAGCACCGGTCCCAGGGTGTTCACCGGGGCGCGCTCGAGATTGTCCACCAGCACCACGCAGTGCGGGTTGCCCAGCCCTACCGCCGAGATCTCCAGGGTCTCGCCCACCGCTTCCAGGGTATAGGTGTCCGCCTCCGCCTCGGCATTGAAGGGAATCTCGGACGGCGACCACAGCGGCTCGCCCATGGCCACGGTGACCTGGCCGTCCTCGGTCAGCGTGAGCGTCATTTCCCCGGCGGCGGTGGCCACGCGGATCTCGTCGCTGTCGATATAGCCCTGTTCGCGCACGAACCGGGCGAAACAGCGCGCGCCGTTGCCGCACTGATACACCTCGCCGCCGTCGGCGTTGAATACGCCATAACCGAAATCCACGCCCTCGCGCGGTGGCGGCTGCACCACCAGCAGCTGATCGAAGCCGATGCCGAAGTGCCGATCCGCCAGGCGGCGAATGGTGTCGGCCGCCAGGGGCAGGCCCTCGGCGGGCAGGGGCTGGCTCAGGGCGTCGAGCACCATGAAATCATTGCCCAGCCCGTGCATCTTGGTGAATCGCAGTTCCATGATGGTCCGGTCGTTATGAAGGGAGCGTTATTGTAGAGCCCGCCCGCCGGCGTCGGAACCCTGCCGGCTATGCGGATCCGTGCGCGAGCCAGTCCGCGATGACCCGCGCCAGCTCTTCGCCCTGGTCCTCTTGCAGGAAGTGACTGGCGCCGCGAATCGTGGTGTGGGGCTCGCCGTGCGCGCCCGGGATCAGTTCCTGAAAGACCCGGGCCAGCGGCGACATGATGGGGTCGCGGTCACTGAAAGCGGTCAGGAAGGGCTTGTCCCAGCGCACCAGGGTCTGCCAGGCCGCGCGGTTGGCGCGCAGTTCGGTGGGCACCAGGCGCGGGAAGATGCGCGCGCCCGCCATGAAACTGCGGTCCGGAAAGGGCGCGTCATAGGCGGCAACCACGGCTTCGGGCAGTTTCGTGACCGTGCCCAGCTGCACGATCTGGCCGGCACGCCAGAACGGATGGAGCTGGGACAGCGCCAGCCAGGCGCCGAAGCCCAGGCCCGCGGCGATTTTGTCGCGTGTGCGCAGCTTGCCCTGGAGACGCGGATGATTCGCGGGGAAGCCGGGCAGCATGGTGTTGGCCGCGACCACGCGCGCGAAACGCTCCGGCTCCGCCGCCACCAGGCGCAGGCCCAGCAGTCCGCCCCAGTCCTGGCAGACCAGATGGATGGCGTCGAGCTGCAGGTTGTCCAGAAAGGCGTTCAGCGTTTGCAAATGAAAGTCGTAACTGTACTGACGCTGATAGCGCAGCTTGTCCGAGCGGCCGAAACCGATGAGATCCGGGCAGACCACCCGGTAGCCCGCGTCGGTGAGTATCGGGATCATCTTGCGGTAGAGATAACTCCAGGAGGGTTCGCCGTGGAGCATGAGCACCACCGGGGCATCCGCGGGGCCTTCATCCACATAGTGCATGCGCAGCTGACCCACTTCCGTGTAGTTGGGGGTGAAGGGATAGCCCGGCAGATCCCGGAAGCGGTGATCGGGCGTGCGCAGTACGTCGTCAGACATGAACCCGGGTCTCCTCAGGGCAGGCGGGATTCCAGTTGCAGCTGATCCTCGATGGTCTCGCGCCGGCGCACCAGAAAGGCCTGATCCTCGTCCACCAGCACTTCGGCGGGCCGGTTGCGGGCGTTGTAATTGCTGGCCATGGCAAAGCCGTAGGCGCCGGCGGCGCGCACGGCCAGCAGATCCTCGGCTTCCAGCGCCAGGGTGCGGTCCTTGCCCAGAAAATCGCCGGTCTCGCACACCGGGCCGACCAGATCCCATTGGCGGCAGTCCGCGTCATGGGGAGTGATCGGCACAATCTCCTGCCAGGCGCCGTAGAGGCTGGGCCGGATCAGGTCATTCATGGCGCCGTCGACAATGGCGAAATTGCGCTGATCCGTAGGCTTGAGGTAGAGCACGCGGGTGACAAAGATCCCCGCTTCGGCGGCGATGCTGCGCCCCGGCTCGATATGCACGGGCATGTCCCGGGGCACATGACGCAGCAGGGTGGCCACATAGTCCTCGGGTGTCGGCGGGACCTGGTTCTCGTACTGCACGCCCAGCCCCCCGCCGAGATCCAGATGGCGAATGACCATGCCTTCCTGCGTCAGCCGGTCCACCAGCGCCAGCACGCGTTGCACCGCGTCTTCATAGGGGCCCAGCTCCATGAGCTGGCTGCCGATATGACAGTCCACGCCCAGCACCTCCAGATGGGAGGCTTTCGCCGCCTTCTTGTAGAGCGCGGGCGCGTCCTCGATGGCCACGCCGAACTTGTTTTCCCGCAGGCCCGTGGAAATATAGGGATGGGTGCGCGCGTCCACGTCCGGATTGACCCGCAGGGCTACCGGCGCCACCCGGTCCTGTTCCCGGCCGATATGCTGGATGCGGTCCAGTTCCTCGGCGGATTCCACATTGAAGCAGTGAATGCCCGCGCGCACTGCGGTCTCGATTTCCTCGTCCGTCTTGCCCACGCCCGAAAAGACGATGTCATCGGGTGTGCCGCCCGCGCGCAGCACCCGTTCCAGCTCGCCGCCGGAGACGATGTCGAAGCCGGACCCCTGCCGCGCCAGCAGGTTCAGCACCGCCAGGTTGCTGTTGGCCTTGACGGCATAGAAGATCCGGTGCGGATGGTCGCCGAAGGCTTCGTCAAAGGCCTGATACCGGCGCTCCAGTGCCGCCCGGGAATAGAGATACAGCGGCGTGCCGAAGCGTTCCGCCAGCTCGCTGACCCGCATTTCCTCGGCGTGCAGGGTACCGTCCTGCCAGCTGAAGTAGTCCATCAGTCGTTGCCGTCCTGTTGCTCTTGCCGTTCGTCTTCATCGTCCGGGAAATAGAGGGGGCCCTTCTGGCCGCAGCCGGACAGGGCAGTGATCAGTAGCAGCATCAGCGTCAGGCGAGCCATTGGCGCCCCCGTTCCACAGCGGCGCGAACCTGCTCCGGGGCGGTGCCGCCGATATGATTGCGCGCGCTCACCGAGCCTTCCAGCGTGAGAATCTCGTGCACATCCGCCTCGATGACCTCGCTGAATTGCTGCAACTCGGCCAGGCTGAGCTCTTCCAGATCGCGGTTGTCCTCCAGGGCCCGGCCCACGGCCTGCCCCACGATCTCATGAGCGTCGCGGAAGGCGACACCCTTGCGCACCAGATAATCCGCCAGATCCGTGGCCGTGGCGAAGCCGCGCCCGGCCGCGGCCCGGAGGTTGGCCCGTTTGGGTTCGAGCGCGGGCATCATGTCGGCAAAGGCGCGCAGGCAGTTGCGCAGGGTATCGACGCTGTCGAACAGCGGTTCCTTGTCTTCCTGATTGTCCTTGTTGTAGGCCAGCGGCTGGCCCTTCATCAGGGTGAGCAGATTGATGAGCGCGCCGTTGACCCGGCCGGTCTTGCCCCGCACCAGCTCGGGCACATCCGGGTTTTTCTTCTGGGGCATGATGGACGAACCGGTACAGAAACGATCCGGCAGGTCGATGAACTGAAACTGCGCGCTGGTCCACAGCACCAGTTCTTCGCTGATGCGCGACAGATGGGTCATGCAGAGCGCGGCCAGCGAGCAGAATTCAATGGCGAAGTCGCGGTCGCTGACCGCGTCCAGCGAGTTCTCGCACACGCCATCGAAGCCCAGCAGTTCGGCGGTGCGCTGGCGGTCCACGGGGTAGGTGGTGCCGGCCAGCGCGGCCGCGCCCAGCGGCAGCTGATTGACGCGCGCGCGGCATTCCAGCAGGCGCTGACGGTCCCGGCGCAGCATCTCGAACCAGGCCAGCAGATGATGGCCGAAGGTGACCGGCTGCGCGCTTTGCAGATGCGTAAAGCCGGGCATGATGGTGTCGGCTTCGGTCTCGGCCTGATCCAGCAGCGCGCGCATCAGCCGGGTCAGCTCGCCATCGGTTTCGTCCATGCGCTCGCGCAGCCACAGGCGCAGATCTGTGGCCACCTGATCGTTGCGGCTGCGCCCGGTGTGCAGTTTTTTGCCGACATCACCGATTTTCGCGGTCAGCCGCGCCTCGATGTTCATGTGCACATCTTCCAGTTCCACCGACCACTGAAACTCGCCCGCCTCGATTTCCGCGCGGATCTCGTTCAGCCCCTGCACAATGGTGTCGCGCTCGTCCCGGGTCAGGACGCCGTTTTCGGCCAGCATGGTGGCGTGGGCGATGGAGCCGCGGATATCGTGTTCGTAGAGTCGGCGGTCGAAGGCTTCGCTGGCGGTAAAGGCCTGGACGAAGGCGTCCGTGGATTCGCTGAAGCGTCCGCCCCAGAGCTGATGCTGTTGCCTGTCCGTCATGGGGGAAGTCCTGCCGTGGATGACAAGCCCGCGCAGGGGCCTGTTCGGAAAAGGTTGTAGTATAGCATTTCCCGCATGGGTCGGGCCGGGTTATCAAACGGGCAACAAGGGGAAGCCGATGCAGAGGCAAGTGAACGAAGGGGAAACCTTTCTGCCGGATTTCTGCGCCGGCCAGTCCGTACTGGTGGTGGTTGTAGGCGCGGAGTTGCTGGCCATTGTTCTCACCCTGGTGGGCGGGCTCTATGATGATCTCAGTGTGGCGCGCTTTGCCCGGGTCTCGCTGTTCGTGCAATGGGTGGCATTGTCCTCGGCCGGCGTGCTGTGCCTGCTCAAGCACTGGGTGTCAGCCCTGCCGCGCGCCTGGGCGTCCACGCTGGTGGTGGCCGTGGTGGTGCTGGCGACTTTCGTGTTCAGTCTCGCCTGGCGTCTGGCACTGGCCTGGGTAGTGGCCACCACGGATCCGGATTACGCTGTCTGGGACCAGCGCATCTGGGTGCATGTAGCCATTGCCGCGGTTATTACCGGCGTCATGATGCGCTATTTCTATGTTCAGGAGCAGCTCAAGCGCCAGGAGCGTGCCGAGCTCAATTCACGCATTCAGGCACTGCAATCGCGCATCCGGCCGCATTTCCTGTTCAACAGCATGAATATCATTGCCAGCCTGATCGCCGTGGATCCGGACACCGCGGAGCAGGTGGTGGAGGACATGTCCCGGCTGTTCCGGGCCAGCCTCAAGGAGGCCGGGCATGAAGTGCCGCTTGCCGATGAGCTCGACCTCTGCCGGCGCTATATCCATATCGAGCAGTTGCGACTGGGGGATCGGCTCCAGGTGGAATGGCATCTGGAGGGACTGGATCAGCATGCGGTAACGGTGCCGTTGCTGACCCTCCAGCCGCTGCTGGAGAACGCCATCTATCATGGTATCCAGCCGCTGTCCCGGGGTGGCACCGTTCAGGTCCGCGCCGAGGTGCGTGACAACATGGTGCGACTGTCGGTGAGCAATGCGCTGCCCGAGCAGCACACTCAGCATGGCGGCAACCGCATGGCGCTGGAAAACATCCGTCACCGTTTGACGGCACTCTATGGACAGCGTGCGCGAATCAATGCGCGGGAACTGGATGATTGCTACGAGGTGGAAATCGTCTATCCAGCCTGGCGCGGTTGACCGGCTTTCCTGCCGGGGGCGAAATCGCGTATAACGGAGTCCATCAAGACGTTTCCAATCCCTTGGAGCCTGGGGGAACATTTATGCGGGTACTGGTATGTGATGACGAGCAACTGGCCCGGGGGCGAGTCAAACGCCTCGCCGAAGAGATCGAGGGCGTAACGGTTGTGGCGGAAGCGGCCGACGGCCGTGAGGCGGTGAGCGAGGCTCAACGCACCCAGCCGGAAGTGGTGTTGCTGGATATTCGCATGCCCGACATGGACGGCCTGGAAGCGGCTTCCCACTTGCTCAATACGGAGCGTCCCCCGGCGGTCATCTTCTGCACGGCCTTTGACGAACATGCGTTGCAGGCTTTTAAGGTCCATGCCGTGGACTATCTGCTCAAGCCCATCAATCGGGATGACCTGGCCGCGGCTCTGGAGCGGGCCGGCAGTCTCAACCGGGTTCAACTCGAAACCGTGAAAGAGGAAGTGGGGCTGGACGAGGAAAGCTCCAATCAGCGCCAGCATATCAGCGCTCGCACGCACAAGGGCCTCGAACTGGTGCCGGTCAATGAGATCCGCTATTTCCAGGCGGATCAGAAATACGTCACCGTGCGCTGGCCCGAGGGGGAGGTGCTCATCGACGAGACCCTGAAGGAACTGGAAGACGAATTCGGCGATCGCTTCGTGCGCATTCATCGCAATGCGCTGGTGGCGCTGGATTACCTGGAAGGTATGGAACTGGCCGAACAGGGTCATTATCAGGTGCGTCTGCGCGGGCTGGACGACCGGCTCACGGTCAGCCGCCGCCATGTGCCCGGGTTGCGCAAGGTGATGCAACGCATGTGAAGGTGCTATGCTCGGTGATCGGTCCGCGCCGGGGGCGCACGGGCCCCATTGAGAACACAACAACAAGAGGTTCGACATGAAACGGATAACGGTTTTGTTGCTGGCCACGCTGCTGGGCGGATGCGCCGTCGCCCAGGCGCCGGTGAACGGCTTTGTCTATTCCAATGTTCAGGCACCACTGACCGCTACCGCCTCCCCGGAAGAGCCCCAGCGTGTGGGCCGGGCCAGTGCCCGCTCGATTCTGGGCGTGGTGGCGTCCGGTGATGCGAGCATCCAGACGGCCGCGCGCAACGGTGGCATTACCGAGATTCACCATGTGGATGTCCAGTCCGCCAACTTCTTCGGTGTGCTGGCGGAATATACGGTAGTGGTTTACGGCAACTGACGGGTCCGGGTCCGGGCCGGTCAGCCGGTCCGGTGCCCACCCGGATTCCTGTACACTGCCCTTTCCCTGATCGGCCGCGACGGTTGTTTTCATGAGCCGCGATCCCGTGCGTATTGCCACGCGCTCCAGTCAGCTCGCCCTG
>CAJXLA010000003.1 GCA_913055795.1 uncultured Alcanivorax sp. | reverse complement strand
TGGAACTTCTGCTCGCCCGTTTGCTCGTCCGCGACGACTTCATAGACCGCGGCCGGGCAGTAGCGCTGCGCCGGCTCGTCGTATCGGGGCAAATTCTCCTGGATCGGAATGCTCGCATCCTGCAATTGCAGGTGGCAGGGCTGGTTTTCCTCGTGGTTGGTGTTGGACAGGAAAACCGAATCCAGCCGGTTGAAGGTGAGCTTGCCGTCCGGCTTGGGGTACTCGATCTTCTTGCACTGCTCGGCGGGTTTCAGGGTGGCGTGATCCGGCGTGCGGTCATGCAGGGTGAAGGGCAGTTTGCCGTTGAAGATATTAAGATCCACAAAGGCGAAAGCCGCGCCCAGGAAACTGCCCAGTTTGTGCTGCGCGGGTCCGAAATTGCGCTGCTCTACCAACTCCTGGTACGCCCAGCTTTCCTTGAACCGCGTCTCGTATTCCGTTAGCTCATCGTTGGCCCGTTCGCTGTGAATAGCTTCGGCCAGCACCTCGGCGGCGACCATGCCGGATTTCATGGCGGTGTGATTACCTTTGATCTTGGCCGTGTTCAGCGTGCCGGCGTTGCAGCCGATCAGCAGGCCGCCGGGCAGGGTCATGCGCGGCAGCGACTGCGGGCCGCCCTTGGAGATGGCCCGGGCGCCATAGCTGACCCGCTTGGCGCCTTCGAGATACTGCTTGATCTGTGGATGTGTCTTCCAGCGCTGCATCTCCTCGAAGGGCGAGACATAGGGATTGTCGTAGTTGAGATCCGCGATCAGGCCGAGCGAGACCAGATTGTCCTCCATGTGGTAGAGGAAACCGCCGCCGCCGGTGCCGCTCTCGGTCAGCGGCCAGCCTGCTGTGTGGATGACCAACCCCTGCTGGTGCTTCTCGGGGTCGATTTCCCAGAGTTCTTTTACGCCCAGGCCGTAATGCTGTGGATCGGCTTCGTCACGCAGGTTGAACTGCTCCTGCAGCTGTTTGCCCAGATTGCCGCGGCAGCCCTCGGAGAAAACCGTGTACCGGGCGTGCAGCTCCATGCCGGGCATGTAACCGTCCTTGGGCTCGCCGTTTTCGTCGATGCCGAAATCGCCCGTGGCGATACCCTTGACCGAGCCGTCGTCATGGTAGAGCACCTCCGAGGCCGGAAAGCCGGGGAAGATTTCGATGCCCAGGGCCTCGGCCTGCTCGCCCAGCCAACGGCAGAGATTGCCCAGCGAGATGATGTAGTTGCCCTCGTTGTGCATGGTCTTGGGGGCAAAGGGTCCGGGAATCTTCGCGCCCTTGTCCGCGCCCGTGAAATAGACAATGTCGTCATCCTTCACTTCGGTGTTCAGCGGCGCGCCCAGCTCCTTCCAGTTGGGGAAGAGCTCGTTCAGCGCCCGCGGCTCGAAGACCGCGCCGGAGAGGATGTGAGCTCCGACTTCGGCGCCTTTTTCCACGACCACCACGCTCAGCTCCTGGCCGTTGTCCCGGGCGAGCTGGCCCAGACGGCAGGCGGTGGCCAGACCGGACGGGCCCGCGCCGACGATGACTACATCGACTTCCATCGATTCGCGTTCCACAGGCTTGTCTCCTCCATCGTTGATTGGGTAACCGCTACGCCGCTGATGAGCACGATGAGCGGTATTACGCGCCGGTCCGGCGTGCGGGTCACAAACAGGTGCTGACGCCGGGCTGTGGGTGCGCAGTATATCGGGCCAGCGCGACGGACTCTACCAGCGAGCCGGAACGCGTTGGACAATCATGGGATTTCCGGGGGCCGAACTATTTGATTTTCAAGGAAAAGGATGGGTGCTTCCAGCGCTGTGTCTGCTTTTGATTTGCAGCAAAATCATCCAGTTACGAAAATTCGGCCTATTGACCCGCGCAACGCGCGCGTTCAAGATACCGGCTCTCGCGCGGGGGTGGCCCCGGTTCGCGCCAGTCGCCTCCTGTTCTACAAATCATCCAGTGGAAATCATTCCGAGGATCCTATGAAGGTTCTTGTACCCATCAAGCGAGTCATTGATTACAACGTCAAGGTTCGCGTGAAAGCGGACAACTCCGGCGTTGATCTCGCCAATGTGAAAATGGCCATGAACCCCTTCTGTGAAATCGCGGTGGAAGAGGCGGTGCGTCTGAAAGAGCAGGGCGTGGCGTCCGAGATTGTTGCCGTCACCGTGGGCGAGAAGGCGGCTCAGGAGCAGTTGCGCACGGCCATGGCGCTGGGCGCCGACCGGTCCATCCTGATCGAGACCGATCAGGAAACCGAGTCGCTGGAGGTGGCCAAGGCGCTCAAGGCGATTGTCGACCGGGAAGAACCCGGCCTGGTTATCCTGGGCAAGCAGGCCATCGACGACGACAACAACCAGACCGGTCAAATGCTGGCCGCGCTGGCGGGCATGCCCCAGGGCACCTTCGCCTCCGAAGTCAATGTGGAAGAGGGCAAGGTCAAGGTTACCCGTGAAATCGACGGCGGCCTGCAGACCCTGGAGCTGAACATGCCGGCGGTGGTCACCACGGACCTGCGCCTCAACGAGCCGCGTTACGCTTCGCTGCCCAATATCATGAAGGCAAAGAAAAAGCAGCTCGACACACTCACCCCGGATGAGCTGGGCGTGGACTTCGCGCCGCGCGTTCAGACGCTGAAAGTCGAGCCGCCGCCGGAGCGTGAAGCAGGCATCACCGTGGAGTCCGTCGAAGAGTTGGTGGACAAACTGAAAAACGAAGCGAAGGTGCTCTGATGAGTATTCTGGTTTACGCGGAACACAACAACGCCGTGCTCGACAAGGTGACGTTGAGCGCGCTGGCCGCCGCCCAGCAGATCGGTGGTGATATCGACGTACTGGTAGCGGGCAAGGACTGTGGTGCCGTCGCCGAGGAGATCGCGAAGGCGGAGGGCGTGGGCAAGGTCTTGCTGGCGGACAACGACGCCTATGCCCATCAACTGGGCGAGAACGTGGCCGATCTGGTGGCCGAACTGGCAGGCGATTACAGCCATGTCCTGGCCGCGGCTACGAGTGTGGGCAAGAACTTCATGCCCCGCGTGGCGGCGCAACTGGATGTGGCGCAGATATCCGACATTCTGGGCGTGGAATCGGAGGATACCTTCCGCCGGCCCATCTATGCGGGCAATGCCATTGCCACGGTGCAGTCCAGCGACGCCACCCGGGTGATCACAGTACGCGGCACTTCCTTTGATCCGGCTTCGGGTGAAGGCGGTTCCGCGAGTGTGGAAAATATCGACATCGCCAGGGACGCGGGCATCTCCAGCTTCGTCAACGAGGAACTCGCGCAGTCCGACCGTCCCGATCTGGGCGCAGCGGAGATCGTCATTTCCGGTGGCCGGGCCATGGGCAACGGCGAGAACTTCGAAATCCTCTACCGCGTGGCGGACAAGCTGGGGGCCGCCGTGGGTGCCTCCCGCGCGGCCGTGGACGCCGGTTTCGTGCCCAACGACATGCAGGTGGGCCAGACGGGCAAGATTGTCGCGCCTCAGCTTTACATGGCCGTGGGCATTTCCGGTGCCATTCAGCATCTGGCGGGCATGAAGGACTCCAAGGTGATCGTGGCGATCAACAAGGACGAGGAAGCGCCCATCTTCCAGGTGGCCGATTACGGCCTGGTGGCCGATCTTTTCGACGCTGTCCCGGAGCTGGAGAAGCATCTCTAGGGCCTGCGTCGCCCATCGGAAAAGCCCGGCTCAGGTCGGGCTTTTTTGTATCCGGGGAACGAGCCCGGTTTTGCGTCGTCGAACCCCGAGGTGGGCAGGGAGCGTCAAACAAGTTAGCCTCCCTGACCTGCGATCGATTCAAAGCGGAGTGAGCATATGAAGACAGCAAGGTTTGTGATCACAGCGCTGGCAGCGCTGACGTTGAGTAATACAGCCGTGGCGCAGCAGATGCCGGCACCGGGTGGCGGTGGCGGCGGTCAGGGCCAGCCGGACCGGGTGGAACAGCTCGATCAGCTGCTCGATCTCAGTGATGATCAAAAGGAAAAGCTGAACAAGCTGTTCGATCAGATGGACAAGAAGGTGGAGTCGCGCAAGCAGGAAGCGCAGCAACTGCAACAGAAAATGGGCGAGCATGTGGGCCCGGATTATGACGAGAAGGCCATCCGCAAGGATGCCAGGAAACTGGGTAATCTGACCGCCGATATGACCGCTGAGAGCGTCATCCTGCAATCCCGGGTGGAATCGGTCTTCACCGAGGAGCAGCGCAAGAAGCTCGAGCAGAAAATGAAGGAACAGCAGCAAAAGATGCGCCAGATGCGCCAGCAGATGCGTCAACGCCGCAGTCAGGGCGGCGGTGGCGGCCAGAGCGGTGGCGGCGGCCAGGGCATGCAGCCCGCTCCCTGAAGCTTTTACGCTGGCGTATGCAGCGAGTCGGCTCCGGTTTTCCGGAGCCGACGCGATCACACCGGGAACGCGGTATTGAGGTGCTCCGCCAGGGGGCGCAGGGCATCCAGCCCGCGTGGCTCCCGCGCGCCTAGCGGAAGCCCTGCCCGGTCCAGGTCCGCGAAATCGCGTTGAATAGCCGCGAGATATTCTCCTTCCTGTTCCCGGCGTTGCCGGTTGAAATCCCCGTCGGCGCCGTCCGGCAGAATCCGGTTGATGATCAAACCCGCCACGGGAATGCCGTGCTCGCCCAACGTCTGTCGGGCCCGCCGGGTTTCGGCGACGGCCAGGGCATCCGGATTCAGCACCAGGTAAAAGGCGGTAACCGTCGGGTCCAGAATGCGCGCGCGCAAAGCGCGAAACCGCTCACGCCTGCGCTCCAGCACGGCGCGCGCGGGATCCGCCTCATTGGCAAAACCGCCGTTGTCGTCATCCAGCTCCGACCACAGGGCCCGGGCCCGATCCCGCTGGGCCAGCATACCCTCGATCCAGGCGCCCATGGTTTCGGGCAGGGTGAGCAGATGCAGGGTATGGCCCGTGGGAGCGGTATCGAATACCAGCACGTCATAGGCCGGGCCCTGATCCAGAATCAGCGCGGTGATGGCGTCAAAGAGGGCCGATTCCTGCGCGCCCGGTGCTTGCAGGGCCAGATCGGCCTGGCGTTCAGCCTCGCGCAGCAGCTCCGGAGCAGCAATGCGCCGCAGGTTGTGCTTGACCTCGTCCAGATAGTCTTGCGCCGCCCGCTCCGGGTCCAGCTCCATGGTTTCCAGGTTGGCAGCAATCCGGACCGGGTCCGCGCCCACTGGTTGATCGAGCAAATCAGCCACGGAATGGGCCGGATCCACCGAGACCAGCAGGGTGGAATAGCCGGCCTCGGCCAGGGCCAGGGCCCGGGCACCGGCGCAGGTGGTCTTGCCCACGCCGCCCTTGCCTCCGAAGAACACCAGCCGGGGCCCAGAGCCGGACGCCCATGCCGGTCTGGTCCGCTCGGGTTCGGGCGAGCGCCGCCGGAACCAGCGCTTCAGCAACACCGGAATCCTTCCAGCGGCGAGCGTTCCAATCCCATGCGCTGGTGCCAGTGGTGGTAGTCCTCCAGGAGAAAGGGCAGCAACTCCAGGGTGTAGAAGGAGGCGGGATTCGGCAGCCCCAACGCTTCAGACAGGGCCAGCAGGCGCAGCAGATCTTCCTCGCGCCGGGCCCGGCGGGCCTGCAGGCGCCGCTGGGGGCCGTGGTAGGCCTCTTCATAGAGTCGTATCAGCCGGCGCAGCCGACCGGGCTTGCGCCCTTCAGGTGTGGATTCAGCCATTTTCCGCACGCCTTTGCCGCCATTCCCGGTGAGCGGCGGCGAAGCCCTCCAGGATCAGCCAGACCGCGAATACCAGAATAACACCGCCGATGATCAGCAGATGCCATTCGCCTTGTTCCACGAAGGAGGCGATATTCAGCGTCATGGCCCAGGTGGTCATGACCGCGATGAACAAAAACGGGATCAACGTATAGATGAAGCCTCGCTTCAGCCGCTTCAGGATCAGGGTCACCACCAGCAGTGACAGCGCGGCGGTGAGCTGGTTGGTGGTGCCGAACAGCGGCCACAGCACCATACCGCCGGCGCCGGGATTGTCCGGATCACCGGCAAAAGCCAGGGCCACACAGGACAGGAATACAAAGGCGGTGGCGATGTTGCGATTGCCCAGCGCGGGCATCCGGTACTGGGTGCCAATTTCCGCGAGGATAAACCGCTGGAGTCGCATGGACGTATCCAGGGTGGTGGCGGCAAAGGCCACCACCAGCACGGAAATGAAGGTGGTGCCGAGCACAGCGGGAATGCCCAGATGGCCCAGCAGGTTGCCCGCGCCCGAGACGAAATGCGCGATCCCCGAATCCGAGGCGGACTGCCAGCTGGCGTAGGCCTGATTCCATTCACCCGCGCTCGCGAAACCCGCGGCGGTCGCGAGAATGGCCGCCACGGCCAGCAGACCTTCGCCGGTAGCGCCGAAGTACCCCACGAAACGTGCATCCGTTTCCCGGTCCAGCTGTTTGGAGGTGGTGCCGGAGGAAACCAGGCCGTGGAAACCGGAAATGGCGCCGCAGGCAATGGTGACGAAGAGCAGGGGCAGCATGGAGGGCGTATCCTCCGGTACCTGCTCATTGAACATGGGCGCCACCAGATCGGGCGCGCCCACGAAAACACCCACATAGATCAGCGCCAGCACGAGGAAAAGCAGGTGCGCGTTGATGAAATCCCGCGGCTGGAGCAGCAGCCAGACCGGCAGGCGCGACGCCAGGGCGCCATAGCCCAGCATGATGACGACCCACCAGGCGCTGGCCGGCAGTCCCAGGATCTGTTCCGGCAGGGCCAGCGGCATCATCGCACCCACGCCCACAAAGCCGAGCAGGAGCAACAGCGCCACCACAGCCGGCACGCCGATGCGTATTGAGCGCCGGTAGACCAGCCAGCCCACGCCCATGGCCACCGGGACCTGAAGCCAGTAGGCGGCAACACTTTCGGGGAAGGAGGAAAACAGCTGGGCGATGGCGATGGCGAAGACCGCATTGACCAGCACCAGCAGGAAGAAAATGATCAGCAGGAAGAGGCTGCGCGCGCGCGGCCCAATAACGGCGCGGGTCAGTGAGCCCATGGACTCGCCCTTGTGGCGCACGGATACCCAGAGGGTGGAGAAATCATGAATGCCGGCGAAGAACACGGTTCCCAGCAGCACCCACAACAACGCCGGGCCCCAGCCCCAGATGACGGCAATGGACGGGCCGATAATGGGCGCGGCGCCGGCCACGGAAGTGAAATGATGCCCCCAGAGCACGAACTTGTTGGTGGGCATGTAATCGATGTTGTCGCGCAACTCATGAGCCGGAGTGCGAAACTCCGGATCCAGACGGAAGATGACCCGCGCCAGAAAGGCGGAGTAGAAGCGGTATCCCAGAAAGAACACCAGAAAGGCCGTCAGCGCCAGCAGTATGGATTCCATGGGCTCAGCGGTCTCCGTCGTTGTGGAATTCGGGGTCGGCCGCGCCGATGCGGAACTGTAAACGAGCGCCAGCCGGGCTGGCAATTCGACCGGTCGGGCTCGCTATGTTTCCGGGGATCAAGAGTCGTTGTTGTGGTAAACATCTTGTTTCGTCGGATTTTCTGGGGTAATTTCAGGGGCGATCCATAACCATGCATGTGCTTGCGGAGGCCTCATGAGCGAGTCCGACAAGGCGGCGGAAGAGGTGGCCCGTCTGGGGCGGCGTCCCTTCCTCAAATCCCTGTTGTGGGGCGGCGCCGCCGTGGCGGCCGTGGCCGGTGGCTCCTTTGCCTGGCTTCGGCGCTCGGGCGTGGACGATGAACCCGTACCGGACTGGGTGCGCCATCTTCATGCCAATGAATATCATCTGATGCGACGCCTGATTCCCGCCTTGCTGCCCGTTGCGGGCACGAATCTCACGCCGCCGGAGCAGGTGCCGGTGTTGCGCAATATCGACCATATGATGGGCTTGCTGAATACGACGGTGCGCAAGGATCTGGCCAAGGGACTGGTGCTCATGGATAACGCCGCCGTGGTCTCCGGCTGGCACGGCAAGCGGCTGGTGGATCTGGAGCCGGAGGCCGCGCGTGCCTATTTCGATACCTGGACGCGGGGCAACCGTATTCAGCGCGCGCTTCAGGGCGTGGTGAAACAGTTCATCTACACCAGTTACTGGCGGGAACCGGCCACCTGGCCCCCGGTGGACTACGATGGTCCCGTGACCGAGGAGTGGGGGCTGGAGTATCTGGGCAACGCGCCTCTGCCGGAGGCGGATCAGGAGCAGTCAGCATGAGCGCAACGGTACAGAAAAGTGGTCTGGCGGTTACGACCGCCGCCGATGTGAAACAGCAGCGCCTGGACCTGAAAGCGGATGTGGTCATTGTAGGGTCCGGCGCGGGCGGTGCCGTAACTGCCTATGAGCTGGCCCGCAAGGGCCTGGATGTGGTGGTGCTGGAAGCCGGGCCCTATGTGCCCTCGAAGGACTTCACCGAGAAATTCAACGACATGCTGGAGACCCTGTACCAGGATCACGGCGGTCAGACCAATGCGGACGGCGACCTGCTGCTGCTTCAGGGCCGCTGTGTGGGCGGCTCCACCGTGGTCAACGGCTGTGTCTGTTTCCGTACGCCGGAGTTCATTCTCCAGAAGTGGCAACAGCAGTACGGTCTCCCGGAGCTGACCGAGCAAGCCCTGCGACCCTATTTCGAGCGGGTGGAAAAGAATCTGGCCATTCACGAGAACGAGGAATGGGAAATCGCCCGGCACAGCCAGTTGCTGCGCACGGGCGCGGAGAACCTGGGCTGGTCGGTACGGCCTTTCAAGCGCAACATCAACCAGTGCGCGCTCACCGGCCATTGCCTGTCCGGCTGCAAGAGCGAGCGCAAGCAGTCCATGCTGGTGACCTATCTCCCCTGGGCGGCCGCGCACGGCGCGCGTATCTATGCGGATACCGAGGTTACCCGGGTGCGCGCGGACAACGGCCGCGCCACGGGCGTGGATGCGCAGATCATGGATCCCGAGCAGGGCAAGGTGGCGGACCTGCGCGTCACCGCGGACCGGGTGATTCTCGCAGCCGGCGCTGTGCAGACGCCGCTTCTGCTGCAAAA
Source organism: uncultured Alcanivorax sp. (assembly GCA_913055795.1). Classification (GTDB taxonomy): domain Bacteria; phylum Pseudomonadota; class Gammaproteobacteria; order Pseudomonadales; family Alcanivoracaceae; genus SLJS01. The sequence goes on along the minus strand of CAJXLA010000003.1, from coordinate 64,255 downwards.
GAGCGGACTGGGGAACAGTTCCGGTCAGGTGGGGCGCAATTTCGCCTGCCATCCGTCCATGTTCGTGCTGGCACGTTTCCCCGAGCCGGTCCACCCCTGGAAAGGGGCGTTGCTCGGCACCTATGTGGACGAGTTCATGGATCCGGACAAGGGCGGATTTATCCTGGAGGGCGGCGGTTTGGGCGCCTCCGAGATGGCGCTGCTCAACGAGCCGGGCACGGGCAAGCCCTTCATGCACTACATGGAGGACATGAAGCATTACTCCGGCATCGTGACCCTGATTCATGATCACAGCGTGGGCGAGATCAGCTGGCAGGAGGAGACCAAGCAGGTGGATTACCGCATAGCGGAGGCCGACTTCCCCACGATGCAGCAGTCCATCAAGGCGTCGGCCCGGCTGCAGTTCGCCGCGGGCGCGGACAAGGTCTTTGTCCCCAGCTATCAGCCGCTGGAGATCAACTCGGTCGATGAAATCGATCCGGTAGTGGACGGCCTGGTGAACGAACCCAACTCGTTGCGGCTGGTGTCCTATCACCCTCAGGGTAGTTGCCGGATGGGCCCGGACCCGGCCTCTTCAGTGGTCAATGTTCGGGGAGAAAGCCACGATGTGGCGGGCCTCTATGTCGCCGATGCCAGCCTTTTCCCCACCTCGACCATCGTTAATCCCCAGGTTACGGTCTATGCCCTGGCTCACTGGGTGGCGGACGGTATGCTGGCCGATATGAACAGAGCTGCTTAACAGCCTGGTAAGGGGCCGGGGGCGGGCTTTTGCCCCGGCGGTTCTTTGTATAGACTTGGTGTTGCAAAGAACCAAGCCGTGTTCCTCACGGTTTGATAACAAGAAAACGCCCGGCCGCCATGGCCAGCGGGAGTAGGGCATGAGGCAGCAAGATTTTTCCGACCGGCATCCGTCCTTCATGGCTGGTCTCGAACCCCTGTCGCGACGCGGCTTTCTGCGTGGCTCCGTGCTTGCGGGCGCGGCGCTGAGCGCCGGCTGCGCGCGCTTGCTGGGCCGCAAGGAAGCCCCGGAAGCGCTGGAATATGAACACCTTGAGCCGAACGAGGTTCGCACCCTGCGGCGTTTGACCGAGGTGCTGATTCCGGCGTCCGAGGGGTTGCCCTCCAGCATCGAAGAGGTGCCCACCCTGGGCAATATCGATTCCATGGCCGGCAAGATGCCGCCCCAGACGCGCGAACTCTTCGGTCTGGCCCTCTGGGTCTTCGAGCGCCGCCCCATGGTGAGTTTCAGTTTTACCCGCTTCAGCAATCTCGACGACGACGACGCGCTGGAGTATATCCGGTCCATGCAGCAGGCGAGTTTTTTCGAGCGCGGACTCACCACGACTCTCAAGACCGTGGTCACGCTGAACTACTGGCGTGACGAGCGTACCTGGCCGGCGCTGGATTACTGGGGGCCGGTTACGGAAAAGTGGGGCGTCACCCGGCTCGGGAACGCACCCTTACCACGCGCGTAAGCGAGGTAGCACCGAATGAGAAATGTCAATGTACCCCGTGATGGCGTTCCGGTTACCCAGGCCAAGGATGTAGCCGCGGATCCGTCTTTGGGCAAGAAATTCCGGTTGCGTGCCGACGTGGTCATTGTCGGTTCGGGCGGAGGCGGGTCCGTCGCCGCCTATGAACTGGCCAAGGCCGGGCTGGATGTGCTGGTACTCGAAAGCGGGCGGTATTATCCCAGCTCCCGGTTCACCGAGCATCTTGGTGATTCCATGCAACTGATCTGGCGTGATCAGGCCGGGCAGGTCAATACCTCCGCCGATGTGGTGTTCGCCGAAGGTCAGTGCATGGGCGGCTCCACCGTGATTGGCGGCTGTGTCATGCAGCACCCGCCCGACTGGGTTTTTCAGCGCTGGGTGGACAATCACGGCCTGGCTGATCTGGCGCCGGAAAAACTGGCTCCGTATTTCAATCAGGTAGGCCAGGAACAGCAGGTTCACGTGAACGAGTCGCACGAAATCAACGCCTGTGCGCACAAGGTCATTCAGGGCTGTGAGCGCATGGGCTTTTCCTGGCAGCCGGTGACTCGCAACGTCAAACGCTGCGCGTTGACCGGGCATTGCCTGGCCGGCTGCCCTTCGGATCGCAAGATGTCCGCGCTGGTGACGCATCTGCCCTGGGCGTCGGCGTACGGGGCACGCATGTTCGCCGACACCCAGGTGACGCAAGTGCGCACGCGCAGCGGCCGGGCCACAGGCGTGGACGCAGTGGTCATGGATCCGGATAGCGGTAGTGAGGTGGCCCGCATGGCGGTGGACGCCGAGGTGGTGGTGGTCGCCGGTGGTGCCATTCAAACGCCCATGCTGTTGCAGCGCAGCCAGATCAGCGATCCCAGCGGGCAGCTGGGCAAGAACCTGGCGGTGCAACCGTTTACGCAGGCACTGGCGGAATTCCCCGAAGACCTGCATGCTTTCCGTGGCGCCCTGGTGGGCGTGCAGGTGGATGAGTTTTTCGATACCGATGGCTATTTCTTCTATTCCGGGTTGGCAGAACCCGAGCAGATGCTGGCCCAGGGCTATCTCGGGGCCGGTCAGGACCACATTGACTTCATGAAGAAGTACAAGCGCATGGCGGCGCTCAACGCGTTTTCCATTGACGAGGGCAATGGTGAGGTGCAATGGGAAGGCGACGCCGTGAACGGCAGCAAGAAGATCAAGTGGAATCCCGGCCGTTCCGAATTCGAGAATGTGAAGCGCACGGCCGCACTGGCCGCGCGGATTTTCTTTTCCGCCGGAGCAAGCCGGGTCTATCTGCCCACCTATCAGCACCTGGCGGTGGATTCGGTGTTCGACCTGGATCAGACCCTGGATCAGGTGGATTACGGGCTGAACGGCATGTATACCTTCCGCATGAATTCGTTCAGCGCTCAGGGGACCTGCCGGATGGGACTCGACAAGTACGCCGCCGTGGTGGATCCGGACGGGGAATGCCACGAGACCAAGGGGTTGTTCGTGGCTGACGGCAGCCTTTTCCCCGAACCCATGCCGGCGCCGCCGCAGTGGACCGTCCAGGTGGTGGCCAAGCACATCGCCAACCGCATTCTGGAGCGTCGCGACGGGCTCTTTATTCAGGGCAACAGCGCCTGATCAGCACCCCGCTTGTGATGTGAGACGTTACGCGCGGAGCCCGGAACCGTCACTCGGAGGTGGTCTGAAACAGGATTTCGGGGTCGGTCAGGATGTGATCCGCATACCGGCGCGCATCCATGCCCTCGCTGTCGCCGCTGAAATATAGCCGCGTCAGGAAATAGAATTCCTCCCCGATAGGCAGTTCATTCATGGTAAAGCCCACATTAGGCAGCTGGCCGGGAAAGCGTTCCGGTTTGTTGGTCTTTTTCAGGCTATCCTGATAGAGCAGATGAGCGGGCACGGAGGCACCATCGCGGAAGGCCAGGCGGGCCAGCACATCGAAGCCGCGGCCGCTGCTGAACCAGATCCAGTTATCCTTTTCCAGGGGAGCGCCGCGCATCTGTTCTTCTTCGCCGGAGACACGTCCGTCCACCTCGGCCATGCGTTCGCCGGTCCAGCTCGTTTTCAGCTTGCCGCCCAGCAGTTTGTTGCCGTCCAGCGAGATCGACAGCGACGGATTGTTGATCACGGTGCGAGCCACGCCGGGCAGGGTAAAGCGACTGTGAATATCGGTCTGGGTGGGCATGATGAGAAAATAGTTATTGATCTTGAGCACGGTGACGCCCGCGACCTTGACGCGGGTGGTGGCATGAAGGGCCCAGGCCAGGGGGCCGCGCACCATGCTCTCGATGGTCGGGTCGAGATTCCGGTTGGTCATGGTTATTCGATTGTCCCGGGTGAACAACCCCGCGCCCATGCGGATTTTGAGGGAATCGAGAATGCTTTGACGTTCGCCGGAAGGCTGCTCGTAACCGCGATAGTGGAAATCGCGCCAGATCAGCATATTGTCCGGCGCCATGCTCAACGAATAGTCCGTCGACTTGATGACCATCTGATCGCGATCGAACTTCACATAACGTTTGGTGGCCTGACGGTAGGCGTTCTTCATCACATAGAACACCAGGGTGTCATCGGGATAGTCTACTACCAGTTCTCCCACCAGGTTGCCCATTCGAGGTGTGTCACGCAGCGGTGGCCCCCCGTCTTCCCGACGCAAGAGCAAGCGATCCGCGCTGCGGATCTGGCCGTCATGAGGTTGGCGTTCGGTTTGCGGATCACTGGTGAAAGCCGGATAACCGGCTGTGCTGAAACGCATCCATTGATGGGGTACGGGCTCGAGCTCGCCGTCCTGGACGGCAAAAAAACTGTAGGGGCTGCTGGGCTCGCCCACAAGGTCGGCCAGCTTGTCCGCGGGAATCTGGAGTATCTGCCCACGGGCGCCACTGGCAAGAATCAGCCCCATGCAGAGCACGAGCGCATATGCAAGTTGTTGCATTTGGGGCTTTGTTTTCAGCATCAGAATAAAGAATTGGACATAACTTCCTACTATGTTGCTTTTTTGTCGGGCGGCGTCAATTCGTAAATGTGACCCTTTTGTAAGGCGGTGACGGCACGAGCGTACAACGCCAGGGGAGGGCTTTTACTGCCTGAGCTCGTCCCGATTAGCGAACCAGTCCAGCGCTTCGGGGTTCGCCAGAGCATTGCGGTTGTCCACGGTTTCACCATGGATGACCTGGCGCACGGCGAGCTCCACGAGTTTGCCGCTGATGGTCCGTGGAATTTCCGGTACGTCCAGGATGCGCGCGGGCACATGCCGGGGACTGGCGCCTTCGCGGATCGTCGAGCGGATCCGTTCGCGCAGCGCATCGTCGAGTTCGACGTCCGGTTGGGGGACGACGAAGAGCACCACCCGGACATCGCCGTGCCATTGCTGACCCACCACAATGCTTTCGCGGATTTCGGGCAGGGTCTCCACCTGGCGATAGATCTCGGCCGTGCCGATACGCACACCGCCGGGGTTGAGCACCGCGTCGGAGCGTCCGTGAATGACCAGGCCGCGATGGTCTTGGTGGCGGACGACTTCGGCATAGTCGCCATGGGCCCAGATATTGTCGAAGGTGGAGAAGTAAGCGCGATGGAAGCGCTGATTGCCCGGATCGTTCCAGAAATAGACCGGTGCGCAGGGGAAGGGCCGTCGGCAGACGAGCTCCCCTTTTTCACCTTCCACGCTCTCGCCGTGCTCATTGAAAACGGCCACGTCCATGCCAAGCCCGGGACACTGGAGTTCGCCCCGATAGACGGGGAGCAGGGGATGGCCCAGGGCGAAACAGGACACGATATCCGTGCCGCCGGAAATGGAGCTCACCAGGATGTCGGACTTGATCTGCTCATAGATGTAGTCATAGCTTTCGTGCAGCAGGGGCGAGCCGGTGGACAGCAGGGTGCGCAGACTGCTCAGATCATGGCTTTTGATGGGCTGTGCGCCGTTTTTCTCCAGCGCCTGAATGAATTTCGCCGAGGTGCCGAAGTGGGTAATGCCTTCGGCGTCCACCAGATCCAGCAGGCGTGTAATGTCCGGATACGCCGGGCTGCCGTCATAGAGCACCAGGGTGGCACCGGTCTGCAGGCCGGACACCAGCCAGTTCCACATCATCCAGCCACAGGTGGTAAAGTAGAAAAAGCAGTCCTCGCTGTGCAGATCCGTGTGAAGTTGCAGCTCCTTGGCGTGCTGGACGAGGGTGCCGCCGGCGCCGTGCACGATACACTTGGGCCGGCCCGTGGTGCCGGAGGAATAGAGGATGTAGAGCGGATGATCAAAGGGCAGCCGCGCCATGGCCGGTGGCTGGCCCGCGCCGTCGAGCCACTGGCGCCAGTCCAGCGCGCCGGGCAGCTCCGGTTCACCCGCCGGAATCTGCACCATGAGTTCCGGCTGCAGTTCCGCGCGCACGGCGTCGACCCGTTCGGCCATGTCGATCCAGTGGCCGTTGTAGTGGTAGCCGCTGCAGACGAAGAGCACCCGGGGTTCAATCTGGCCGAAACGGTCCAGCACACCCTGAACGCCGAAATCCGGCGAGCACGACGACCAGACGGCGCCGATCCAGGCCGCCCCCAGCGCGGCTACCAGGGTCTCGATGCGGTTGGGCAGATAGCCGGCTACCCGGTCGCCGGGCCGGATGCCCGCATCGTGCAACTGGGCGGCCACCTGGCCGGCGGCGATATAGAGATCATGCCAGCCAAGGCTCTGGCGGTCGCCGTTTTCCTGGATTGCCACCACGGCTGTGCCGGAATCGCGGCGTTGCAGCAGGTTTTCCGCGAAATTCAGGCGTATTTCAGGAAACCAGCTCGTGTCCTCGAAACGTTCCGCCGGCACCTGGACCGGCTCGGGCGCGCCCTCATAGGTCAGGCCGCAGAAATCCAGGACAAGACGCCAGAAATGTTCCGGATGCTCCACCGACCATTGGTGCAGATCCGCATAGCGCGTCAGATCGCGGCCGCTGACTTGCTCCGCCGCCGAGCGAAACGCGCTCATCTTCGCGTTGGCGATACGGCTTTCGTCCGGACTCCAGAGCAGTTCAGTCATTGCGCCTCCGCTTCAAATTCCACCAGCAAATCGCCTTCGCGGACACTGTCGCCCTCGCCGAAGGGTAGTGCCGTTACCGTGCCCGGGCCGGGGGCATGGAGGGTGTTTTCCATTTTCATGGCTTCCAGTGTGATCACCGCCTGACCGGTGTCCACGGTCTCGCCGGCGTCCACATGGCAGCTCACCACGGTACCGCTCATGGGGGCGACAAAGGGCGTGTCCCCGCGGTCATCGCTTTCCAGCTGTTCCAGCGGCGGATCCACCGCCACCGCCCAGGGTCGGGCATCGACAAAGATCACCGTCCCCGTCGATGTCGGGGCGCTGGTAAAGACCAGCCGCTGATCAGCCACTTCGATCCGGTCCAGTCCCTCGGTGGTCCGATGGCCGAATGCATGGGCCTCGCCGTCAATGTCGAGCCAGTGACCGTCGTTCCGCGTGACCAGCGAGACCAGATGCGTGTCGTCTTCCAGCGCCAGTCGCAGTGTAAAGCGCCGTTCGCCCAGCGGCCGCCACCCGGTCAGCGAGGACCAGGGATCCGTTTCCGGACCCTGGCGCCGGCGTTGTTCGCTCAGGGCCGCGGCCGCGAGCAGGAGCTTCGGCTCCGGTTCCGGTACGTCCAGCAGCTCGCCATGGAGCTCGAGCAGCCGCGTATCCAGCTGCGCGGCCGCAAAGGGCTCGCTTTCCAGCACCCGCAGCAGAAAGTCCAGATTGTGCCGGATGCCGGTAAGCCGGGTCTGCCGCAAGGCCCGGCCGAGCTGCCGCCGCGCACCGGCCCGGTCGCCGCCATGGGCAATGATCTTGGCCACCATGGGGTCATAGTGATCCGAGACGGTATCGCCCTGCTCGAAACCGGTATCCACGCGCGCGTGCGCGCGAGGCCAATCGGCGCGCGTCAGGGTGCCCGCTGAAGGCAGAAAACCCCGGGCCGGATCCTCGGCATAGACCCGCACTTCCATGGCGGCACCTTCCAGCGGGATCTCGCCCTGATCCAGGGGCAGGGCGAGGCCGTCCGCCACCCGCAATTGCCAGGCCACCAGGTCCTGGCCGGTGATCAGCTCGGTGACCGGATGTTCCACCTGTAGCCGGGTATTCATCTCCATGAAGAAGAACTCGCCGTCCGGGGCCAACAGGAACTCCACCGTGCCCGCGCCTTCATAGCCGATGGCCTCGGCGGCGCGTACCGCCGCCGCGCCCATGGCCTCGCGCTGCTCATGGGACAAGCCTGGCGCCGGGGCCTCCTCGATGATTTTCTGGTGCCGGCGCTGTACGGAGCAGTCACGCTCATACAGATGCACCGCCTGTCCCTGACGGTCCATGAAGACCTGGACTTCCACGTGGCGGGCACTGGGCAGATAGCGCTCCAGCAGCATGCGCTCATCCCCGAATGCGCCCCGAGCCTCCCGGCGCGCGGCGGCCAGCTCGGTATCGAAGGACTCGGCGTCATGCACGATCCGCATGCCCTTGCCGCCGCCACCCGCCACGGCCTTGATCAGCAGGGGATAGCCGACTTCGCCGGCGGCGTCGCGCAGGCTGGCGTCGTCGGCCTGCGGCTGATCCATGCCCGGCAACACGGGGACGCCGCTGTCCGCCATGCGCCGGCGGGCCTCGGCCTTGTCGCCCATGAGCCGGATTGCGCGGGCCGGCGGGCCCACGAAGATGAGCCCCGCCTGCTGACAGGCCTCCACGAAATCCGCGTTCTCCGAGAGAAAACCATAGCCGGGATGGATGGCGTCCGCGCCGGTATCCCGGGCGGCCGCCAGGATCCGGTCGGTATCCAGGTAGCTTTCGGCGGCGCGGGCCGGACCCAGCCGGACCGCCTCGTCGGCTTCGCGCACATGGGGCAGCTGTTCATCCCCATCGGAATACACCGCCACCGTCGCCAGCCCCTGTTCGCGGCAGGTGCGCAGAACCCGGCGTGCGATTTCGCCCCGATTGGCAATAAGCACCTTGCGGATCATGATTCGTTCTCCCGGCTGCTCGCACGCCACTTCGGGGTTCGCTTTTCCAGGAAAGCGGACAGACCTTCCCGGCCCTCGTCGGCGTCGCGCAGTTCGGCGATCAATCCAGCGGTGTAATCGCGCATGGATTCATCAACAGGCCCGTGCGCGACCCGTTCCACCAGTTCCCGGGCCCGGCACTGAGCACCGGGTGCGCCGCCGCGCAGCAGATTCAGTTGTTCGTCCACGGTGTCATCCAGTTGGTCGCGGGGAACCACCTTGTGCACCAGCGAAAGCTGTTCCGCCGTTGCCGCCGGGATGACCTCCGCGGTCATGAAGAACCGCCGCGCCTGGCGCTGGCCCAGTGCACGCACCACATAGGGGGCGATCACCGCGGGCAGAATGCCCAGGCGTACCTCGCTGAGACAAAAGCGCGCGTCGTCGCTCGCCACGGCAATATCAGCGGCACAGATGAGGCCCAGCGCGCCGCCGAAGGCGGCCCCCTGAACCCGGACCACCACCGGACGCGGACACTGGTCGATGGCGTCCATGAGGGCTGCCAGGCGCCGCGCATCGGCGATATTGTCGTCATGATCCATGTCCGCCATGGCACGCATCCAGGCGAGGTCGGCGCCGGCACTGAAATGCTTGCCCGCGCCGCCCAGCACCACGGCGCGCACTTCCGGATATTGCGCCACCTGGTCCAGTGAACGGGTCAATTCGCCGATGATGTCGGCGTCAAAGGCGTTGCGCTTGTCGTCCCGGTCCACGGTGATCCGGGCAATGTCGCCGTCGATGGTGAAATCAACGCTCATGAATCGGACTCCTACATGCGGAAGACGCCGTAGCGCGCATCCGGAATGGGGGCGTTCAAGCTGGCGGAAATGGCCAGACCCAGCACATCCCGGGTGTCCGCCGGATCGATAACGCCGTCGTCCCACAGACGCGCGCTGGCGTAATAGGGATGGGCCATGGCCTCGTATTTTTCCACCATCTGCTGCTGGAATGCGCGCGCTTCGTCGGCGTCCCAGACCTCGCCTTTCTTGCGCAGGGCGGCCTCTTTCACCTGGGTGAGCACACTGGCCGCCTGTTCGCCGCCCATGACCGATATCCGGGCATTGGGCCAGAGAAACATGAAACGCGGATCATAGGCGCGCCCGCACATGCCGTAGTTGCCCGCGCCAAAGCTGCCGCCGGTAACGACGGTGAATTTGGGCACCGTGGAGCAGGCGACGGCATTGACCATCTTGGCACCGTGCCGGGCGATGCCTTCGGCTTCGTATTTCGGGCCCACCATGAAGCCGGTAATGTTCTGCAGAAAGATCAGCGGCACCTTGCGCTGGTTGCACAGCTCGATGAAGTGCGCACCCTTGGTGGCGGATTCGGAAAACAGGATGCCGTCGTTGGCGACAATGCCCACGGGATAGCCGTGGATGCGCGCGAAGCCGGTGACCAGGGAGGTTCCGTAGCGCGCCTTGAACTCATCCAGTTCCGAGTCGTCCACGATCCGGGCGATGATTTCGCGCGCGGGCATGGCCTGACGCGTGGACGGTGGAATAATGCCGTAGAGTTCCTTCGGGTCATGACGCGGCGGCCGGGGCTCGGCCGTATCCTGCAGATGGGTCTTGCGCCGGTTGGTACGGCCGATGCAGTGACGGGCCAGCTGCAGGGCGTGATCTTCGTTCTCGGCCAGGTGATCGGCCACGCCGGATTGCTCCGTGTGCAATACGGCACCGCCCAGTTCCTCGGCCGTTACGTCTTCCCCCGTGGCCGCTTTCACCAGCGGCGGTCCGGCGAGAAAGATGGTGCCCTGGTCGCGCACGATAATGGTTTCGTCCGCCATGGCGGGGACATAGGCACCGCCGGCGGTGCAGGAGCCCACCACCACCGCGATCTGGGGTATGCCCTGAGCCGACAGATTGGCCATGTTGAAGAAGATGCGGCCGAAGTGATCCCGGTCCGGGAAGACCTCGTCCTGGCGGGGCAGGTTGGCGCCGCCCGAGTCCACCAGATAGATGCAGGGCAGGTTGTTGTCTTCCGCCACGGCCTGGGCACGCAGATGCTTTTTCACCGTGAGCGGATAATAGCTACCCCCCTTGACCGTGGGATCATTGGCCACGATCACGCATTCCAGCCCGTTGACGCGGCCGATGCCGCCCACGCAGCCCGCGGCCGGGACGTCTTCGCCTTCGTAGACATCGCGCGCGGCCAGCGGCGACAGTTCCAGAAAAGGGGAGCCCGGGTCCAGCAAGCGTTCAATACGTTCGCGCACGGGCAGCTTGCCGCGTTCGCGCAACCGCGCCTGCGCCTGGTCGCCACCGCCCCGGGCCGCGCGGTCGAGTTCCTTTTTCAGGTCCGCTACCAGCTCCTCGTTGTGGGTGCGGTTGTTCTCAAAGTCCTCGCCGCCGGGCTGGACGCGGCTCTTGATTACGGACATAAAAGGATCTCCAGTAAAAAGACGAAAGACGCAAGCCGAAAATTGTAGGGTGCGCCCATGCGCACCGTCCTCGGCAAGGGTGCGCATGGGCGCACCCTACGGCCATCTAATCCTTTCGATTGTTCAGGGGCACCGATTTGGCTCCGGCACGCTCCTTTCGCAGCTTAACCTCGGCAAAGTCGAGGTTAGCCTCCGCCGAATAGGTGCTGGTAAATGCGTTCACGATGTTTCCTCAAAGAGTTCCCTTCCAATCAGCATCCGTCTGATCAAGCTGGTACCAGCGCCAATTTGGCTCCAGCACGCTGCTTTCGGAGCTTAACCTCGGCAAAGCCGAGGTTAGCCTACGCCGAATTGGAGCGAATCGGGTGCTCACGTGGTCTCATTGAAAAGCTCTCTACCAATCAGCATACGTCGGATTTCACTTGTACCGGCTCCAATTTCATAAAGCTTTGCATCCCGAAGATAACGCCCCGTCGGATATTCGTTGATATAGCCATTGCCGCCCAGGGCCTGGATGGCGTCCAGCGCTTGCTGGGTGGCGTTTTCGGCGCAGAAGAGGATGCAGCCGGCGGCATCCTTACGCTGGGTCTCGCCCCGGTTGCAGGCCTGGGCCACGGCATAGAGGTAGCTGCGCGACGCACTCAGCCGGGTATACATGTCGGCGAGCTTGGCCTGCATCAGCTGGAATTCGCCGATGGGCTGGCCGAACTGTTCGCGTTCATGGACATAGGGGATGACTTCATCCAGACAGGCCTGCATGACCCCGACGGGTCCACCCGAGAGTACGGCGCGTTCATAGTCCAGCCCGCTCATGAGAACCCCCGCGCCGCGGCCTTCGCCGCCCAGCACGTTTTCCACGGGTACCTTGCAGTCCTCGAAGACCAGCTCACCGGTGTTGGAACCGCGCATGCCCAGCTTGTCCAGTTTCTGCGCGCGCGAGAAACCGGGAAAATCGTGCTCGACAATAAAGGCGGTAATGCCTTTGGAGCCGGCGTCCGGGTCCGTTCGGGCGTAGATCACATAGGTATGGGCATCCGGTCCATTGGTAATCCACATCTTGCTGCCGTTGAGCAGATAATGATCCCCTTTGTGTTCCGCGCGCAGTTTCATGTTCACCACGTCCGAGCCGGCACCGGTTTCACTCATGGCCAGCGCCCCGATCTGCTCGCCCGAGAGCAGGCCGGGCAGATACTTGCGGCGCTGTTCCTCGGTGCCGTTGAGCCGGATCTGGTTAACGCAGAGATTGGAATGCGCGCCATAGGACAGGCCCACGGACGCGGAGGCCCGGCTGATTTCCTCCATGGCGATCACATGGGCCAGATAGCCCATGTCCGAGCCACCGTATTCTTCCTCGACGGTGATACCGAGCAGGCCCAACTCGCCCATGCGGGGCCAGAGATCCGCCGGGAAGGTGTTGGTTTCGTCGATTTCGGCGGCCCGGGGGGCGATTTCGTTTTGGGCAAAGGCATAGACCGTATCGCGCAATGCGGTCAGGGTTTCGTCCAGGCCGTATTGCAGGGTGGGGTAGTGTCGCATCATGACTCCTGTTGATCAGGCGCGTTCGGCCAGGGCGTCCCGGCAGCGTTGTTCCACTTCGTTCAGCTCGCTTTCCATGGCCGCGATGTCGCGCTTTTGCTGTTCCAGCTGCCGGCGCCGGTCGTCGATCTTGTCCAGCAGCGCTTCGAGTTGATCCCGGTTGTCCGCGTCGGGGCTGTACATGTTGATCAGTTCCCGGCTCTCCGACAGCGAGAAACCCAGGCGCTTGCCGCGCAGAATGAGCTTGAGCCGCACCCGGTCCCGCGGGCGGTAGATCCGGGTCTGACCGTCGCGTTCCGGGTGCAGCAGGCCCTCGTGCTCGTAGAAGCGGATCGCCCGGGTGGTGATCCCGAAGGTGCGTGCCAGCTCGCCGATGGTCCAGATTTCTTGGTTCATGAGGCCGATTCTGAACAAGCCTTACGTTTACGTAAAGGTCAAATAGAGGACGCCGCGTCAATAAATGACACCCTGTTCAAACAAGACTAGACTGCGCCCGGTACCAAGTGGCTGAGAGTGACATCCCGTGCTGGAACGCTGGAATCAATGGGTCGTGGAGCATCCCTGGACGGTGGTGCTGACGATACTGGTGTGTACTGCACTGGCCGGCTGGGGCCTCAAGGACTTCGAGAACAACAACAATCCGCGGATCTTTTTCACCAAGGACAATCCTGATTTCCAGCGTTTCCGTCAGCTGGAGGACCGCTTCACTGCCAATGAGATGGTGCTTTTCGTGGTCCATCCGGACCATGACGACATCTTTACGCGCGCGAACCTGGTTGCCCTGGAGGAGCTGACCGAGCAGGCCTGGACGCTGCCCAATGCGACCCGGGTGGACTCGCCGGTGAATTTCCAGCACACCCGGGTGGATGGCGACACCCTCAACATCAATCCGCTGGTGCAGGATGCTTCCGAGATGTCGTCGGAAGCCATCCAGTCTGCCCGCGAGGTGGCGGTGAACGAGCCTTCCCTGGTGGGGCGGATCCTGTCACCGGAAGGGCATGTGGCCGGGGTGGCCGTGACGGTCACCATGGATGAGCAGAACAGCGAGGCGCCGAAGATTACCCGCGCGGCCCGGAGAATGGCCCGGGATTTCGAGCAGCGTTACCCGGATGTCGAATTCATGCTCACGGGCACGGTGGTCTTTTCGCAGGCCACGGAAAAAGCCACGGAACAGGCCCTGAGAACCATATTGCCACTGGCCTTTGTGGTCATGCTGGTCTGTCTGCTGCTGATCCTGCGCCATGTGCTCTTCACCGGTCTGGTTCTGGTGGTGGTGGCCTGTTCCATCGTCATCGCGCTGGGGCTGTCCGTGTGGCTGGGTATGGCGTTCTCGCCGGTGGTGGGTATGGCGCCGTCCATGATTCTTACGCTGGCGGTGGCCGACTGTATCCACATGCTCACCACCTATCGCCAGCAGCTTCTGGTCGGGGAGGCATGGCGGCCGGCCATTCTGGAAAGTCTGCGTATCAACTTTCAGCCCATCTGGCTGACCAGCATCACCACGGCGCTGGGCTTTGCCATTCTCAATTTCGCCGACTCCGATCCCTTCCGGGTACTGGGCAATGTGGTGGTCATGGGGGTGCTGGCCGCGTTCGTGCTCTCTGTGGTCTTGCTGCCCGCGCTGATTGCGCTGGTACCGCACCAGGTGTCTTCCCGGCAAGCGTCCGGTGGCAGCGAGGCCATGGACCGGTTGGCGCAGGGGGTAATCCGTTACTACCGGCCTCTGCTGGCGGGCACCGGGGTGGCTGTACTCATCCTGCTGGCCAGCATCCCCCAGAACCGCATCAACGACGTCTTCAACGAATACTTTGACGAAACCTTCGAGGTGCGCCGCGTCAATGATTTCGCCATGCGCGAGATGACGGGTATGCATCGTATCGATTATTCGGTGGATTCCGGCGAGGCGGGCGGCACCATGGATCCGGCGTACCTGAAAAGAATGGATGAATTCGTCTCCTGGCTGCGCGAGCAGGAGCATGTGGTGTTCGTGAATGCCTTCAGTAACGTCATCAAGCGTCTCAACCGGGACATGAACCAGGGCCGGGACGAATACTTCCGGATTCCGGACCGCCGCGCGCTGATCAGCCAGTACACCCTGATGTACGAGATGTCGCTGCCCCGGGGGCTGGGTCTGCAGAACCAGCTGGATATCAACAAGCGCCACGGTCGCGTGGTGGTGATGCTGGAGAACATTGGTTCCACGCCCGTACTGGCATTCAACCGCCGGGCCGAGGCGTGGATGGAGACGCACTGGCCCGAAACCATGCAGGCGCACGGCACGGGCATGGACATCCTCTTCGGCACCGTCACCCAGCGCAATATCCGCAGCATGCTGGTGGGCGCGGCCGTGGCCCTGGTGGCGGTTTCGCTGTTGCTCATGCTGGCGCTGCGTTCGGTCCGGTATGGACTCTTGTCACTGATTCCCAATCTGTTTCCGGCGGGCATGGCTTTCGGCCTCTGGGCCTGGGTCAATGGCGAGATCGGCCTGGCGGTGTCCGTGGTGGGCTGCATGACCCTGGGTATTGTGGTGGACGACACCGTGCACTTTCTCAGCAAGTATGTCCGTGCCAAGCGGGAACTGGGACAGCGCACCCCGGAAGCGGTGCGCTATGCCTTCCGGACCGTGGGCGTGGCCCTGGTGGGCACTTCGGTAGTGCTGGTGGCGAACTTCGCCGTTATCGGCACCAGCCATTTCTATCCCAATGCCAGCATGGGGCAGTTGTCGGCCATGACCATTGCCCTGGCGTTGTTCGTGGACTTCTTCTTTTTCGTGCCCCTGCTGATCGCGCTGGACCGGCGCCGGCGTGCGGGGGTGGAAGCGGACCAGGCGGAGTGCTAGGGTTCGCCTGACTGCGGCGGGTCCGGGACCGCACGGGGCCGCATCAACGCGATCAAGGAGAGCGCCATGGAGCGTTCCGCCACGCCGGTCGTCAAGGACCGCAAGATACTGCGCCAGGTAGACTATCGCGCCGCCCGCAACTCCGTGCTGGGCCTGCTCTCCGCACTGCTTGTCTATGCCTTTGTCAGTGTCTGGGGCGATCTGTGGAGCCAGTACCGGGCCCTGGCGGTCACCTTTGGACTGGCCATCCTGCTGCTGACCGGTTTCCGACTGCTGCTGGTGGTGCGCTTCGATCAGATCCACGGTGCGGGACCGGGGCGCTGGCGCCGCCTCTTCGGCGGTGGTCTGATTCTGCATTCGCTGGTCTGGGGCCTGCTCATGGCCCTGGTGGTGCGTCTGTACAGTGTGGATGCGGCCTTTGTAGTGGTCTGCATCTACAACATTGGCGTGGTCACGGCCCTGGGCAATTCCTGGATGGGCTCGCTGGCGGCCCGCCAGAGCTGCGTACCCCTGGTGTTTCTGCCCACCATCCTGGTGCTCGTCGCGGAGGCCGATCCGGAATCTGTGGTACTGGCCATTCTGCTGGGCGTGTACAGCGCCTATCTGCTGCGTACCTTTCGTGAACAGCATCTCGCCTTCTGGCATGCCATGGCCCGCGAACGCCGGCCCACACCGCGCCGGGAAGTGAGTCCCGGGCCCGCGGAAGCGGCGGGACGCTCGGTGCAGCTGAGCCTGGTCTATCGCCTGGCTCATGAATTGCGCACGCCCATGAATTCCATGATGGGCATGCTTTCACTCATGGAGGACACCGAACTCACCCCGGAGCAGCGTGAGTATCATCAGGTGGCGGCCCAGTCCGGCAAGCTGCTGCTTTCGCTGATTGACGATGTTCTGGATTACAGCCGCATTCTCACCGGCCGGATTACGCTCAATCCGGACTTTTTCGATTTGCGCCGCGCCATTGAACAAACCCTTGAGGCCTTCGGCTCCATGGCCGAACGCAACAACCTGGAACTCAGCTGCAGCGTGGACCGGCACCTGCCCCGCAGAGTGCGTGGCGATCGCGAGCGTGTATTGCAGATCCTGACCAATCTGCTGAGCAATGCCATCAAGTTCAGCGAACAGGGCCAGATCATCGTGCGCGTGCGCTTTGATCCGTCAAGCGAGCGCGACGGCATGTTGCGCATCAGTGTGGCTGACGAGGGCCCGGGGATGGACGCAGCCACGCTGCAGCATGTCTTTCAGGACGAGTTCCTGCATCCGCGCGAGGACGGCCGGGATCCACAGTCGACCGGTTTCGGTCTGCTGGTGTGCAAGGGCCTGGTGGAAGCCATGAACGGCGAGATTCATGCGGATAGCCGTCCGGGCGAGGGCAGTATCTTTTACTTCACCGCCCACCTGGGCATGCAGCCCGATATGCGCGAAATGAGCGAGCTGGGCCAGGTCATGGGCGCGGATCGTGCCCTGGTAGCCGGTGCCGCATCGGGTACCGAGGAAGCGCTGCAGGAGGAATTCGAGGCGCTGGGCAGCAGCTGTGTGCCGGCGGACAACTATGATCACGCCCTCCAGGCGTTGCGCGAGAGCCACCGGTCGAAGGTGGATTTTCAGGTGTTGCTGGTGGATACCTGGTCGCGCCGGGGCTCGGCTCTGAATCTCTGTCAGACGGTACTGGACGATCCCAGCCTGTCCGCGGTGGGTGTGGTTCTCATGGTCGGTATCGAGGAACGGGCCGAGCGGGTGGTGCAGAAGCTGGTGGACAAGCGTGGCGTTACCGTACTGATCAAGCCCGTGCATCGCCAGAGCCTGCGCAACGCCCTGCGTCAGCTGTATAACATCGAGGCCCGCCAGCCGGTAGCGGACAAGACCGGGGACTCGCCCGCGGACCGCCGCGCCCGGAGCCATTACCGGCTGCTGCTGGTGGAAGACAATGAAATCAATCAACTCGTGGCCCGGGGCATGCTCGACAAACTGGGGTACCAGGTGAAGGTGGTGGACAGCGGTGAGCGGGCCCTGGAGCTGCTGGACCGCGAACGTTTCGACCTGGTGCTAATGGATTGCATGATGCCCGGACTGGACGGTTTCGAGGTGACCCGGCGCATCCGTGAACGCGAGCACGGAGATCAGCGCATTCCGGTGATCGCCATTACCGCCAATACGGTCGAGGACGTGCAGTCGCGCTGCATGGCGGCCGGCATGGACGATTTTCTGGCCAAGCCCATTCATCTGGATAATCTGGAGACGCTGCTGCATCACTGGTTGCCCGCCGACACCTCCACCGAAAACGAAGAGGACGAGGAATGACGCGACGCGCGCTGCTGCTTGGTGCCACGGGACTGGTGGGCAGCCGTTGCCTGGAGGCCCTGTGTGCCGGCCGTGAGTATGACGCCGTGACCGTGTTCTCCCGACGGCCGCTGGACGTGACCGATCCCCGGGTTCGGGTGGAGGTGCTCAATCTGGAAGACATGGACGATCACGCGGAGCGCTTCGCCGTGGATGACATCTTCTGCTGCCTGGGCACCACCCTGAGCAAGGCGGGCAGCCGGGGCGCCTTTTATCAAGTGGATCATGATCTGTGTCTTCAGGCGGCGCGGCTGGGCGCGGACCGGGGCGCGCGGAATTTTCTGCTGGTGTCCGCCGTCAACGCCAACCGGCGCTCGCCGTTTTTCTATGCCCGCACCAAGGGGGAAACGGAAGCCGATGTTGCCGCCGCGGGCCTGCCCGCGGTGCACTTGTTCCAGCCTTCCTTTCTGCTGGGCGAACGCGCCGAAAGCCGGCCGGCCGAGCGCTTGGGCATTCAGGCCATGCGGGTGGTTCAGCCCGCCTTTCACCGCACGCGCAGCAGCTTGACGCCGGTTTCGGCCCGGCAGCTGGCCGGCGCCATGGTGCGTGTGGCGCTCGCCGACCGGCCGCCCGGTGTTTACCGTTATCGGTACGGTGATTTCCTGGCCTGGAACCACTCCGGCTCGTAGAATCCGCACTTCACGAAAATCATTCCGACGGCCGAGGAGGACAGTTGTGAGCTTTGTGACCTGTGATCTCTGTGATGAAAACCCCGAAGCAGTCTCCGTGGTGCGCGAGTTGCAATGGCGCAGTTTCGGCGGACGCTCCGCCTTCGGCGGCGAAATCGTCACGGTGAAGTGCTTCGAGGACAACTCGCGCGTCAAGGAACAACTGACGGGCACCGACGGCCGGGGCAAGGTGCTGGTCGTGGACGGCGGCGGCTCGCTGCGCAATGCCCTGATCGGGGACATGATCGCCGAGAAAGCGGTGGGCAACGGTTGGGAAGGCGTGATCATTTACGGCGCCTGCCGGGATGTGGATGAGCTGGCAAAGCTGGATATCGGGGTTCTGGCCCTGGGCTCTGTGCCCATCAAGTCCGTGCGCCGCGACGAAGGCCAGCTCAATATCGATGTGGCCTTGGGCGATGTCGTCTTCACACCGGGACAACACGTCTACGCGGACAATAACGGTATTATTGCCGCGCCCCATGCGCTGGTCTGAACCACGGTAATCGGGAAGGCGGGGCGGGCATCGAACCCGAACCGGGAGGAGGAAATCCATGCGTGTCCTGCTGCTAGTGATGTTGACCGTCGGCTTGCCGATCACTGCCGCTGCGGACCGGGCCGAGGCCTTCTTCGCCGGCGGCTGTTTCTGGTGCACCGAAGCCGATTTCGAAAAACTCGACGGAGTCCACGAAGCCGTGAGCGGTTTTGCCGGCGGCGAGGAAAAGGATCCCGCCTACAAGGATGTGGCGTCCGGCAAGACCGGGCACACCGAGACCGTGAAGGTGATCTATGACCCGGGCCGGGTCAGCTATGAACAGCTGCTGCGCTGGTTCTGGCGCCACATCGACCCCACGGACCCGGACGGTCAGTTCGTGGACCGGGGCAGCCAGTACCGCAGCGCCATCTTCTACCGCACCGAGTCCGAAAAGGAGCAGGCGCTGGCTTCCCGAGAGCAGCTTGACGCCAGCGGGCGTTTCGATGAACCCATCGTTACCGAAATTACTGCGTTTGAGCAATTTTATCCCGCCGCCGACCAGCATCAGGATTACTACCAGGAGCATTCGCTGAAGTACAAGTTCTATCGGTCCCGTTCCGGCCGGGATGACTTTCTGGAAAAACACTGGGACAACCCGGATGCACGCCCCTGGAAGGGCAAGGATGCAGACACGAAGCAGGGCACCCAAAAAGAAAAGTCGGTATCCCTGGGTGCGCCCTGGCAGGGTCCGGAGAACTTCCAGCGTCCGTCCGATGAAAACCTGCGCCAGCATCTCAAGCCCCTGGCCTTTGAGGTCATGCGCCGCGATGCCACCGAGCCACCCCATGACAATGCCTTTGATGAGCACGATCAGCCGGGGATCTATGTGGACGCCATCAGCGGCGAACCGCTGTTCGCCTCGGTGCACAAGTTCCATTCGAAAAGCGGCTGGCCCAGCTTTACCCAACCCATCAATGATGCGTTCGTTACGCTGCACGAGGACCGCAAGCTCTGGATGACCCGCACCGAGGTGCGCAGCCGCTACGCGGATTCCCACCTGGGCCATGTCTTCGAAGACGGCCCGGAACCCACGGGCGAGCGCTGGTGTATCAACTCCGCCGCGCTCGATTTCGTGCCCCGCGACCGGATGAAGGCACTCGGCTACGGGCAGTGGCTGTCCCTGTTCGAGTAGCATTCGCACCCGCGCATCCGCCGCGTCAGTCTTGTATTGGATCCCTCCGCTTGTGACCCGGAAGTCACGTAAGTATCGGGTATTAGCGATTTTTTTGATTACTGGTTCTTTTCGCTGTTTTTGCGCTCAGTCCATGGCCAAAGGCTTTGCCGCCCCCCTAGAATCGAAATTGCACGAGCGTGCCAATTGGGGTGCCCCGGTACTGATAACAACCAAGAAGGGACGGCAAGCCATGAACCTGAAGCAACTGCTATCACTGATGTTGATGCTGAGCCTGGCGGTCGGTGCCCACGCGTCGGACGTGGATAACTACCAGGGCAGCTGGATCGATCGGGCCTTATCGATGCAACGCGATCTGGGTGATTTCACACCCCTGGGACAGGCCACCTTCCTGGGCACCCACAACAGTTACAACAGCGCGGCCTACAGCTCCGCCGTGCGCTATGTGGATCCCAACCAGTCACGTTCCATCCGTGACCAGTTGCGCATGGATGTCCGGGCGCTGGAGTTCGACCTGCACACCTATTTCTCCATGCAGGGCTGGTTCTGGGACTGGGGCAAAGAGCTCCTGCTCTGCCATGGCCAGGACAATCATGCGGGATGCAGCAGCTATGACCGCACGTTCAGCCAGGGCCTGCGCGAAATCCGCGACTGGCTCGATCAGCCGGAAAACCGCGACGAAGTCATCCTGCTCTACCTCGAGGATCACATCGACGGCGGCTGGTACGACGACGCCATTACCGATCTCGACCATTACCTCGGGGATGGGATCTACCGGCCCGAAGGCAGCGGCTGCCAGGGCATCCCCATGGACCAGTCACGCTCGGAAATCCTGGCCCGGGGCAAGCAGGTGATTCTCGTCACCGACGGCTGCGCCAACGGTTTCAGCTCCTGGGTGCATGGTGGTGTGGGGGACTACACCCATGGGTATCCCACCACGAGCGTGGAAGACCTTGGTGGCTATCCGCACTGCGCCACGGATCAGTTCAACCGGGCCTTTCAGGACCAGCACATCCTGCGCATCAACGAGGACCGGACGAACCTGTCCAATACCTTCTCCGACCCGGGCGAGCCTATTACGCCGGCCGCGCTGCGCACCATGATGCAGTGCGGTATCAACCTGGCCGGCATGGATAAACTCACCCCCTGGGATGGCCGCCTCAAAGCCGCCGTCTGGAGCTGGAACCGGGGTGAACCCAATAACGCCGGCTCGGGCGAGGACTGCGCCGAGCACCTGTTCAGCGGCCGCTTCAACGACGCGAGCTGCTCCACCCAGCGCCGCTTTGCCTGCAAGAAGCCGGGCAGCCATGACTGGTATATCACCGCCGATGCCGGTTCCTGGAGCGAAGGCGAGCAGCTCTGCCGCAACGAAACCAACGGCAGCCACCGCTTCAGCGTGCCCACCCATGGCTTCGACAATGAAAAGCTGAAGGAAGCCAAGGCCTACCACGGCAGTGTCGGCAAGGTCTGGCTGAACTACAGCGACCGCATGAATGAGGGGGAATGGGTTCCCGGTAATCCGCGCTGATTATTCGCCGAAGTATCGGTGGCCATGCAATACTGAAAACTGGTCTTTGTTGGCGCCCTGACGGGCGCAAGCCGGGACGCGCCCCGGCGGGCGCCTTACGTTTTTTTGCTTGTCCAAAAAAAGTAAGCAAAAAAAAGACACCCCACTTCACCGTCCGACCACCCAATCTTAGATTGGGTGGTCGGATCCCCTCAGTTGGCTGGCTCCACGCAGGACGCGGTGAGACAAATCGTCCACGATTTGGCTCACCTAGCTTCGCCGTCCCTGGCGAAGCTGTCCTGCGCTCCGCCCGCCGCCCTCGGCGGCTCAGCGGGGCCCACCATTACGGGCTCGCCTTCGGCTTCGCCCGGATTTGGACCTTGTTCAACTACACAGACCCTGATTGGCAAACTTCCGCTAAGGTGAGATCAACCATAAAAAACGGGGGCTCGCTGACCCTCCCCCGTTTTCATTACGACCTGAGAGCAGAATCAGGGCAGCAAATGCTTCACCGCATCCCGCTCTTCCGCCAGTTCCTGCTCCGTGGCGCTCATGCGCTCGCGCTGGAAATCATTAATCTCCAGGCCCTGTACGATTTCCCATTGGCCGTTCTTGCAGGTGCAGGGGAAGGAATAGATCAGGCCTTCCTGAATGCCGTAGGAGCCGTCCGAGTAAATCCCCATGGAAACCCAGTCGCCGTCCTCGGTGCCCAGGGCCCAGTCGCGCATGTGGTCGATGGCCGCGTTGGCCGCCGATGCGGCGGAGGACGCGCCGCGTGCGTTGATGATCTCGGCGCCGCGCTGCTGGACCTTCGGGATGAATTCCTTCTCGTACCAGTCCTGACTGATCTGATCGATGGCCGGCTTGCCGTTGACCGTGCACGGATGCAGGTCGGGGAACTGGGTGGAGGAGTGATTGCCCCAGACCGTCATGCGCCGGATGTCGTTGACGGTGCTGTCGGTGCCGATGGCCAGTTGGGCCATGGCCCGGTTGTGATCCAGGCGCGTCATGGCGGTAAACTGGCTCTTGTCCAGATCCGGTGCGTTGCGCTGGGTGATCAGGGCATTGGTATTGGCCGGGTTGCCCACGGCCAGGACGCGGACGTTGCGGCTGGCGACTTCGTTGAGCGCCTTGCCCTGGTCGGAGAAGATGGCGGCATTGGCCTCCAGCAGGTCCTTGCGCTCCATGCCCGGACCGCGCGGCTTGGCGCCCACGAGCAGGACATAATCGGCGTCGCGGAAGGCCACGCGCGGATCATCCGTCTGCTCCATGCCCGCCACCAGCGGGAAGGCGCAGTCGGCGATTTCCATGGCCACGCCGTTGAGTGCTTCCAGCGCCGGGGTGATTTCGAGCATCTGCAGGATGACGGGTTGATCCTTGCCGAGCATGTCGCCGGCGGCGATGCGGAAGAGCAGGGAATAACTGATCTGGCCGGCGGCGCCGGTGACGGCCACGCGTACGGGTGCTTTCATACTGACTCCTTCGTGTCTGGGTGGCATCAAGGGAGGGCCTCCCCGGAATGGCAGGCATTATAATGAACTCGAAGGCCGGGCGCACGATGGCGCGTCGAATCGGGACGGAGACGGCATGAGCGGACAGGATCGAGATGCGGATGTAGTGATCGTGGGTGCCGGCCCGGCCGGCGCGGCGGCGGCGCATGATCTGGCGCGTGCCGGATGGTGGGTGCGGCTGCTGGAGCGTCCGGGCGGGCCCGGACGCAAGCCCTGTGCCGGGGGCGTGACGGTCAAGGCTTTGAACCGCCTGCGTTTTTCGATTGCTCCCGTGGTACGCGAGGAAGTGCGGGTCATGGATTTTCGGCTCGGCGGCCGACGCGGACGAAGCTTCGAGACCGCCGATCCGGTGGCGGTCATGACCCATCGTCCCGAGCTGGATGCCTATTGCCTGGACCAGGCCCGCGCGGCCGGGGCGGAGGTCCGGGAGATCCGGGGTATCCGCTCTCTGCGTCAGCACGGCTCGGGTGTGGAGCTGCGGACCAGCGACGGGGAGATCCTGAGTGCGAACTGGCTGGTGGGCGCGGACGGTGCGCACAGCACGGTGCGCCGGCTGCTGTTCGGCGGCGCCGCGCCGGCGGGCGCCCTGGCCATCGAGGGACTGCTGCCCCGGGAACAGGCCGGGAGCTATCCAGCCACCCGCTTCGATTTCGGCGCGCTCCGGGGTGGCTACGGCTGGCTTTTTCCCAAGGGGGATCACATCAATGTGGGCCTTTATGTCTGGCGCCGGGGTGGCGCCCGGCCCACACGCGAGGCGCTCGCGAACTGGAGCCGCGCGGTGACCGGCAGTGACGCGCTGGAGCAGGTGCAGGGCTTTCCGCTGGGTACCCGGGGCCGGCAGGGCACGCCGGGCCGGGGCCGCGTGCTGCTGGCCGGCGATGCCGCCGGGCAGGTGGAGGCGCTGCTGGGCGAGGGGATCCATGGTGCCATCTTCAGCGGGCAGCAGGCGGCCGCGGCCCTGCTGGGGGGCGGCGATGTGGTGGCGCGCTACGCCGAGCTGCTTGGCGTCTGGCAGGAGGAAGCGGGCCGCATGCATGCACTGGCCGGTCTGTTCTATGGCACGCTGCCGCTGGCCTTCGGCGGGCTCAAGCACGGCCTGGCCGCGCCCCTGATGCGCGCCTATGCGCGCGGTGAAACCCTGGGGCAGGGCAAACGGCGCTGGCTGGGGGCGCGGATCAGCGGTGCCGGGCCCGGTAGTCCACGGGGGTACAGCCGAACCAGCGGCGAAAAGCCCGATTGAATGCGCTCTGTTCGGAATAGCCCAACTCCGCCGCGATCTGGCTGACACTGTGCTCGCTGTACAGCAATCGGTCCCGGGCTGCTTCCTGACGTTCCGCGTCCAGCAGGGTGGAAAAGTCCGTGTTTTCCGCGCGCAGGCGCCGCCGCAGGGTCCAGGGCTTGAGCTCCAGCGCCTCGGCCACGGACTCCAGCTGGGGCGGGCGCCGGGGAATCTGGCGCTGAATCTCCGCGCGTACCTGATCCAGCAAGTGATCGCGGGCGCGGTAGCTGGTCATGGCGTGCTGGATGCGGGTGCGCATGACGCGGTGCACGTCCGGGTCCGCGTCCCGCAGGGGCAGGTCCAGCAGGGTCCGGTCCAGTACCACCGCTGTTTCCGGTTCTTCGAAGGCCACCGGGCAGCCCAAGACCCGTTCGTATTCGGCGATCCGGCCGGGGGCGGCGTGGCGGAAACGCACACGCACCGGCGCCTGGTCGCTGTCGGTGATCCAGCGGCCGAAGGTAATGGCGGCGGCGAAAAACGCCTCGGCGCGGTGACGCGCCTCCGGGAGATCCTCGAAGGGAGTGTTCCAGGTCAGTGTCAGCCGGCCGTTGTCCGAACGGCTGTCCAGGCGCGCGAATTCAGTGGTGATGCGGCTGAAGGGGATCATCAGATTGACGGCATCGCCCAGGGTGGCACTGGACATGGCCGCGTAGCCCAGTTCGCCCATGAAGCGTGGCCGGATCATCTCTCCCATGTGCAGCCCGAACAGCGGATCGCCGGTATCCTGCAAGGCCCGCTGAAGGAGCTGGTGTTCGCTCTGCAACGGGATGCGGCTGTTGCTGTCCGTCAGCGTCGTTTCATCAATCTCCAGCCGGGCGAGGTCCGGGCTCAGGTCACAGCCCAGCCGTGCCGCCGCGTCGCGCAGGAATTCGATCCAGTGCGCGGCCACGGTGAGCCCACCCATTCGATTTGCCGGCGTTGCAGCCATAGCCGATCGACTCCGGAAGCCTGGAAAAAGCGCGCCCATGATAGCGCGCTGGACGGATTGTAAACGAACCCGGGTTTCCGGCATAAAAAAAGGGGCGCCGCCACGCGGTCGCCCCTTCCTGCGCGCCCGGTTGGTCCGGGCCTTCAGGCGTTGCTGCCGGACTTCTCCAGCTTGTTCACCTTGCGCTGTACGGTGTTGAGTTTCTTGCTGAGCTTTTCCACCTCGTCGCGGGTGGGCAGGCCCAGATAACCGGCCAGGCGATCACGGGCTTCATCCAGCGTGGATTTTTGACTGCCGCTCTGCTTCGCCTTCTTCTGCTGCTGCTTCTGGCGCTCCTTGTCCAGCTTTTCGCCGGTTTTCACCAGCTCGTCCAGCAGCTCGTTGCCGCTGTCTTCCGCCCGGATAACGGCGCCGCGCGCCGCCAGCCGAAGTTTGTGGGTTACGTCACGCACCTGGTCGGTGGTGGCGTTGATGCGTTCGTTCACGGTATGGGTTTCGGTTTCCGCCATGATTGTTTCGCTCCTTGGCTTGATTGGCTGTTCATGCTGCGGGACGACTGCACCCCTGTCCCGTTAAAGTGGCGCTAGTCTACGCCAGACCTTGTCGGACTGAATCTGTATTGTTCAACAATGGAACATGGGGTGGCGTCACGGGACGCCGCGCTTTTTGCTAGAGTGCGCAAATTCTTTGGTGGGGGCATGCATGCAAGCTGTAGAAACCGCCCAGGGCTGGCTGCGCGGGCTGGACCAGGACGGCGTCACCGAATTCCGGGGGATTTCCTTTGCCCGTCCCCCGCTGGGTACGAACCGCTTTCGCGCGCCCCGGCCGCCGGAGCCCTGGTCCGGCATCTATCAGGCCGAGCGCTGGCCCTGGCCGGCTGTGCAGCAGGCCAGCCCCTTGCTGGGCCTGGAACAATCCAGCGAGGACTGCCTGTATCTCAATGCCTGGGTGCCGCAGGGCGAGGGCCCCTTTCCGGTGATGCTGTGGTTCCACGGTGGCGGCTATATCTCCGGCTCGCCTTCCCAGTTGTTGTACCACGGCGAACATCTGGCCCGCGACCAGCGGGTAATCGTGGTTAATGCGGCCTATCGCCTGGGGGTGCTGGGTTATGGCTGGTTCGCCGAACTCGCGCCGGAGCTGGAGCCGGACAGCAATGTGGGCCTGCGCGACCAGGTAGCGGCGTTGCGCTGGGTATACGACAATATCGCCGCCTTCGGGGGTGATCCGGACAACATTACGCTTTTCGGCGAATCCGCCGGCGGCTTCAGCGTGGCCACCTTGCTGGCCGTCCCCGAGGCGCGGCCGCTGTTCCGCCGGGCCCTGGTCCAGTCGGGCGCGGCGGATTATGTACTGGCGCCGGACGAAGCGGCGCGCGTTACCGCTACCGTGGTGGAGGCCCTGCCGGGTGAGGGTTCGGCCGCCGAGCGCATGCAGGCGGCCGGGCCCGACGAGTGGGTGCGGGCCCAGAACCAGGGACTGCGCCAGCTGGTGCAGCGGGGCTTGCGGGCCACCACGCCCCAGTTCGGTATGTCCTTCATGCCCGTGGTGGACGACGATGTGCTGCCGGAGCCGCCGCTGGATGCCATCGCGCGCGGCGATGCCCGGGACAAGCCCCTGCTGGCCGGGGTTTGCCGGGACGAGTGGCATCTCTTTCAGTATGCGCCGCCGTTTAACGGCAACCGGAAGCTGGAGCAGTTGCGTCAGTTCTCGGACGCGGATCTGGCACACCGTTTCCACCGGGCCCTGCCGTATCACGGGGATCGGGCTTACGAGCTCTATGGACGGAAGGTCATGCCGGATCCGCGCCGCGCGCCCCTGGATATCTTCAGCGCGCTGGAATCCGACCGCCTCTTCCGGGTACCCACGTTGCGTCTGCTGGACGCACAGCAGGCGGCCGGCGGCACCACTTATGGCTTTCAGTTCACCCATGAAGTGTCGGCCTTCGGCGTGCCCCTGGGCGCCTGCCATGTGGTGGATGTGCCCCTGGTGTTCGGGTTGACGGACACTCCGGTGGGCAAGCTCTTCACCGGCGGCGGCGAGGCCGCGGCCCGGCTTTCGCGGCGGGTTATGGCCCTCTGGGCCGGCTTCGCCCGGGGCGAGATGCCGGACTGGCCGGACTGGGGCACGCGACGTCTGCGGTATCTGGGCCCCACCGACGAACAGGCCCCCATACTGGATTCCGAACGGGAGGATTTCTGGCGGGAAGTAATTCCCGAGCCGGCAACCGGGACTGCAGAGGTGGAGCGGATACGCTAATATACACAACGAATAGAGCTGAATTTGCCGCGCCGCCCTGTCGGGCGGCAAGCCGGGACGCACCCCGGTGGGCGCCTTCCTTCTTTCGCTTGTCCAAAAGAAGGAAGCAAGAAAAAGACACCTCGCTTCGCCGCCCGACCACCCAATTGGAATCTGGGTGGTCGGGTCCCCTCGGTTGGCGGGCTCCACGCAGAACGCGGCAAGGCAAATCGTCCACGATTTGGCTTGCCTGGCTTCGCCGATCCCTGGCGAAGCTGTTCTGCGCTCCGCCCGCCGCCCTCAGCGGCTCAGCGGGGCCCATGGAATTCGGGCTCGCCTTTGGCCTCGCCCGTATGCGTATGGTTCCGACGTTGAGATCAAAGCCTGGAACAGGGTTCTGGAGAGTTTCATGACAGTCGCTAACACCATTGAACAGAAAATCCGCGACGGGCTGCCGGTGGAGCACCTGGAGGTGGTCAACGAGAGCCATATGCACAATGTGCCGCCGGACTCCGAAACCCACTTCAAGGTGACGGTGGTATCCGAAGCCTTTGACGGTCAGATGCCCGTACGCCGGCACAAGCAGATCTATGCGCTGCTCGACGCGGAAATGGCCGGGCCGGTGCATGCGCTGGCGCTGCATACCTTCACGCCACAAGAGTGGCGGGCACGTGGCGGTCCCGCGCAAGCGTCGCCGGATTGCCGGGGCGGTATGAAAACGGATCCGGAGTTCCAGCAATGAACGCAATCGTGGTGGCCGCGCTCTACAAGTTCTTTGCCTTTCCCGACTACCGGGACTGGCAGGAGCAGCTGCGTGCGCGCATGGACGAGCTGGGTGTACGCGGCACCTTGCTGCTCGCGGACGAGGGCATCAACGGCACCATCTCGGGGACGCGCGCGGCGGTGGACGCGCTGGTCGCCTGGCTCCGTGCCGACGAGCGCATGCGCGACCATCTTGAGTACAAGGAGTCCACCGCGGACGAGCACCCCTTCCTGCGCGCCAAGGTGAAACGCAAGCGTGAAATCGTCACCCTGGGTGTGGACGGCGTCGATCCGGTCTGCACCGTGGGCACCTATCTCGAACCCCGGGAATGGAACGAGGTGATTGCCGACCCGGAAACCCTGGTGATTGATACGCGCAATGCGTACGAATACGAAGTGGGCACGTTTCGCGGCGCTGTGAATCCCGATACCGGCAGTTTCCGTGAATTTCCGGATTTCGTGCATCAGCACCTGGATCCGGCGCGCCACCGCAAGGTGGCCCTGTTCTGTACCGGCGGCATTCGTTGCGAAAAGGCGACCGGTTATCTGCTGGAGCAGGGGTTCGAGCAGGTGTATCACTTGCGCGGTGGCATTTTGCAGTATCTGGAAGAAATGCCCCGGGAAGACTCACTCTGGGAAGGTGAGTGCTTCGTCTTCGATGATCGGGTCACGGTGGATCATGACCTGCAGCCGGGCGAGCACGAACAGTGCCACGCCTGTCGCCGGCCGGTGTCCGAGGCGGATCGCGCCTCGTCATTGTTCCGTCGCGGGGTATCCTGTCCGCACTGCTACGGGGAATATACGGACGAGCAGCGCCGCAGCTTTGCCGAACGCCGCAAGCAGATCCTGCTGGCCCGCCGGCGGGGCGAGCAGCATCTGGGCGTGGATCCGCGCCAACGTTCCCACCCGCGGGAGTAGGCTTTCCTGTTCGTCGTGTCATGCGGTGCAGTTTCTTGTCCCGGTCCGTGACGCGCGTGTCCTGACCGTCGGCTCAGTGAAGGTTCGTCCGGCTTGGCCCGTACCGACAAGCCACCGGCATCCGGCGGAGCTTGATCAGGGCAGTTGCCGTCGAAGTTCCTCCAGGTGTGTGACTTCGACATGACGTTGGTGGCCCTCGGCAATCCAGGTGTCCAGCATCAGGCGGGTTTGATCGGCCACCTTGGCGAAGTGGTAGCCCAGGTAGTTCTCCAGATCGAAAGGCGCCAGCGGCGGCACGCCCTTGAGCAATCCCCGGTAGAGTCCGGTGCGCGGCAGTTGTCGGGACCAGCGTACCCGGGTGTCCAGATAGGCGGCGCCCACGGCCATGGCCTCGCGCGCGGCACTGGCGGCGGTGTCCAGATGAGGACTCCGGCGCAGGCGCTCCAGCGACCATTGCTCGCGTTCCAGCGCGGCCACGAGCGTGATCATTAAGGCCGACAAGCGCGCGGCCAGCCAGGGCAGATTCCGACTGCGTCGGGCGGACAGGCCCCCGTTTTTCAGCAGATTCGCGGCCCGCTTGCCAGCCCGGGTGTCTTCCAGCGTGGCCGCGCGCGGCGGCAGCCAGTAGGCGATGCCTTCGTCCGGGTGCGTTTCGCCGGGCAGCGGGGCCTGATAGCTGACGAACCCGATCAGTCCCATGCTGACGGGCCTGTGAAGGCGTTCTTCCAGTCGTGCGCGGTCTTCCAGGTCGGGGGTCCAGTTGATCACTTCAACGCCGGGATCGAGCTGGTCCAGCTCCTGTTTTAGCCAGTCCGAGCTCAGGGCCGTCGATGGCAGGCAGAGCCAGCATTGATCCCATTGGCCCTGAACGTCGGCACTGGTGTCCAGCATCTGGTGCACGGTGGACGGGGGGCCGGCCAGATGGAGTTGGTGGAGAGCCCGGGGCATGTGCGCATTGGGGCTGTCCGGGTTGCGCACCAGAAAACGCACCCGGGCGCCGGCCCGGGTGAGGTGTTCCCCGAAGACCGCGCCTACGGCGCCACTGCCTACAATCAGAATTCGGGGTCCTTCGTCTTTCATGCTGGCCTCGGTTTGGTCCTGTTGCGAATGGCTCTGCCGCGGGCGTTCTGGACCCGCACATTGAGTCTGGCATTAAAGTGCTAATGGGAAAAATTTATAATGCTTTTTACTGAAATCATAATGACACTATATAATGCACCAACAGGGTGCAGCAAGCGTATTGCAGTTCATTGCCGGGGTACAAGGCCCGGGGGCCGGATTGCCGGCAGGCTGCGAGCGTTCTATTCTGGTTGTAGCAACCAATGGGAGAAGCAGCCATGGCTGACGACGAGGCCCGCTACCATATCGTCTTCCGCGGAGAGCTGGTATCGGGCGCGGATCCCGAGCAGGTGCGCCGCAACCTGGCGCAGTTGTTCAAGATGGAACCCGAGCGGGTGGAAAAGCTTTTCGCCGGCAAGCCCGTGGTGCTCAAGAAGGAAGCCGATCAGGGCACCGCCATGAAGATGCGAGCGGCCCTGAAGAAGGCGGGCGCGGAATGCGAAATGAAACCTGTGGGAGGGGAAGAATCCGGGGCGCAACCGCAATCGCCGTCAGCGCAGAGCGAAACCGGCGCCCGCCCGGCGGCGGAAGCTCAGGCAACAGATTCCGAAGCAGCGGCCGGTGAAGCACGGCCGGAGGCTGCGCCGGTTTCTTCTGGCAGCGGCGTTTCCATGGAGGACAAGCCGGAGAATCTGGAGACCGTGGGTACCATCCGCACGGGCGGCACGGGTTTCAGTTCCGAATTCGAGGTGGCGCCCGCGGGTGCCGAGCTGGAACAGGCCGGTTCGGACCAGGAGCCGGTGAGCCCCGACATCAGCCATCTGTCGGTGGCGCCACCGGGTACGGACCTGGAACAGCTGCAGGACCAGGACGAAGTGGAAGTTCCGGATATCAGTCATCTCAAGGTGGTAGACGAATAACCCGGGGTGTTGCCGGCAGCGAGGCTTATTCCGCTTCCTCCAGTCCCCGCATGGACAGGAACAGCTCATCCACCAGCGCGGGAATGGAAGACGCCATCTGGCGGACCAGCTGCTCCTGTTGCCAGAGTTCATCCAGCTCCGGATCATCGTCCAATCCGGAGATCAGGACAAAGGGCAGCAAGCGCTCCGCACCTTCCTCTTCGGCGTCCGGCCAGTCGTCACGGCTCGCAAGCACGCCCGCCATGAAGCCGATGCACCAGCTCGCCAGATCCCGACCTTCGTTATCCTCGTGCGGGTCCAGGCGGCAGGGTAACTGAACCCCGTCGCCGCCACCCAGGCGTGCGGCCAGGCGTTCGCGTTCATTCCGAAGCAGCTCGATGAGCTCCGGTGGCACGGTCACCGATTCCGCGGCGATTTGTTCGGGCCAGTCCTCGGGCGGGTCCGGATGCACGGCCATGGCACACAGCAGCCCGTGGGCTTCCACGGGGGTGAAAAAGCGTTCGTCATCCTGAAGCTCTTCACGAAGACGGTCGAAACCGGCGGCGGTGTCGGGCACGGTCATGGCAGCCTCATTACGGTGGGTGTGTCATGGTAGCAGTTGGCCCGGTGCAAGGGCATGCGTTTTACCTGTTCACCTTGACGGCATCCTCGGGATGGAAGATGACGCGGTTCCGGCCCGCTGACTTTGCCTGGTAGAGCGCCTGATCGGCGCGCTCGATGACGGTGTTGACGCTGTCGTCCGGGTGGCCGGCGGACAGGCCGACGCAAAGCGTGACTGGCGTACCATCAGGTGTTGCGCGGGGCGATTGTTCAGCAAAGGCGAGGCGCAGCCGCTCGGCTACGCCCTCGATATCCGGCTGTTCGCCCCGGGGAAACAGCACTACGAATTCCTCGCCGCCGTACCGCGCCAGCAGATCGGATTCACGCAAGAAGTTGCGGGCGCAGTCGGCGAAGAGGCACAGGATTGCATCGCCCGCCCCGTGTCCGTGTGTGTCATTGATTTCCTTGAAATGGTCCAGATCGACCATGCCGATGAAAAAGTGGTGTTGTCCCCGACGCAGGCGCGCGAGCTCCTCCTCCAGGCGTTCATCGAAATAGCGGCGGTTGTAGAGCCGCGTGAGCGGATCCCGGATGGCCAGCTCTTCCAGATCCGCGCGTTGACGGCGCACGCGTGCGCGCAGGTTGCTGATATGTCCGCCCACATAGACGAACCAGATCAGCCCCAGTGCCAGAATCGCGAACCGGCCCAGCGTGGCTCCGGTCAGCAATTCCCGGGGTGCGAGATACCATTCATAGAACACCATGCCGAGGTAGCAGATGAGCACCACCAGCGACATCAGCATCATCTGCAGCCGGGACAGGGTGAAAACGCCGAAAAGCATGACCATGAAATAGATGGTGAGCAGCGCGCCCTGCAGTTCCCGGCTGTAGTGGATCAGAATCGTGGTCAGGACAATACCCGCCACCATTTGGGCCAGGGTCAGGGACGGATCGCGCCAGCGCTTGCTGTAGCCACTACGGATCAGGGCCAGGAAGACTCCATTGAGGGTCAATATGCCACCGAACAGATACAGATGAGGGGTGTCCGCGGCAAACAGATTCAGTCGGACACCGGCCGCCGTGCCGG
Source organism: uncultured Alcanivorax sp. (assembly GCA_913055795.1). Classification (GTDB taxonomy): domain Bacteria; phylum Pseudomonadota; class Gammaproteobacteria; order Pseudomonadales; family Alcanivoracaceae; genus SLJS01. The sequence goes on along the minus strand of CAJXLA010000003.1, from coordinate 31,584 downwards.
CCCAGACGAAAAGATAGGAATAGATCGCCATGAAGAGGCGGCGCAAGCGCAGCGCCGTGGCGTCATCATCCCGGGGCGTGAGACGTTGCGTGAAACCGCATTGCATCCGTGGCATCAGTACAGTATGGAACGCTACACGCCTTGTGCCAGCGGCAGCAAAGACACCAGCGGTGGACTTGAGGGCCAGCAGGGGCTGTGTCAGTATCACTAAAATCAAACGAGCGTTTAATCGGCAAGCGCCGCCACCAGGTGGAGACCCCTTCATGGATCAGGACACACCCTTTGATCTGTCACTGACCGAGGAACAGCGCATTACGCGCGAGAGCATGCAGCGCTATGCCCGGGATGTGTTGCGCGAACAGGCCCGGGATGCGGACGAAGCGGGCGCGCTGCCGTCCGACTTTCTCGGACGCGCGGCCGAACTGGGCCTGACCCTGTTGCCCATTCCGGAGGCCGCCGGTGGCGCCGGCATGGAACGTTCGCCCCTGGCCAACATGCTCAACATCGAGGATCTGGCCTGGGGCGATTTTTCCCTGGCGCTGGCCATGGTCACACCCCGGGCCTTTGTGAACGCGGTGCTGGATTTCGGCACGGAAGAACAGCAACGGCGTTTTCTGGAACCGCTGGCCCGCGAGGAATTCGTTCCGGCCACCGTGGCGCTGATGGAAGGCACGGCCACCTTCGAGCCGTCGCAATTGCGCACCCGGGCCCGCAAGACCGGCGACGGCTATCAGATCGAGGGCGAAAAACGGCTCGTGCCCCTGGGCGCCTCGGCCGAGCAGATGCTGGTGGTCGCCCATCTCGAAGGCGAGGGCCCGGCGGCCTTTGTGGTGGAGCAGGGCAGTGCCGGACTCAGCGCCGAAGAGCAGTCCTATATGGGCCTGCGCGCCATGGAAACGGCGACGGTCCGGCTGGATGGCGTGACCGTGCCGGAAGATCATCGTCTGCCGCACTTTAATCTGCAGCGGCTGGTGGATCTGGCCCGCATCGGCACCTGTGCCCTGGCCGTGGGGTCGTGCCAGGGCGTGCTCGACTATGTCACCCCCTGGGTCAAGGACCGCAAGGCCTTCGGCGAGCCCATTGCCTATCGTCAATCCGTGGCCTTCATGGTGGCGAACATCAACATCGAACTCGAGGCCATGCGATTACTGACCTGGCGTGCCGCCAGCCGCGCCGAACAGGGGCTGGATTTTCACCGCGAGGCCTATCTGGCCCGTGTATGTTGTGCCGAGAAAGCCATGGAAATCGGCACGAATGGTGTTCAGCTTATGGGCGGACACGGTTTCATCCGGGATAACCCGGTGGAACTGTGGTACCGGAATCTGCGCTCCGTGGGCCTTCTGGAAGGCACGGCCGTCGTCTGAGGGAGATAGAGCATGATCAATCTGGAATTGCCGCAAAAGCTGCAGAACACGCGGCAGATGACCCATCAGCTGGCGGAGTCCGTTTTCCGGCCCATTTCGCGCAAATACGACCGCATCGAGCACTGTGACACGCCTGAGGAGTTGCACCCTGTTGGACAGATGGCTGCGGGCATGCGGGGCGGCGACGGCAAGAAGTCCGGCGGCGATGAAGTGAAAAACGGCGCCAATCTCCAGGGCATCGTCTCGGTGGAGGAAATGTGCTGGGGGGATGTGGGCCTGATGCTGTCCATTCCCGGCCAGGGCCTGGGCAATGCCGCCGTCCAGGCCGTGGGTACGCCGGAGCAGAAGGAAAAGTTCGGCTCGCTCTACTGCGCCATGGCCATTACCGAGCCGGAAGCGGGTTCCGATTCGGCGGCCGTGCAGACCACGGCGCGGCTCGACGGCGACGAATGGGTGCTCAACGGCGAGAAGATCTACTGCACGGCGGGCCAGCGCTGCGATGCCGTGGTGATCTGGGCCACCCTGGACAAGAGCCAGGGCAAGGCGGCCATCAAGTCCTTTATCGTGCCGCGCGACAACCCGGGCATGAAGCTGGTGCGCGTGGAGGACAAGATGGGCCTGCGCGTATCCGATACGGCCGCTTTCTCCCTGATTGAATGCCGCATTCCCTACGACCATATCCTGGGCTCGCCCGAGATCGCGCAGACCGAGGAAGAGCGCAAGAAGGCCTTCGGCGGGGTCATGCAGACCTTCGACAATACGCGGCCCCAGGTGGCGGCCATGGCACTGGGCGTGGCCCGCGCGGCACTGGAGATGACCCGGGAAATCCTGGAAAAAGAAGGGGTTGCGGCCGATTTCTCGAAATCACTTTATAACAGCTCGGCGCTGGAAGCGGAGATTTATCGCATGGAGGCGGATCTGGATGCGGCCCGCCTGATGACCTGGAAGGCCGCCTGGATGGCCGATAACGGCCAGGCAAACTCGAAGGAAGCGTCCATGTGCAAGGCCAAGGCCGGGCGAACGGGCAACGCGATCACGCTCAAGTGTGTGGAGCTGTGCGGCGAGGCGGGCTATAGCGAGGAACAGCTGCTCGAGAAGCTCGCGCGCGATTCCAAGATCATCGACATCTTCGAAGGCACCCAGCAGATCCAGCAGCTGATCGTGGCCCGTCAGCAGCTGGGGCTGTCGTCCAGCGAGCTGAAGTAGGGCCAGCTTCGCTCTTGATTAAAACCACAGAGATCACAGAGAGCACAGAGATTGAAAAATCGGGCTCTGTGATCTCTGTGTTCTCTGTGGTTTTTAAAATCGGGCCGGGTTTCCTCCCACGCGGTTTTGATGGAAACCCTTTTGGGGAATCTTCCCAACAGATTTGTCAGCCTTATCCTGTTTCCTTTGTGGTGGGATCGGAGATTGGCCCCTGTGACGGGTTTACAGTCTGGAGCCGTCAGGAGATGATTCCGGCCAAATAATTTCAGGGGCCAGCTCATGGAATTGCGTGACAAGACCGTCTGGATCACCGGTGCTTCCAGCGGCATCGGAGAAGCCGTGGCACGCGAACTGGCTGGTCGGGGCGCGCGCCTGGTGCTCTCCGCCCGGCGAGGGGATGAACTAGAGCGGGTCCGGGCCGGCCTGGATCACGCAGAACGCCATCAGGTGGTGCCGCTGGATTTGACCCGGCCGGAAACCTTCCCGGGACTGGTGGACGAGGTCACGGCTGCCACCGGCGGTGTGGATATCCTGATCAACAATGGCGGTGTGAGCCAGCGGTCGCTGGTGCGCGACACCGATCTGTCCGTGGACCGGCGCCTGATGGATATCAATTTTTTCGGCACCCTGGCGCTGAGCAAGGCGGTTCTGCCGGGCATGGTTGAGCGTGGCGGGGGCATGGTGGTCGTGGTTACCAGCCTGGTGGGCGAACTGAGCACGCCCCTGCGTTCTGCCTATGCGGCCAGCAAGCATGCGCTGCACGGCTGGTTTGACGCCCTGCGTGCCGAGGAGCATGACCGGGGCATCCGGGTGCTGCTGGCCATGCCCGGTTTCATCCGCACGGAGCTGCCCCTGCATGCACTGACCGGGGATGGCGCCAGCCAGGGCCATATGGATACCGCTCAGGAGGCGGGCATGGCGCCGGAAGATTGTGCCCACCGGTTGGTTCGCGCTGTGCAGCGCGAGCGCGAGCAGGTTATCATTGCCGGCCGTGAGCGCGCCGGGCTCTATCTGCATCGCTGGTGCCCGGCGCTTTTCCGCAAACTGATCCGCCGCGTACAAGTAACCTGATGAGTGCTACCGCCGAACACAAGGACAAGCTCCGCTTCAACAAGCTGCAGAAGAAGTTGCGTCGCGAGACGGGCAAGGCCATCGCCGATTTCGACATGATTCAGGACGGCGACAAGATCATGGTGTGCCTGTCCGGCGGCAAGGACTCCTATACCATGCTGGAGATCCTGCGCAATCTCCAGCACAACGCGCCCGTGCGTTTTGAACTGATCGCGGTGAACCTTGACCAGAAACAGCCGGATTTCCCCGAGCATGTGCTGCCGGAGTATCTGGAAGAGCAGGGCGTTCCCTATTACATCCTCGAGCGCGACACCTATTCGATCGTCAAGGAGAAGGTGCCGGAAGGCAAAACCATGTGCGCGCTGTGCTCGCGCCTGCGCCGGGGCAATCTCTACAGCTTCGCCCGCGAGATCGGGGCCACCAAGGTGGCATTGGGGCACCACCGCGACGACATGGTCGAGACGCTGTTTCTGAACATGTTTTTCAACGGCAAGATGAAGGCCATGCCCCCCAAGCTGCGCAGCGACGACGACAAGAATATCGTCATCCGGCCGTTGGCCTATTCGCGCGAGAAGGACATTGCCGAATTTGCCGAATGGAAAGAGTTTCCCATCATTCCCTGCAACCTGTGCGGCTCCCAGGAAAACCTCCAGCGCCAGGCGGTCAAGGCCATGCTCAATGACTGGGACCGCCAGTATCCGGGCCGCGTGGAGTCGATCTTCAAGGCCATGCAGAATGTGGCTCCGTCCCAGCTGGCGGACCCGGAGCTGTTTGATTTCGCCGGGCTGGAAGCGGGCGTGGAGGTGGACACCCCACCGGCCGACGACCGCCTGAATGTGGTCAACCTTACAGGCCGTTGAACAACCCCTTGCGTACTCAGCCTGAAAGCCTGAGTGCGCAAGGGGACTGCCAACAGCCTGTTACCCTGACCCGCCGGTCTCGCCGGCCCCATGAACCGGGCCGCCGTTTGCGCTAGAATCCGCGCTCGCGGATGCAGGCGCATCCCCTGAATCGTGGCAAACGAGGGCAAGGCATTATGAGCGATCGTATTCAGAAAGGGGCCCTGGAAATCGCCCCCGAGCTGCACCAGGTGGTGGAACAGGAAATCATCCCCGGCACGGGCGTGGAAGCGGACCACTTCTGGGCCGAACTGGAGCGCATTCTGGCCGATTTCAGCCCCCGCAACCGGGAGTTGCTGGAAAAGCGCGTGGAAATCCAGGACAAGATCGATGCCTGGCACCGTGAGCGCCGCGGTCAGAAGATCGACCTGGAGGAATACAAGCAGTTCCTCACCGATATCGGCTATCTGCAGCCCGAGGGGGAAGACTTTCAGGTGTCCACGGACAAGGTGGACCCGGAGATCGCCACCGTGGCCGGGCCACAGCTGGTGGTGCCCGTGCGCAATGCCCGCTTTGCCCTGAATGCCGCCAATGCGCGCTGGGGCAGCCTTTATGACGCCCTCTATGGCACGGACATGATTCCCGAAACCGACGGTGCGGAGAAGGGCGGTGCCTATAATCCCAAACGCGGCGAGAAGGTGATCGCCTGGGCCCGCGGATTCCTGGATGAGCATTTCCCGTTGGCGCAGGGCTCGCACAGCGATGCCACCCTTTACCATGTAGACAATGGCAAGCTGGTGGTGAAAACCGGCTCCGGTGCCAGCGGTCTGAAAGACGAGACTGCCTTTGTCGGCTATCGTGGCGATGCCGGCGCCCCGGAAGCCGTGCTGCTGGTCAATAACGGCTTGCATGCCGAAATCCAGATCGACTCCGAGCATCCCATCGGCCGGGATGACGCGGCGCACGTCAAGGACCTGGTGCTGGAATCGGCGATCACCACCATTCAGGACGCCGAGGATTCCGTCGCTGCCGTGGACGCCGAGGAAAAGGCGGAGGTGTATCGCAACTGGCTGGGCCTGATGAAGGGCAACCTGGAAGAGCGTTTCGAAAAGGGCGGCCAGACGCTCACGCGCACCATGCATCCAGACCGCGAGTACGTCGCTCCCGACGGGCAACCGTTTGCCCTGCAGGGCCGCTCCACCATGCTGGTGCGCAATGTGGGTCATCTGATGACCAACGATGCCGTGCTTTATCAGGGCGAGGAAGTGCCCGAGGGCATTCTGGATGGCATGATCACCAGTCTCGCCGCGATTCATGATCTCAAGGGCACCGGCGGCATTCGCAACAGCCCCGCGGGCTCGGTCTATATCGTCAAGCCCAAGATGCATGGCCCGGAGGAAGTGAACTTCAGCGTGAACCTGTTCGCGCGCGTCGAAGACGCCCTGGGTCTGGAGCGCAACACCCTCAAGATCGGCATCATGGACGAGGAACGCCGCACCACGGTCAACCTCAAGGCCTGTATCCGCGAAGCGCGCGAACGCACCATTTTCATCAACACCGGCTTCCTCGACCGCACCGGCGACGAGATCCACACCTCCATGGAAGCCGGGCCCATGGTCCGCAAGGGCGAGATGAAGGCCCAGCCCTGGATCCAGGCCTATGAGAACTGGAACGTGGACATCGGCCTGGAATGCGGGCTGCGCGGCAAGGCCCAGATCGGCAAGGGCATGTGGCCCAAGCCGGACGAAATGACGGCCATGTGGGAAGCCAAGACCAACCACCCCAGTGCCGGCGCCAACTGCGCCTGGGTGCCGTCGCCCACCGCCGCAACCGTCCATGCCATGCACTATCACCAGATCGATGTCATGGCCGTGCAGGCGGAGATCGAAAAGCGCGACCGCGCCTCGCTGGATGATCTGCTCACCATTCCGCTGCTCGAGCGCGAGCTCTCGGCGGACGAGATCCAGCAGGAGCTGGACAACAATGCCCAGGGGATTCTCGGCTATGTGGTGCGCTGGATCGAGCAGGGCGTGGGTTGCTCCAAGGTGCCGGATATCACGGACAGCAACCTGATGGAGGACCGCGCCACCTGCCGGATCTCGAGCCAGCACATCGCCAACTGGCTCTATCACGGCATCTGCTCGGAGCAGCAGGTCACCGAGACCATGAAACGCATGGCCGAGGTGGTCGACAAGCAGAACGCGGGCGATCCCACCTACCGCAACATGAGCGACAACTTCGATGACAGTGTGGCCTTCCAGGCCGCCTGTGATCTGGTGTTCAAGGGCTGTGAACAGCCCAGCGGCTACACCGAGCCGGTGCTCCACCGGCGGCGCCGGGAGCTCAAGCAGCGTTTCGGCGGCTGAGCCTGGTGAAAAAGGAGTTGAAGTTTTGAGCGACCGTGCCGGTGCATGATGGCAGCCGGGTTCCGGTTTCCAGCCAGACCGGTCCGCATCCGGGTCTGGCGGACAAGGTCGATCGTCATCTCGGCCGCCATTGGCGGGCGCCGGTGGCGGAGCACAATCGCGCGGCCTTTGAATGCGCGGCACGGTGGCGTCGGGAGGCCGGGCTCGAGCGGCCGCTGATCCTGGATTCGGGCTGCGGCACGGCGTTGTCGTCGGTGCGCCTGGCTGAAGCTCAACCCGGGGCGCTGGTGATCGGGCTGGATCAATCCCGCGCGCGGGTGAGCCGGGCTTCGCACCGGTTCCGGCTGCCCGGCAATCTACTGTTGCTCCGCGCGGAATGCGCGGATTTCTGGCGGCTCGCACGGGCCTGCGGCTGGTCACTCGACCAGCATCATCTGCTCTATCCCAATCCCTGGCCCAAGCCCGCCCATCTGGGTCGGCGCTGGCATGGGCATCCCGTATTTCCGGATCTGCTGGCGCTGGGCGGTTGGCTGGACGTGCGCAGCAACTGGCGGCTCTATCTGGAGGAGATGGCGCTGGCGCTGGAACGCGCGGGTTATCGTTCCACGGAACCGGAGCCCTTCACACCGGAAGACCCGGACACCGATTTCGAGCGCAAGTATCATCAAAGCGGTCATTCGCTGTACCGCCTGTCCTGCGATCTCGGCGGGCGGGGCGTTGAGGCCGTTTCGTGCTGACTCTGGGACCAACGTGCGTTTTCGGTATTTTGTTAGATGGTTCATATTAACGGCTTACTCTGACTCCTAGCATACTATAAACGTATTAGACCGTAGCGTTGGCCATGGCTGTGGCGAAACCGGATACCGAAATTGTCATGGACCAAGCGCCGGGCACGAGGCGCATGCCCGAGGAGCTCGTTCAACTGCCACCGCTGGAGCGCTGGCGCCTGGAATCCAGCTTTGCGCAGCAGAGCCGTCTCAAGCGCTATAGCCGCAGTTTTGCCCTGTTCAACGGCCATTTCCCGGAAGTGCGGGAAGGGCGCAAGGGGCAGCAACGGCGGGCGGTATTCAATCTGGCCTTTCTGGAAGCCGGTCCGGTGCCCCACCGTGTAATCGCCTGGCGCTGGATTGCCGTCACGGTAACGGTGCTGTGCGCGGGCATGGGTGCCATGGCCTTCGGCTTGCTGCTGCTTGGTTCGGGAATGCTGGCCGTGGGGGGTCTGACGGCGTTTCAGGCGTTGCGCCGCTCGCGGTATCAATGGGTGTTTTATACCCATGTGGGTCGTGTCCCGGTGTTTGTGCTGGAACCCGGCGCGGATACCCGGCCGTTCGCGGACCTGTTGAGCGAGCGCATCGAGGGCGCGCACTGGCTCTTGCCGCAGGGGCGGGACCGGCTGCCGGCGATCATGGCCGAGCACCGGCGGTTGCATGACAGCGGCAGCATTTCCACGCGTCGCTATGAACGTGCCAAGCAGCGGATCATGAACCAGTTTTCGCGCGTGTGAACAGGGCTCAAATATAGAGGCGACGCAAATCCGGATCCGGTTCCGCGCGCTCCCACCACTCATCGAAGTCGCGGGCCAGTTTCGGAGCCAGCCGCACGTCCTGGAGATCCAGGTGGCCGTCGGCCAGCCGGTGGTGGTCCGGGCGATACACCAGCGCGCTTTCGTCGGCGATGATCCAGGCGTCGCGGCGTCCCCGGTCTTCCGGGCCCAGCAGGCGCATTTCCATGGAACTGGGAAAACGCTGGACCAGATCAATCAGGCCATGGCCGGAACGCAGGGCTGGGCCGGATTCTTCCAGCAGCACGCGGATACGGGCGTACCGGCTGCGGCTCAGGCGGGCCAGCGCCTCCAGGGGGACCGAGCGGTTCAGCAGGGTGATATCGAGTTGTGGTGCCAGGATGCGCACAGTGCGCCGGGCTTGTTCCAGCACCTGATCCACGGCCGCGGCCAGGTCTTCCGGATTCGCGAGTCGTCTTTCACCTTGCGGACTTTCCGGGTCGTCGCCGTTCATCGCAGATCCTTGAACATCTGCCGGTGGGGAATGTCCGCCTCGATAAAGATCCCGCCGCTGACGCTGAATCCGGCGGCTTCATAGAAATGGGTGGCCTGCGTCTGCGCATGAAGGTAGATCTCGGGCATGGAGCGTTGCCGGGCCTCGTCTTCCACTGCATCCAGCAGCGCCTTGCCGATGCCCTGGTGACGCCAGGATTCAATCACGGACAGGCGGCTGATCTGCCCGGAAGGCAGCAGGCGGACACAGCCGATGGGTGTACTGTCGCCGGCGCGGGCGAGAAAGTGGATGGACTCCGCGTCCTCGCCGTCCCACTCTAGGTTTTCGGGCACCCCCTGTTCCTCGACGAAAACTGTCTGACGGACGGTGGTCAGATCCGCTTCATGATCGGGCCAGAAGACCCGTTCAATCCGGACGTCCGTGTTGTCGGCTTCAGGCGCGTTCGAAGTAGCCGTCATTGATCCATTCCTCCAGTAACGCTTCGCCACCCGGCGTGAGAACCTCCGCAAGCTCCGCCTCGGTGATGCGCCGTTTGCGGGCAAGCAGTTCCGCCAGGTCGGTCTCGTCCCGGGCCAGTACGCGGCGTTGGCCGTTAAGCCAGAGCTCGGGGCCCTGTTCGCCGTCCTGGAACACCAGTCGCACGCCGCCGTGGCGTACCAGGGCGGTATCCGGCCCGCCGGCGAGAATATGCCCCATATCGACCGCGAAGTCGAGACTGGCCTGGCGTGGCTCGCTCAATAATGCCCCCAGCGCCTCGGCGCGGACGCTCGGGTCGTCCAGCAGTGCGGTTCCGGTTCGGGCCAGGGCCTGACGGTCGCCGTCTTCCAGGCGTGCGGGCGAATCCGGTGTGGGGCGGCCCGCATCCGTCCAGAGCTGTTCCGGTGCCCGGCTCAGGGCCGTGTCCGTGAGCCGTTCCAGCAGCTCCACGGCCGACGGCGCGCGAAACCCCACGGACCAGGTGACGCAGTCGCCGCCCTCGGCGACCCCCCAATGGGCACGCCAGGGCGGGACATAGAGCACATCCCCCGGGTCCAGCACGAACTCATCGGTCACGGGCATGTCCTGCAGCAGCCGCAGGCCGCCCGCGTCGCGCTGGGGTGTGTACGGATCGCAGACCGGGCCCAGCTTCCAGCGCCGACGGCCCCGGGCCTGCACCAGAAAGACATCGTAACGGTCGAAATGCGGGCCCACGCCGCCGCCATCACCGGCGACGCTGATCATGATGTCGTCCAACCGCCAGGCGGGCAGAAAGTCAAAACTGTCGAGCAGAAGCGAAACCTCGGTGAGATAACAGTCCACGGACTGCACCAGGAGTGTCCAGTCGCGCTCGGGCAGGGCGGTGAGCTCATCCTCGCTGAAGGGCCCGTGTTGCAGTGACCAGCCTTGTTCCTCGGAGCCACGCACCAGGCGCGCCTCCACACCCGGCTCCAGAGCGAGTCCGGCCAGAAGGTCGGGCTCCGGATGGTCCAGCCCGTCGGCGGCGCCGCGCAGAACCAGGGGCTCGCGTTGCCAGTACCGGCTCAGAAACTCGTCCGCGGGAAGCGGCAGGCGGAATGCGGGCAGTGCCGGATTCATCCGTCCTCGCGGGCCTGTTGGGCCGCGTTGCCGGTGTAGCGTGCCGGTGTCAGGGCCCGCAGACGCTCGCGTGCTTCTTCCGGGATGTCCAGGTCGTCGATGAAGGCCCGGAGCTTCTCTTGCGTGATGCCCTGACCGCGTGTGAGTTTCTTGAGTTTTTCATAGGGCTCTTTCACGCCGTAGCGGCGCATCACCGTCTGGACCGGCTCGGCCAGAACTTCCCAGGCATCGTCCAGATCCCGCGAAAGGTGTTCCGTGCTCACCTCCAGCTTGCCCAGTCCCTTGAGCGTGGCCTCCAGCGCAATCAGGGTATGGGCCAGTCCCACACCCAGATTGCGCAGCGCCGTGGAGTCGGTGAGATCGCGCTGCCACCGGGATACGGGCAGTTTGGCGGCCAGGTGATCCATGAGCGCGTTGGCCATACCCAGATTGCCTTCGGCGTTTTCGAAATCGATGGGATTGACCTTGTGGGGCATGGTGGACGAGCCCACCTCGTCCGCCACCGTTTTCTGGCCGAAATAGCCCAGCGAAATATAGCCCCAGATATCCCGGTTGAAATCCACCAGCACGGTGTTGAAGCGCATGAGGGCGTGGAAGTATTCGGCCACACAGTCATGGGGCTCGATCTGGGTGGTGCGGGGATTAAAACCCAGTCCCAGGGCGGTGACAAAGTCCTGCGCCAGCGCCGGCCAGTCCGTTTCCGGATAGGCGACCCGGTGGGCGTTATAGTTGCCCACGGCGCCATTGATCTTGCCGAGCAGCTCCACGGCGGCGAATTGCGCGCGCTGGCGCTCCAGCCGGGCGACCACATTGGTGAATTCCTTGCCCACGGTGGTGGGCGAAGCGGATTGGCCGTGGGTGCGCGCGAGCATGGGCGTATCCGCCAGCGCATGGGCGTGCTCGCGCAGCGTGTCGATCACGGCATCCATGCGCGGCAGCAGTTGCGCGCGCGCCTCGGTGAGCATGAGGCCATAGGCCAGGTTGTTGATGTCCTCGGAGGTGCAGGCAAAGTGGACGAACTCGCTTACGGCAGCCAGTTCCGGCTGATCGGCGATGCGTTCCTTGAGGAAGTATTCCACCGCCTTGACGTCATGATTGGTGGTGGACTCGATGGACTTGATGTGTTCCGCGTCGGCCAGGCTGAAATCCGCCACCAGCTGATCCAGCCGTTGCTTTGCGTCGGTGCTGAAGGCGGGGACTTCGGCGATTTCCGGTTGCGCGGCGAGCTGTTCCAGCCAGCGTACTTCCACGGTTACCCGGTTGCGGATGAGCCCGTATTCGCTGGTGATGGCGCGCAGGGCGTCGCACTTGCCGGCGTAGCGGCCGTCCACCGGCGAGAGCGCGGTCAGTGGATGGGGATCAGAGGCCATGGACGGGCTCCTTGCTCAGTGGCGTCCGGAGCGCGGATTTTACACGATTTCCCCGGATAAAGAAGACGGGAATCGAGCAGAATCTTACCTCGAAGCTACTTTAACAGTTTAATGCAGGTTTCTGATTTTATTGTTCTTTACCTGCTCCAACGCCCGTAGTAATCGGGGCCGGCGGGTGAGGAAGTGCCAGCGACGTCCCCCGGCCCCCTGCCAGAGAAAGGCGGCACGAATGCCCGCGAGAAAGAGCGCGCGGATCCGCGCGGCCGTATCCTCGTTATTGAGATAGTCTGGCTCGCCCTGTACCCGAATGCGAAAGCGCAGCGTGCCCAGCGTATCCTGATAAATGCCCGCCAGGCGGTGGCAGAAATTGCTGTCCGCAGGGTCGTCGAAATGCGGCCGCTGGGCACGCAGTGCTTCCAGTCGGTTGCGCAGGATATCGGTCAGGGCGCTGTTCTTGCGCAAGCGGTGAGCCAGCTGAACCAGCCCCAGCGTGTAGGCGACGGGGCGGTTGTTGTCCTTGTCCTGGCCCTGGCGCAACACCTGTTCCAGCGCGGACAGCCCGGTGTCGAGCACCGTCGGGTCCGGGAAGACCTCGTCCACGCTGGTGGAGTCCAGGCTCAGCACGGATTCGGTGAGCACACCCACGGAACCGGGATGAGCCTGATAGCCGTGGGCCAGGCGGTCGGCGAGCACGGCGGCCTGAAAAATGGCCGCCAGGGCAATGACTTGCTGCTCATCGGGACTGTGACTCATGCGGTCTCCTCGATTACGCCGCCGCCCAGACAGTATTCGCCGTCATAGAAGACCACCGACTGGCCCGGTGTCACGGCCCGCTGGGGGTCATCAAAGGTTACCCGGACGCCGCCGTGCTCGCCGGGTTCCACGGAACAGAGCTGATCCGGCTGGCGGTACCGGGTCTTGGCCGTGACGCGGAGAGGCCACTTCGCCGGTGCCCCGGTCACCCAGTGCATGGGCCCTGTGCTCGCACGGGTGCTGAACAACAGGGGATGGTCCTGACCCTGGACGGCCACGAGCACATTGCGTTCCAGATCCTTGGCCGCCACATACCAGGGCGCTGAACCACCGCCGGAACGCCCGCCAATGCCCAGGCCCTGGCGCTGGCCCAGGGTGTGGAACATCAGTCCGTCGTGTTCACCCATGACCTGTCCGTTTTCATCCTCGATGGGGCCGGGCTGCGCCGGGATATAGTGCTCCAGAAAATCCTTGAAGCGGCGCTCGCCGATGAAGCAGATGCCCGTGGAGTCCTTCTTGTCGTGATTGGCGAAGCCCTGTTCCCGCGCGATCGTGCGGACTTCGCCCTTGTCCAGATCCCCCAGCGGGAAGAGGGTGCGTGTGAAACGTTCGCCGTCTACCGCGTGGAGGAAATAGCTCTGGTCCTTGTTGCGGTCAAGGCCGCGCAGCAGACGGGCGGCTTCGCCGCTGTATTCCACGCGAGCGTAGTGACCCGTGGCAATGGCGTCGGCGCCCAGGCTCGCCGCGTGGTCCAGAAAGGCGGCGAACTTGATTTCCTTGTTGCAGAGGATGTCCGGGTTGGGGGTGCGTCCGGCCCGGTATTCGGCCAGGAAGTGCTCGAACACCCGGTCCCAGTATTCCTCGGCAAAGTTGATGGTATGCAGTTCGATGCCCAGGGCGCCCGCCACCTGGGTGGCGTCCATGAGATCCTCGCGCGCGGTGCAGTATTGTTCGCCGTCCGCCTCGTTCCAGTTCTTCATGAACAGGCCCTCGACCCGGAAGCCGGCTTCCAGCAGCCGCCAGGCGGCCACCGACGAATCCACGCCACCGGATAGTCCCACGATTACCCGGGTGTCTTGAGGCGCCTTGTCGAAGGGGGTCGTGGTCATCGTTGCTGCAGGGGCCAGGGATGCTGGTAAATGGCGTCCAGGGGCAGCCGCCGGCCCGCGCGGTAATCCCGAGCGCATTGCGCCACCAGGGGACTGCGGTGTTCGGCGGCGGCCGCTTCCAGTTCCTCGGGATTCAGCCACAGGGTTTCAATGATGCCGTCATCGAGACGCTGTTGCTCATCCCGGCTAACCGGTTCGCCGATAAAGCAGTAGCGGTGATAGACCCCGGCACCGGGCGCGGGCTGGAAGATATAGACCCCCAGCCAACCGGTAATCTCCACGCGCCAGGCGGTTTCCTCCAGCGTCTCACGGAAGGCGGCCTGAGTGAGTGCCTCGCCGTGTTCCACATGGCCGGCTGGCTGATTGATGACGACGGAGCCATGCTGCTGCTCGCGGACAAACAGCAAACGCTCGTCCTGTTCCACGACCGTGGCCACGGTAATGCGGGGCTCGAAACTGTTCATGAACGGAACACCTCGGAACGCTGCCTCAAGCCGGCGAGCTTGCAATAACGGGATGCGGATGGTAACCCGGCGGAGGCTGTGGGAACAGCACCCCGGAGATGGACGAAAAAACCATGGCATCCGGTTTCTCGAGTCAGGCATGCGCGCGTCGGCGATGATATACTCGCCCGCGAATTGCGCGCGGGGCGGCCCCGCGGCCTGCTCGCGCACCTCAGATGACGCGTATTTTTTGCCCGGCAACGCCGCCGGGTTCAAATCGGGGGCGTCCGTGGCGTGATGCATGCATCGCGTTGTAGAGAATTATTGTTGTTCCGGAGGGAGTTGAATAGATGGGATACGAGAAGATCACCGTTCCGGTGGATGGCGACAAGATCACGATCAATGGTGATCTGTCCCTGAATGTGCCCAACCATCCCATTATCCCCTATATCGAGGGTGACGGCGTGGGCGAAGATATTACGCCCACCATGCAGAAGGTGGTGAACGCGGCCGTCGAGAAGGCCTATGGCACCAAGCGCAGCATTACCTGGATGGAGATCTTCTGCGGGGAGAAAGCCACCAAGGTGTACGGTCCGGACAACTGGCTGCCCGAAGAAACCCTGGAAGCCATGCGCGAATTCCTGGTGGGCATCAAGGGCCCGCTGACCACGCCGGTGAGCGGCGGCTACCGCTCGCTCAATGTGGGCCTGCGCCAGGAACTGGATCTCTATACCTGCATGCGGCCGGTACGCTGGTTCGAAGGGGTCCCGAGCCCGGTACGGCATCCGGAGCTCACCGACATGGTGATCTTCCGCGAGAACTCCGAGGACATCTATGCCGGCATCGAGTGGCCCGCCGACAGCCCCGAGGCCACCAAGCTGATCCGCTTCCTGCGTGAGGAAATGGGCGTGACCCAGATCCGTTTCCCGGAAGGCTGCGGCATCGGTATCAAGCCGGTGTCCCGCGAGGGGACTCAGCGCCTGGTGCGCAAGGCCATCCAGTACGCCATCGACAACGATCGGGACTCGGTGACGCTGGTGCACAAGGGCAACATCATGAAGTACACGGAAGGGGCCTTTGCCCAGTGGGGCTATGAGCTGGCCGCCGAGCGTTATGGGGCGGAACCGCTGGACGGTGGACCCTGGCATGTCATGAAGAACCCGCGCACGGGCCGCGATATCGTGATCAAGGACGCGATTGCGGACGCTTTCCTGCAGCAGATCCTGATGCGTCCATCCGATTTCAGTGTTGTGGCCACGCTCAATCTCAACGGGGACTACATCTCCGATGCCCTGGCGGCGGAAGTCGGCGGTATCGGGATCGCGCCCGGCGCGAACATCGGCGGGGCCGTGGCCATGTTCGAGGCCACGCACGGCACGGCGCCCAAATACGCCGGCCAGGACAAGGTGAATCCGGGTTCACTGATCCTGTCGGCGGAAATGATGCTGCGGCATCTGGAGTGGTTCGATGCGGCCGACCTGGTTATTCAGGGCATGGCCGGTGCTATCGCGGCCAAGACGGTGACCTATGACTTCGAGCGCCTGATGCCCGATGCCACCCTGCTCAAGTGCTCCGAGTTCGGTGACGCCGTGATCGAACATATGGCCCTGTAGCCATGCTTGAGCCTGAGAGGCCTGGTTCGGCCACGGTCATTTCCGATGGCGGCAGCGGCGGCGCTTATTCCGCGCGTCGTTGTCCGGCACCCGGGTCGGCATGGTCGGCGCCACGGTGCCCGGCCGGCTGTTCGAGCGGCAGCAGGTTCACGGCATGGTAGCCCTTGGCCGCTTCCTGAACCTCGAACTCGACGGGCTGGCCGGCTTTGAGACTCTTGAAGCCGTCCATCCGAATATAGGAATAGTGCACGAAGAGATCCTCGCCCCCCTCATCGGGGCGAATGAACCCGTACCCCTTGGCGTTGTTGAACCATTTCACCTTGCCGGTAGCCATGGTGATACCCCCGCCTTTCCGATGGCTTTCGTTATTATTATCGAGCCCGCGGGGATCGATGGCGGAAGACGCCACCGACGCCGTCTTCACGGGTTGGTCTGTATAACAATTCACCAAGCACGACAGGGTGTCAACCCCCGTTTGACGGACGTGTCCACCGGTCGTCGTAATGGTGGCAGGGACCGGAATAACGGGGTTGCTCCATGGTCGGCAGAGGTATAAAACCTTGGAAGTAGAGATGTACCGCAAACGGAGTCTGATGCGCGCCTGGAAACCGGTTATGGGCAATCAGGAACCTCCCGAGGAGCCGGAACGCCCGGATCACGATGATGATCTGGCTGTGGAGGAGGCCCGGCCCCGGACCCAGGAACCACCCATGTACAAGGTGGTCATGCTCAACGATGACTACACCCCCATGGAGTTTGTCGTCGAAGTGCTGGAGCGCTTTTTCGGCATGAATCGTGAAAAGGCCACCCAGGTGATGTTGACGGTGCACACGGAAGGGCGGGCCACATGCGGGGTTTTCACCCGGGATGTGGCGGAGACCAAGGCGGATCAGGTGGTGGATTATGCGCGGGAAAATCAGCATCCGTTGCTGTGTCAGGTCGAACAGGCTTGAAAATGCCGGGTCGAACCCTTACGTAGTAGAGCGCCGCAAGAGGTGACAAGATGCTCAGCAGAGAACTGGAACACAGCCTGAACGAGGCGTTTCGACACGCCCGGGCCCACCGTCATGAGTTCATGACCGTCGAGCACCTGCTGCTGGCGCTTCTGGACAATGCCGCCGCCGCCGAAGTGCTTAACGCCTGTGGGGCGGACCTTGTGGAGATGCGCGAGTCGCTGGAACGCTTCATTGACGAGAACACACCGCTGATTTCGTCCGACGACAGTGAGCGTGACACCCAGCCCACCTTGGGTTTTCAGCGCGTATTGCAGCGCGCCGTCTTTCATGTGCAGTCGTCGGGCAAACGCGAGGTGACCGGCGCCAATGTGCTCGTGGCGATCTTCAGCGAGCAGGAAAGCCAGGCCGTGTATTTCCTGGGCGCGCAGAATATCAGCCGCGTGGATGTGGTGAACTTCCTCTCGCACGGGATTTCGAGCGCGCATGACAGTGACGAGGAGGGTGAACAGGCCGCGGAACATCTTTCCGGGGAACAGGACGAAGATGCCGCGCCCACGGCGCTGGAAAACTATGCCATCAATCTGAACACCATGGCCCGCGAGGATCGTATCGACCCGCTCGTGGGGCGCGAGCACGAAATCGATCGTGCTGCCCAGATCCTGTGTCGCCGCCGCAAGAACAATCCTTTGCTGGTGGGCGAGGCGGGCGTGGGCAAGACGGCCATTGCCGAGGGCCTGGCCTGGATGATCGAGGACGCGCGCGTGCCCGAGCCCCTGGCGGATGCGGTGGTCTATTCGCTGGACATGGGCGCGCTACTCGCCGGGACCAAGTACCGCGGTGATTTCGAAAAACGCTTCAAGGCGCTGCTTCACGAGCTCAAAGAGCAGGACAACGGCATTTTGTTCATCGACGAGATTCATACCGTGATTGGTGCCGGCGCGGCCTCGGGTGGCGTTATGGATGCGTCCAACCTGCTCAAGCCCATGCTCGCCTCGGGCGAGATCAAGTGCATGGGCTCGACCACGTTCGAGGAGTATCGCGGCATCTTCGAAAAGGATCGGGCCCTGTCCCGGCGCTTCCAGAAGATCGACGTGATCGAGCCCAGCGTGGACGAAACCGTGGGCATCCTGAAGGGCCTGAAGAGCCGTTTCGAGAAGCACCATCATCTGGAATACACCGACGAGGCGTTGCAGACAGCCGCCGAGCTGTCGGCACGTTATATCAATGACCGTTATCTGCCGGACAAGGCCATTGACGTGATCGATGAAGTCGGCGCCTGGCAGCGCCTGCGCCCGGAAGAAGACCGCAAGCAGGTGGTGGATGTGCACGAAGTGGAAGACATGGTGGCGCGGATCGCGCGGATTCCGCCCAAGACCGTGTCTTCGTCGGACAAGGAAGTGCTCCAGCACCTCGAGCGCGATCTCAAGATGACCGTCTTCGGTCAGGACGAGGCTATCGAGTCCATTGCCGCCGCCATCAAACTCTCGCGGGCCGGATTGCGCGGTGAGAACAAGACGGTGGGCAGTTTCATGTTCTCCGGGCCCACGGGCGTGGGCAAGACCGAGGTCTCGCGTCAGCTGGCGCGGGCCATGGGCGTGGAGCTGGTGCGCTTCGACATGTCCGAGTACATGGAGCGCCACACGGTCAGCCGTCTGATCGGCGCGCCCCCGGGCTATGTCGGTTATGACCAGGGCGGTTTGCTGACCGAGGCGGTCACCAAGACGCCGCACTGCGTGCTCCTGCTCGACGAGATCGAGAAGGCGCATCCGGAGGTGTTCAATATCCTGCTTCAGGTCATGGACAATGCCACCCTGACGGACAACAACGGCCGCAAGGCGGACTTCCGCAACGTCATCCTGATCATGACGACGAACGCGGGCGCCGAAGCGCTGAACCGGCCGTCCATCGGTTTCCGCACCCAGGACCACAGCAGCGATGCCGGCGAGATGGTCAAGAAAACCTTTACACCGGAGTTCCGCAACCGGCTGGATGCCATCATCCAGTTCCATGCCCTGGATCGCGAAGTCATCCTGGGCGTGGTGGACAAGTTCCTCACCGAACTCCAGGCACAGCTGGATGAACGTGCCGTGGTGCTGGACGTGGATCAGGAGGCACGGGACTGGCTGGCTGAGCACGGCTATGATCCGGCCATGGGGGCAAGGCCCATGGCGCGGCTGATCGAGGAGCAGGTCAAGAAGCCGCTGGCGGACAAGTTGCTCTTCGGTGAACTCTCCGAAAATGGCGGCACCGTTCACGTGCGCGTGCGCAACGACAACCTGGATCTGTCCATTGAGGAAGAGCAGGCCGAGCCGGTCTGACCGCGGCGGCTGCCGGATGCAGCCAGGGCCCCGTTCCCCGCCAGGGGAGCGGGGCCTTTTTCATGCGGGGATGGGAAAGGACGAGGGGAGAGGATCCCCGGAAACCCGGCGTTCGCCGTTATTTCATGCGGAAGGTGATGCGACCCTTGCTCAGGTCATAGGGTGACATTTCCACGCGGACACGGTCGCCGGTAAGAATACGGATATAGTGTTTGCGCATCTTGCCGGAGATATGGGCAATGATGGTGTGTCCGTTGTCCAGTTTGACCCGGAACATGGTGTTGGGCAGTGTTTCCTCCACCACGCCTTCGAGTTCGATCTGCTCTTCTTTCGCCATGCGGTTGCTTATCCTGGGTAGCTCCACTCAAGGAGGCGCAATTGTGCCGGAAAAGGCCGGGCTGCGCAAAACCGTGCGCCGTTCTGTCGAGCAAGAGGGACTTGCAACGCTCGCGTGCCGCTATTCGGGCTGGTAGCGCTGCCAGACGCCGTCGATGAGGATCTCGAAGGGCTGGAAATCGCGCTTGTACGCCATCTTCTGGCAGGGCGGGACCCAGTAGCCGAGATACAGATAGGGCAGCCCCAGTCGCCGGCATTCATCGATCTGCCACAGAATGGCGCGATTGCCCAGGCTGCGTTGATCCAGATCCGGATCGAAATAGGTATAAACCGCGGACAGGCCGTCGCGCAAGCGGTCCGCCACCGCGACGGCCACCAGGCGACCGTCCAGGCGGAACGAATAGAAGCGCGTGTCGCTCCAGTCGCTCATGAGGAAGCTGCAGAATTGCTCTTCGGAGGGCGGATACATGTCCCCGTCGGCGTGCCGCGTCTCAATGTATCGGGCATAGAGACGGTAATGCTCCAGGGAAAAGGCGGCGGGTTCCTGTTCCACACTCAGATCATTGTTGGCGCGGATGGTGCGCTTGTGCCGACGCCGGGGCTGGAATTCGTCGACAGCGATGCGGGCGGGAATACAGGCATCGCAGCCCTGGCAGTGCGGACGGTAGATAAATTCGCCGCTACGCCGGAAGCCGTGCCGCGACAGTTCACTGTAGAGCTCGGGGGTAATGCGAGCACGCGGATCAACGAAGAGCGTGGTCGCCTGGCGGTCCTCCAGGTAACTGCAGGGATGAGCCGGCGTGGTGAAAAACCGCAATGTGGACAGACTGCTCATAAGCACCGCCTGTGGTCATATCTGCCCCGAGTGTAACCCGGCATCCCGGCACTTTCCTATTGAAGACTCAGCCCGTCAGCTCGGCCAGGGGCCGAGCGGGGCGTGGTCCCGGATGAGTGGAGGGTCCGTGCACCCACTGTGCCAGGTAGTGCTCGAATCGGGTGCGCGTGATGAGCTCGGCGCCCAGCGAACGAAGATGCCCCGAGTCCACCTGGGCATCCAGCAGACGAATGCCCAGCTCACCGCGCAACGCGCTCAGCGTGAATAATGCGGCCTTGGAAGCATCGGGCTCGCGCGAAAACATGGATTCGCCAAAAAATACCCGGCCCAGCTGCAGCCCGTAGAGGCCGCCGATCAGCTGGTCGTCCCGCCAGATCTCCACCGAGTGGCCATGGCCAGCGTGGAAGAGGCCTTCATAGGCCTCGATCATGGCCGGCGAAATCCAGGTACCGGGCTGGTCCGGGCGGGGTTCGGCACAGGCGCGGATGACTTCCGGAAAGGCCTGGTCCAGGGACACGCTCCAGCGCGCATTGCGCAACCGGCGCTGTAGCCGCCGGGCACAGTGGAACCGTTCCGGAAAGAACACCAGCCGCGGGTCCGGGGTCCACCACAAGGGCGGTTCTTCCGGGTTGAACCAGGGAAAGATCCCCTCTTTGTACGCCGCCACCAGGGTGGGGGTGTCCAGAGTCCCGCCTGCCGCCAGCAGACCCGGCGGGTGGTCGAGTGCCTCCTCGGTGGACGGGAAGGGATCACCGGGTTCCAGCCAGTACAGGCTCAGCATTACAGGGCCCACTCCGTTGCGGACGATCCTCATGGGACCATGAACAGGGCCGGGCATGCAGTCTTCCTGTTGCCCATGCCCGGCCCGAGTCACCTGGAAAGCGCGGCTGTTGCCGAGCCGGATGCCCGTTCCATGGTGCATTCCTGTCGACGGGGACGTCAGTCCGTGTCCAGGTATTTTTCCGCGTCCAGCGCCGCCATGCAGCCAAAGCCGGCGGAGGTGACCGCCTGACGGTAGACGTGGTCGGAGACATCGCCGGCGGCGAAGACGCCGGGCACGCTGGTGGCGGTGGCATTGCCTTCCAGACCGCTCTGGATGACGATGTAGCCGCCGTTCATATCCAGTTGTCCCTGGAAGATATCCGTATTGGGCTTGTGCCCAATGGCGATGAACACGCCCTCCACATCCAGCTCCTTGGTGGAGTCATCCTCGCGCGAGCGAAGGCGTGCGCCGTTAACCCCGGAGTCATCGCCCAGGATTTCGTCCAGTGTCTGATTCCATTCAAAGCGAATGTTGTCCCGCTTGAACATCTTGTCCTGGAGGATCTTCTCGGCGCGCAGCTTGTCTCGCCGATGCACCACCGTGACCTCGCTGGCAATGTTCGAAAGATAGAGCGCTTCCTCGGCGGCCGTGTTGCCGCCGCCGATCACGGCGACCTTCTGATCCCGGTAGAAGAAACCGTCACAGGTGGCGCAAGCGGACACCCCCTTGCCCATGAAGGTGGATTCGGATTCCAGCCCCAGGTATTGCGCCGAGGCGCCCGTGGCAATGATCAGCGCATCACAACTGTACTGTCCGGTATCGCCAGTGAGCACAAAGGGCTTGTCCTGAACATTGACCTCATTGATGTGGTCAAAGATGACCTGGGTATTGAAGCGCTCCGCGTGCTGCTGCATGCGTTCCATCAGTCCCGGACCCGTGAGCCCTTCCACATCGCCGGGCCAGTTGTCCACGTCCGTGGTCGTGGTGAGCTGGCCGCCCGGCTCGATCCCGGTGATCACCACGGGATCGAGATTGGCACGGGCCGCGTATACGGCCGCGGTGTAGCCGGCCGGACCCGAGCCGAGAATGATCAGGCCATGATGTTGGAGCTCACTCATTGAAATCCTCCGCAGCTGTGATGGGCTTGGTGATAGATGGTGGCGAGAAATGGGGCCGATCGCCCCCGTCTTCAATGCGGCGCAAGCTACAGCAAAACGGAGACTGAATGAAGCAGGCTGAGCCTATCGGCTCAATAGAAGCGCTGCAACGCCGGTGCCGTGATTGGCGCGCCGCCCGGCTTGGCCCCTATAATCGCCGCCATCAAAGAACCGGAATGGTATTTCGCCCTTGAGCAAAACCGCAGCAGAATCCGAACAGCCCGGCTGGGTGCAGCATTTGCGCCGTGGCGCGGTGGAAGCCAGCGTCATCGGGCTGATTGCGTTGTCGCTTTATCTGTTGCTGGCGCTGGCGACCTATGACAGCCGCGACCCGGGCTGGTCCTATGTGGGCGAGTCCGGCGGCGTGGAAAATGCTGGTGGGCCCGCGGGTGCTTTCTGTGCTGATCTCTTGTTCATTCTCTTCGGCGGCCTGGCCTGGCTCTTTCCCGTGCTGGTGGCTTTCTGGGCCGCCCGGGTTTTGCGGGAACGCCACGCCGGGTTGCCCGGCAGCTGGCCCATGTTCGCCCTGCGTTTCGTGGGTTTCGTACTCACCATGGTGGCGGGAACCGGACTGGCCTATGTGCACTTCGCCGGCGGCGAGAGTTTTCTCCCCGAGGGAGCCGGCGGCATCCTCGGCCAGGAAACCGGGCAGGCGGCGCTGGAAGCGTTCAACCCGCTGGGCGGAACCCTGGTGCTGGTGGCGGTCTTTCTCATCGGCGTCACCGTGTTTACCGATCTGTCCTGGATTCGCCTGGCCGAGCGCCTGGGCGCACTGGCGCTGACTTGGGTGCAGCGCATGCCCCAGTGGTGGCGGGCCCTGTGGGCCCGGCGCCGTGAGCGCCGGCAGGCGCGTACCGTGCGCGAACAGCGCCGCGAGATTGTCAGCAAGGCCAAGGAGGAAAAGGCTCAGCGCAGCCCCCCGCAGATCGCCAAGCCCGCGAAACCGGTGGAAAAAAGCGAGCGCGTGGAGAAGGAAAAGCAGCAGCCCTTGTTCCAGGCTCCGGTAACGGGCGAGGTGCCGCCCCTGTCCTTGCTGGACCCGGTGGAAGAAAACCGGGGCGGTTACACCGAGTCCGATCTGGAAGGCATGTCCCGGCTGCTGGAGGTTAAGCTCAAGGACTTCAATGTGAACGCCGAAGTGGTCGAGGTGCAACCGGGGCCGGTAATCACCCGTTTCGAGGTGCAGCCCGCGCCGGGGATCAAGGTGAGCAAGATCACCAACCTGGCCAAGGATCTCGCCCGGTCTCTGGCCGTGATCAGTGTGCGGGTGGTGGAGGTCATCCCGGGCAAGACCACGGTAGGTATCGAAATCCCCAACCAGCAACGCGAGATGATCCGGCTCACGGAATCCATTTCCAGCAAGGCGTTCGACCAGGCCAAATCCCCGCTCACCGTGGCACTGGGCAAGGACATCGCCGGCCATCCGGTGGTGGCGGATCTGACCGATATGCCCCACCTGCTGGTGGCGGGCACCACGGGCTCGGGCAAGTCCGTGGGCCTCAACGCCATGCTGCTGTCGATCCTGTTCAAGAGCACCCCCGAGGACGTGCGCATGATCATGATCGACCCCAAGATGCTGGAGCTGGCCGTCTATGACGGCATCCCCCATCTGCTGGCGCCCGTGGTCACGGACATGAAGCAGGCGGCCAGCGCGCTGCGCTGGAGCGTGGGCGAGATGGAACGCCGCTACAAGCTCATGGCCGCCACGGGCGTGCGCAATATCGCCGGCTACAACCGCAAGGTGCGCGAAGCGGAGAAAAAGGGCGAACCACTCAAGGATCCGCTCTGGAAGCCCAATGATCCCATGGACACCACCGAAGAGGCCCCTCTGGCGGAAAAGCTGCCCTATATCGTGGTGGTTGTCGACGAATTCGCCGACATGATGATGATCGTGGGCAAGAAGGTGGAAGAACTGATCGCGCGCATCGCCCAGAAGGCGCGGGCGGCGGGCATTCATCTGATTCTGGCCACGCAGCGCCCGTCGGTGGACGTCATCACCGGCCTGATCAAGGCCAATGTGCCCTCGCGCATGGGCTTTCAGGTGTCCTCGCGGGTGGATTCGCGCACCGTGCTTGATCAGGGCGGCGCCGAGCAGTTGCTGGGTCATGGTGATATGCTCTACCTGCCGGCGGGCAAGGCCATGCCCGAGCGCATTCACGGGGCCTTCGTCTCCGACGAAGAGGTACACCGCATCTGTGACGACTGGCGCAAGCGCGGCGAACCGGACTACCTCGAGGAAGTGCTGGAAGGCGGCGGCGAGCCGGCCCCCGGCATGCCCGCGCTGGACGGCGATGGCGGCGACGACGACGAGCAGGATGCGCTGTTCGATGAGGCCGTGGCTCATGTCACCAAGTCCCGGCGCGCGTCCATTTCCTCGGTGCAGCGCAAGCTCAAGATCGGCTACAACCGCGCGGCGCGCCTGGTCGAGGCCATGGAAGCGGCCGGTGTGGTTAGTGAAGCCGGTCACAACGGCCAGCGCGAAGTGATCGCGCCGCCACCGCCGGAAGACTGAACCCGCCCGCCTGGGCGAATCAACGGGAGTATTCATGCGTGTATTGATGACCGGGTTGCTGTGCTGTCTGCCCGTGCTGGCCTCGGCCGGGGCCGTGGAGGCGTTGGTGAAACGGCTCGAAGCGCTCAAAAGCATGGAAGGGCGGTTTGAGCAGCGCACCGAACAGGATGGCTCCCGGGTGCAGCAAGCCCGGGGCACCATGGTTGTGGCCCGGCCCAACCGCTTCCGCTGGCAAACCACCGAGCCCTTTGAACAGCTCGTGGTTTCGGACGGCGACCAGGTATGGGTCCATGATCCCGGTCTGCAGCAGGTAGTGATACGGCCTCTCGATGATCAGATCAGCAAGACACCGGCGCTGTTGTTCGGTGGCCGGCCGGAAACAGTGGGCGAGTCCTTTCAGGTCGAAAGAGTGAACGGGGACAAGGGACAAGTCATCTATCGTCTCAAGCCCCGGGACGAGGAACCGCTGTTTTCGCATCTGGAGGTGGCCTTCGACGGGAAAAAGCCCGTGTCCATGCGCCTCAAGGATGCCCTGGGCCAGCGCACACGGATCGAATTCCGGGATCTTCAATTGAACACCGAGCCGGGTTCGAAGCCCTTCAGTTTTGAACCGCCCGAGGGAGCCGACGTGATCCGTCAACAACGATGAACGACCTTTTTACTCCTGAAGGCGACGACAGCCACCAGCCCCTGGCCGCTCGGGTCCGCCCCCGGGCGTTGGACGAATTCGTGGGCCAACAGCATCTGGTGGGCCCGGGCAAGCCGCTCGCGCGGGCGGTGCAGGAAGGCCAGCTCCATTCGATGCTGCTGTGGGGACCGCCGGGCACGGGCAAGACCACGCTGGCGCTGATTCTCGCGCAGTCCGTGGACGCGGCCTTCGTGCGTCTGTCCGCGGTGCTCGCCGGCGTCAAGGATATCCGCGCGGAGGTGGACGCCGCGCGCGAGCGATTGGCGCAGGGGCGGCGCACCGTGCTTTTCGTGGATGAGGTGCACCGTTTTAACAAGGCCCAGCAGGACGCTTTCCTGCCCCATGTGGAAGAGGGCACCGTCATCTTCATCGGGGCGACCACGGAAAATCCGTCCTTCGAGCTCAACAATGCCCTCTTGTCGCGCGCCCGGGTGTACCGGCTGCGCCCGCTGGAAGCAGACGATTTGACGACGCTGCTGGACCAGGTGCTGGCCCAGCAGGAGTTCGCGCAACTGCACTGGAGCGACGAGGCGCGCTCGCTGCTGCTCGATCAGGCCGACGGGGACGCACGCAAGCTGCTGAACATGGTGGAAACCGCCGCCGATCTGGCCGAAAGCGGCACCGTCGACCGGGAGCTGGTCCGCGAGCTGCTGCGCGACAGCCTGCGCCGCTTTGACAAGGGCGGAGATCTCTTCTACGACCAGATCAGTGCGCTGCACAAGGCCGTGCGCGGCTCGGATCCGGATGCCTCGCTGTACTGGCTCTGCCGGATGCTGGACGGCGGCTGTGATCCTTTGTACATTGCGCGCCGTCTGGTGCGCATGGCCAGCGAGGATATCGGCAACGCCGACCCGCGCGCGCTCCAACTGGCCATGGATGCCTGGGACGCCCAGGAGCGTCTGGGCAGCCCGGAAGGCGAGCTGACGCTGGGGCAGGCGGTGGTTTATCTGGCGTCGGCGCCCAAGAGCAATGCCGCCTACAAGGCCTTCAACGAGGCCATGCGCTTTGTGCGCGAACATCCCACGGACGAGGTGCCGCTGCACCTGCGCAACGCGCCCACGAAACTGATGAAAGAGCAGGGCTTCGGCGCCGAGTATCAGTACGCCCATGATTATCCGGACGCCTTTCCGGCGGGCGAGAATTACTTCCCCGAAACCCTGGGCCGGCCGCGTTTCTACGAGCCGGTAGAGCGGGGGCTGGAAACCCGCATCGGCGAGAAACTGGACGATTTCCGCCGGCGCAACGAGCAAAGCCGCTGGCAGCGCTACGGGGAGAACGATCAATGAGCGCTTTCTCGCCCACCCTGGGCCACTGGTTCGCCGTTGCCGGCGGTGGTGCCCTGGGCGCGGTACTGCGCTTCTGGGTGGCCACCCAGCTGATTCCGGTCCGGGCCTTTCCCGCCTGGCCCTGGGGTACCTTCGCGGTGAACCTGACCGGTTCACTGCTGTTCGGTTTTCTCGCGGTCTGGCTGGCCGGCAGCGCGGCACTGAATGAACATCTGCGCTATCTGCTCATGATGGGCCTGCTGGGCTCGTTCACCACCTATTCGACCTTTTCGTTCGAAGTGGTGCGTCTGCTGGACGGCGGCGCCTGGACCCTGGCGGCCGGATACGGCCTGACGACCCTGGTGGGCTGTGTCGCCTTTGCCGGGCTTGGACTCGGGGTGGCGCGGGTAGTGCTGGAATAAGAGGGGGAAGAACCACGCATGCTGGATATTCGAGAGCTGCGCCAGGATCCGGAATCCTTCGCGCAACGGCTGACAACACGGGGCTATGAGCTGGATGTGGAGCGTTTCCGTGAACTGGACGGCGAGCGCAAGCAGGCGGATACGCGTTCCCAGGAGCTGCAGGCCGAACGCAAGCGTGCCTCGAAAGAGGTGGGCGAACTGATCAAGCAGGGCGTGGAAGTGGATGACGCCAAGGCGCGCGTGGCCGAGGCACTCAAGGAAATCGACGAGCAGATGGATCAGCAGGTGAAACGTTCGCAACAGGCGAATGAACGCCTGCGTGCATTCCTGCTGGATGTGCCCAATGTGCCCGACGCGGATGTGCCCCCGGGCGAGGATGACGAGGAGAACGTGGAAGTGCGCCGCCGGGGCGAGCCCTTCCAGCCGGATTTCGAGGTCCGGGACCATGTGGATGTGGCGGCCGGGCTGGCCGACGGTGGCCTGGATTTCGAGCGTGCGGCAAAGCTCTCCGGTTCCCGTTTCGCGGTCATGACCGGGCCCGTGGCGCGGCTGCACCGGGCGCTGATCGACTTTATGCTGGACATCCAGGTGACCGAACACGGCTACCGGGAAACCTATGTACCCTATCTGGTGGCACCCGAGGCCCTGGAGGGCACGGGGCAGCTGCCCAAGTTCGAAGAGGATCTGTTCAAGGTGGAGGGCGAGCGCGAGCTCTATCTGATCCCCACGGCCGAAGTGCCGCTGACCAATCTGGCGGCCGACGAGATCCTGGAAGCAGAGCAGCTGCCGCAACGCTATGTGGCCCATACCCCCTGTTTCCGCAGCGAGGCGGGCAGCCACGGCAAGGACACCCGGGGCATGATTCGCCAGCATCAGTTCGAGAAGGTGGAACTGGTCCAGCTGGTGCGTCCCGAGCACTCGGCTCGGGTGCTGGAAGAGTTGACGGGGCACGCCGAGGCCATTCTGGAGAAGCTGGGCCTGGCCTATCGGGTGGTAACGCTGTGCGGCGGCGATCTGGGCTTTTCGGCGCACAAGACCTATGACCTGGAGGTCTGGCTGCCCAGCCAGCAGCGCTACCGCGAGATCTCGTCTTGCTCGAATTTCGGCGCCTTCCAGGCCCGGCGTATGCAGGCGCGCTGGCGCAACCCGGACACAGGCAAGCCCGAGCCGCTGCATACGCTCAACGGCTCGGGCCTGGCCGTGGGCCGGGCGCTGGTGGCGATTCTGGAGAATTACCAGAATGTCGACGGTTCCGTGACCGTACCCGAGGCCCTGCGTCCCTATATGCGCGGACGGGAGCGCCTGGAGGCGGGAGGCTGAGATGGAGTACCTGCCCGTCGGTTGGCGCATACGTGGCCAATGGGCGCTGGTGACCGGCGGCGGCGAGCTCGCGTTGAGCGCCGCCCGGCGATTGCACGCAGCCGGCGCGCGCCTGCGTGTGGTGGCGTTGTCGGTGAACGAGGAGCTGGCCGGGCTGGCCGCCCACACGAACGGCGACGTTGTCCGGCGTAAATACCGGAGCACGGATCTCGAGGGGATGGTGCTGGCTATAGGCGCCGAGGATGATGCCGCGCCCAATCAGACTCTGGCCCGGGATGCCGAAATGGCCGGTTGTCCGGTTCATGTGGTGGACCGTCCGGAGCTGTCGAGCCTGGACTTGCCCGCCATCATCGACCGTGACCCCTTGCTGATCAGTGTGCATACCGGTGAGGCCGGTCCCGTGCTGCGGGAATGGATCCGCGCCCAGGTGCAATCCTGGCTGCCCGCACGCTGGGGCCGGGTAGCCCGACTGCCGGGGGAGTTTCACGACCGTCTGGCCGCCAAACTGCCCGAGCGGGCGGCTCGGCAGCGTTTCTGGCGCCGGGTGCTGGACAGCTCGGTGGTGGAGCAGATGCTTGCCGGCAAGGAGGGCTCCGCCCGACAGCAACTGGAAGACGCCGTTGCCAGGGCGGACGCCGAAAACCTGGCCGGCGGCGAGGTCTATCTGGTGGGCGCCGGTCCCGGGGATCCGGATCTTATGACCTTCCGGGGTCTGCGTCTGCTGCAGCAGGCGGACATTGTCCTGCACGACCGGCTGATTCCGGACGAGATCCTGGCCTTCGCGCGGGACGGGGCCGAAAAAGTCTATGTGGGCAAGGCGCGGGACAAGCACAGCCTGCCCCAGGACAACATCAATGATCTGCTGGTCCACTATGCCCGTCAGGGGTTCAAGGTCTGCCGGTTGAAGGGCGGTGACCCCTTCATTTTTGGTCGGGGTGGAGAGGAACTCGAGAAGGTGGCCGAGGCAGGCATTGATTTCCAGGTGGTGCCGGGCATTACGGCCGCCTCGGGCTGTTCCACCTATGCCGGTATCCCGCTGACTCATCGGGATCATGCCCAGTCCGTGCGTTTCGTGACCGGCCACCGCAAAAAAGGCGGCGCGGAACTGGACTGGGCGGCGCTGATCCAGCCCGCCGAAACCCTGGTGTTCTACATGGGGCTGGTGAGCCTGCCGGACATTGCCGACGGACTGATCCGCAACGGCATGGACGCGAATACACCGGCGGCGCTGGTTTCGCGTGGCACTCTGGATAGCCAGGAGGTGGTGGTGGGTACCATCGGCGAGCTGCCTGACCAGATCGCCCGGCGTGAGATTCACGCGCCCACGGTGATCATTATCGGTGGTGTGGTGCAGCTATATCCGCGCTATCAGTGGTTTCAGCGCGACCCGGATTAGCAGGCTGTTGAAAACCCCTTGCGCACCCGGCGTGGCCTGAAGCATGCAGATGGTGTGCCTGGTTGCGACGGACAGGGCGATTCCCTTTCCGAGCGCCCCGGTGCAGCAGATGGGAGCTTCAGGCCGCGCCGCGAGCGGGACCCAGCAGCAGCTCGTTCAGTACCAGCTGGCCGGACCCCGGTGGGTTTCGGTCAGCTCTACCAGACCGGCGTAGTCCAGTGGCTCCGGCTCGCCCGAACCCGGTATTTCGCCCAGTATCAGAATGCGGCATTCCGGCACGGACGCACGCAGCTCGGCCAGTCCTTCCGGTCGCGCGAATTCCACACCGGCGTCCAGTAACACCAGGGTGTCGCCCGGACTGCAGGCGCGCGCGAGCAGCTCGGTCTGGTCCGTGCGTGCGGGACCAAAGCCCACGAGATGCAGCAGGGCGCTCACAGCGTGATCACCTTTCGCGCCCGCGCATAGAGTTGCCGAATCCCGGCCGTGTCCAGACATTCATAGTCCAGGGCCGTGTCCTCCGCACCCGGGTCATGGGACAGGGCCGCTGCATCCACTCGGCAGGGTTCCGTAAGCAGACCGGCCAGATCGCTCAGGGCGGTCTCCGGTGCGGTCAGATTTCGGACGCCGGAGCCCAGTAGCAGCACAACCGGGTGTTGCTGAAACATCGCCGCCATCAGCGCCATATCCGTCCATTCCCGGGCCGCACTGTCCTCCGGCGCCGACTTGCACACCAACAGCAGCATCGTCAGGCTCCGAAACCAAGAATGCGGTCACTGGCCGCCAGCGCGTCCACCCACTGGCCCAGCCCGGCCAGTTCAAAGCCGGGAGCCAGGTTGTCCGTGCTTTGCTCGAAAAGACCCCGGCGCGCGGACGCACCGGAACAGACCGTGGCATCCAGGTTCTGTTCATGCACAAACTGCTGCCAGGAACCGGCGCGGTCGCAAAGCGGATCGACACAAGCAAGGCGAACGCCATCGCGATAGAAAAAGATGCGGTAAAGCTCGTGTCCGCGTTCAAGCACGGCCCGGGCGGTATGCAGTGCGGTCAGGGCGGCTGGTTCGTCCGGTGCAGCAGTGATCAGGAGGCTGTAGTGCATTGGTTCGAAGCCATCAGGGTGAGCAGACCATGATAGCCGTACGCGAGCTCCCAACCCAAGCATCTAGTTGACCCCCGGGGCCAGCGCGGTATCATGCCGCTTCCACCGGAGGGGTGGCAGAGTGGCTGATTGCAGCGGTCTTGAAAACCGCCGAGGGGTAGTTCCCTCCGTGGGTTCGAATCCCACCCCCTCCGCCAAATAAAAAGGGGCCTCAACGAGGCCCCTTTTTTATTTGGCCAAGGGGATGGCCTTGGTTCGAACCCATCGTTCGACCGATTTGCCGGGAGCAAATCGGCGCGTAGCCGGCGTCAGCCGGCGAAGCCCGAAGGGCCGGGGCCATGGATGGCCCCCCGGCATTGATCTGTCGGGAACAGATCAAGACCGCTTTAGCGGGCCCGAAGGGCCGGGGCCATGGATGGCCCCGGCAATCCCACCCATGGATAAGTTTCCCAGCAGGTTATGCGCGGGACGAAGCCCCGTTTTTGTTTCGCGGAGGGGGCTCGTTCGAACCCATCGTTCGACCGATTTGTCCGGAACAAATCAAGACCGCGCCAGCGGGCCCCGAAGGGCGAGCTCCAGGGACGGCGCTCGCACCTCCCACCCCCGCACCCTTTTCCCCGAGCCCAGGCCCCTGTTCGGGAACTTCTCCACCGCCCGCCAGTCCAACCTTGAGAACAAGCAAAATGCCCTCAAATTCCCTGATACGGGTGTCGGGCAGGGCGGCATGATTCCTTTGGCGCCGTCCTCTGCCGGGTGCTATGATTCCGAAGTCATTCTGAACCGCATGGTGGAGTAT
>CAJXLA010000002.1 GCA_913055795.1 uncultured Alcanivorax sp. | reverse complement strand
GCCTTCAAAAGGGCGCCTCGATTGCGCACCAGCCTGAAAGCCTGAGCGCGCAAGGGGTTTTTCAACAGCCTGTTAAGCTCTGTGTTCTCCGTGATCTCTGTGGTTATATTTTTGGGGCTGGGTTGCCACCTGATACCCGCCTCCGGTTCTCCCCCTGGCAAGGGGGAGTTAGAGGGGGTCACACAGGCAGAAGCTCTGGAACTCGACCCCTCCTGGCCTCCCTTGCCAGGGGAGGAACCACCTGCAGCCACCGCCGTGCTATCAGTCTGCTCGCTTTCTTCTTTCGGCTTTCGGCTTTCGTCTTTCGTCTTTCGTCTTTCGTCTTATAAATGCCCGAACTTTTCCTGCTTGGTAAACAGATAATGGCGGTTGTGGTCGGTGGCGGCGACCTTGTGGGGCAGGCGCTCGCTGATGGTGATGCCGTATTCCTCCAGCGAGCGCACCTTTTCCGGGTTATTGGTCATCAACCGTAGCGGCGCCACCTTCAATGCCTTGAGGATATCGGCGGCCACTTCGTAGTTGCGCGCGTCCGGGAGAAAGCCCAGCATTTCGTTGGCCTCGACCGTATCGGCGCCCTTGTCCTGTTCCGCATAGGCGCGGAGCTTGTTGATCAGGCCGATGCCCCGGCCTTCCTGGCGCAGATAGACCAGCACGCCCCGGCCTTCCTCGTGAATGCGCTCCAGGGCGGCTTCCAGCTGGGGGCCGCAGTCGCAGCGCTGGCTGAACAGGGCGTCGCCGGTCAGACATTCCGAGTGCACGCGCGCCAGCACGGGTTCGTCGCCGGTGACGTCCCCCAGGGTAAGCGCGACGTGCTCGGCGCCATCATCCTCGACAAACCCCTGAAGGGTGAATTCGCCGAAGGGCGTGGGCAGCCGTGTGGTGGCGGCCAGTTCAACTTTCATGGGTCCCGGACTACCTTTTCCCGAAATCAGGGCGAGCGGATTGTAGCATCCAGCGCACTGTGACGCTCAGCACAGCTCCCACTGCTTGCGCAGGCGCTTGGGCGAAACCGATACCTTCGTACCCAGCTGCTGGGCGAACAGGCTCACGCGGTATTCTTCCAGCATGAAGCGGAAGGTGACCAGGGGTTCGGGCTGCTGCCACAGGGGGCGGTCGCCGGCGCGGCGCTGGTACTGCTCGCGGAAACCTTCCAGCTCGGCCACGGCGGCGCGGTCCTGCCCAATGCGCCCGCCCAGACGCTCCAGGCGCTGATCGATGGCCTCCAGATAGCGCGGATAGCGCTGCAGCCATTCACCGGGCACATCCAGCAGAAACCCGGGATGAAAGAGTTCGCCCAGCTGCACCTTGAGATCCCGGTGGGCATGGGCCCAGGCGAGCGGAAAATCCTTGTCCAGCCGGGCACGGATGCGCCGGTAGTCCACCAGCCACTGTGACCAGGCCTGAAGGCGCTGTTCCGCTTGCTGCACGAAATTGCTCCGGTGACGAGACAACGCGGCATGGAAAGCCTGATCATCACGGATGCCGTCGCCGGCGCCGAAATGATCCGCGGCCAGGCGCAGCAGGGCCTCCTCGGTGAGCTCGCTGAAATCGCCGGCCGCCTTCTGGAAACCCGGCAGGCGCTTGATCTTGCCGCGCAGCTCTCGGGTCTGATCCGGCAGGCGCAGCAGCAAGAGGCGGGCCACGCCCCAGTGGTGATGCCAGTCCGCCTCGGGCGCGTCTGCAAAATACTCCAGGGCCACATCCCGGCCCCGGTCCTGCAGGCCCGGATAGAGGCGCAGGGTCACGCCGCCGCGCTCCACTTCCCGCGTGGGCGGCAGGGTGTCGAAGCACCAGTCCGTACCGGCAATGGTTTCCGCCTGGGCGTCCTCCGCCACGGCTTCGCGGGCCTGATCGGCGAAGCGCTCCTTGAGTTCAGCCAGGTCCGTGCCCTCGGCCAGGGTCTCGTCGCCGTCCACCACGCGCACATGGAAGCGCAGATGGGCGGGCAACTCATCCACGGGCCATTCTTCCTGTTCCACGCGCACGCCCGTCATGCGCTGCAGCTCGCGGGTGAGCGCGGGCAGCAGGGACTCGGCACCCGGCGTCAGGGTTTCCATCAGGGCCTGGACAAAATCGGGCACGGGCACGAAGTGACGCCGCCGGGCCTTGGGCAGACCGCGCAGCAGGGTCTCCAGTTTCTCGCGCAGCAGCCCGGGCACCAGCCATGCCAGCGCCGGTTCGGGCACCTGATTGAGCACTTCCACGGGGACACGCAAGGTGGCGCCGTCCCGGCCCGCTTGCGGGTCGAAATGGTATTCCACCGGCAGGGTAAGTCCGTCCAGGGTGAGCGTATCCGGATAGGCGTCTTCGTCCAGATCGGGCGTGCGCGCCAGCAGGAAATCCTCGCTCATCTCCAGCGCTTCGCGTTCCGCTTGCGTGGCCTTGTTGCGGTACCAGTCCAGCAGGCCCGTGAGCGTGTAGAGACCTTCGGGCAGATGCTCGCTGTAGAAGGCGACCTGCTCTTCTTCGCCCGCCAGGATATCGCGGCGGCGCAGCTTGTGTTCGTAGTCCTCCAGTTCACGGATCTTTTGTTCGTTGTGTTCCAGAAAGGCCGGCTTGTCGCGCACTTCGCCGGCCACCAGGCCTTCCCGGATCATGATCTCGCGAGCAAGCTCCGGGTCCACCGGCCCGTAATGCACGCGCCGCCCGGCAGCCACCACCAGACCGAAGAGGCTGACTTCCTCCTTGGCCAGGACACAGCCGCGTTTTTTCGACCAGTGCGGCTCGTAATACTGGCGCTTGAGCAGATGCGCGCCCTCGGCCTCCACCCATTCCGGTTTGATCACGGCCACGGTGCGCGCGAACAACCGCGAGGTTTCCACCAGCTCGGCCGCCATCAACCATTTCTGTTTGGTCTTCACCACGGCCGAGCCGGGCCAGATCACGGGCTTGCGGTTGCGCGTGGACAGCCAGTCACCGTCATCGGTCTTGCGCACCACCTGCCCCAGCAATCCGGTCAGCAACGCACGATGCAGTTTTTCGTAATCGCCGGTGCCACCCGGATTCAGTTTCAGATCCTTGCACAGCAAGCGCAGCTGACGATGGGTATCGCGCCACTCGCGCATGCGCAGCGGCGACAGGAAATTGCGTTTGAAGGCTTTTTCGAGCTGATTGCGCGACAGTTGCTGACGCTGTTCCTCGGCCCAGGCCCAGAGGTTCAGAAAGAAGGCGAAGTCGGAATCCTTGTCGGTGAAGGGCTGATGGGCCTGATCCGCCTGTTGCTGTTTCTCCGGCGGACGCTCGCGCGGGTCCTGCACGGACAGCGCGGAGACCACCACGAGCGCCGGCTCCAGTACGCCCTTGTCCGAGGCGGCCAGCAGCATGCGCCCCAGCTTCGGGTCCACGGGCAGTTTCGCCAGGCGCCGGCCGAGTTTCGTTACCTTGCGCTTGTCGCCCATGGCGCCCAGCTCTTCCAGCAGCCGATAGCCATCCCGGATCAGCCGGCCGTCGGGCGGATCGATAAAGGGGAAATCCTCCACACGGCCCAGCTGGAGATCGGCCATGGAAAGAATTACGGACGCCAGATTGGTACGCCGGATTTCCGGGTCGGTGTATTCCGGCCGCGAGTGGTAATCCTCTTCCGAGTAGAGGCGATAACAGATGCCGGGCATGATGCGTCCGCACCGGCCCGCGCGCTGATCGGCGCTGGCTCTGGAAATGGGCTCTTCGGGCAGCCGCTGCACCTTGGAGTGCACGCTGTAGCGGCTGATACGCGCCTTGCCCGCGTCGATGACATAGCGGATACCGGGCACGGTCAGCGAGGTTTCGGCGACATTGGTGGACAGCACCACCCGCCGGCCCCGATGGGACTGAAACACGCGGTTCTGCTCACTGCGGCTCAGCCGCGCATAAAGCGGCAGGAATTCGGTGTCGGGGAAACCGCATTTCTTTAGGTGGTGGTGCACCTCGCGAATGTCGCGCTCGCCGGTGAGAAAAACCAGCACATCCCGGGCACGGGGACGGCCTTCCTCGCGTTCCAGCGCCTCGATTTCGAGGAGTACGTTTTCGATCTGGCGTGCGAGATCGGCGTCGCCGTCGTCCGCCGGCGGGCGATACTCGACTTCCACCGGATGGGTGCGGCCGGACACGCGCACCACAGGTGCGTCACCGAAGTGTTGCGCAAAGCGTTCCTCGTCGATGGTGGCCGAGGTAATGATAACTTTCAGATCCGGGCGTCGGGGCAGCAGTTTTTTCAGATAGCCCAGCAGAAAATCGATGTTCAGGCTGCGTTCATGGGCTTCATCGATGATCAGGGTGTCGTACTGATTCAGGAAACGATCGCCCTGCATTTCGGTGAGCAGCATGCCGTCGGTCATGATCTTGACCAGGCTGTCTTCGCTCACCTGGTCCTGAAAGCGCACCTTGAAGCCCACCTGATCGCCCAGCGGCGTGTGCACTTCCTCGGCCAGGCGTTGCGCCACCGAACGCGCCGCCAGCCGGCGCGGCTGGGTATGGCCGATGCGCGCGGCGCGGCCGCGGCCCAGTTCCAGACAGAGCTTGGGCAGCTGGGTGGTCTTGCCGGAGCCGGTTTCGCCGGCAACGATCACGATCTGGTTTTCGTTCACCACCCGGCGCAGTTCCTCCAGATGGTCGACAACGGGCAGCTCCGGCCATTCCAGCACCGGCTGGATCTGTTCGCGGCGTTCACGGCGGGCGATGGAGGCTTCCAGATCCTGCGCCACGGCCCGCAAGCCCTTGTCGCTGTAGCGCTTTTCCAGGCCCTGGATGCGCCGACGCAGCGCGTGACGATCCGAGGCCATGCACGCATCCAGGCGTGCGCGTAGCGCCTCCAGGGATGTCGGCTCGGCCGGCTCGCTCATGAAGCTTTTGCATCCTCCCGATGCAGCCAGCGCCGGCCCTTGTCGGTGAGGCCATTGGGCGCGATGCGCAGCCAGGCCGTGGTGGTCTCGTCCTCGGACAAGGTGACGGT
This sequence comes from uncultured Alcanivorax sp., assembly GCA_913055795.1. Classification (GTDB taxonomy): domain Bacteria; phylum Pseudomonadota; class Gammaproteobacteria; order Pseudomonadales; family Alcanivoracaceae; genus SLJS01. The sequence goes on along the minus strand of CAJXLA010000002.1, from coordinate 80,489 downwards.
GAAGCGCATGAGCTCGTCCCGGCGGAAGGCATGGAGCTCGACCTGCTCGCCCGGATGAAAGCCGGACAGGACATCATCCAGGTTGGCCTGATTCACCTTGAGATGATCCACGGCGATGATGATATCGCCGGCGGACAAGCCGGCTTCCATGGCCGCGCCCTGCTCGTAACACACGGCAATGCGCGCACCCAGGGCATCGTCCGCCAGCCGCACGCCCAGATGGGGCGCGGGCCGCTCGGGCTTGCCCACGTCGCCGCCCATATCCGCGTGGTGATCGGCGGGCCGCCAGTTCAGCTCGATACCGCGCGGCGCCAGCAGTTCCTGCAGCGGCAGATCCTCGGTGCTGTAAAGCGCATGGTTGAAGAACTCGGCCAGCGATTCGCCCACCAGTTCTTCCGCCAGCGGCTGAATGCCCTGCTCCGGTACGCCCTCGCCCGTCTGCCCATGGCGTTGCCACAGCATACGCATGAGGTCTTCCAGGGATTTGACCTCGTCCGTGCGGTCCCGGATCACGAGATCCAGCGCCAGCGCCACCAGCGCGCCCTTGGCGTAGTAGCTGACAATGGCATTGGGGGCGTTTTCGTCCTGCTTGTAGAAACGCGTCCAGGCATCAAAGCTGGATTCGGTCACCGTCTGACGGAACCGGCCCCGGCCACGATGCACGCGCGTAATCAGCGCGCCCAGCAGTTCCAGATAGCTGTTCACCGTAATGCGGTCCGTGCGCACCAGCGCCAGCTCGTCGTAATAGCTGGTAATGCCCTCGAAGGCCCAGAGCAGTTCGGTATGCACTTCCCGCGAGAGATCGAAGGGTGTGAAGGCTTCGGGCTTGATGCGTTTCACGTTCCAGGTATGGAAATACTCGTGACTGCACAGCCCCAGGAAATTGCGGTAGCCCTTGCTCACTTCGCCGGGCGGGTCCGTGCGCCGGGGCAACTCCTTGCGCGGGACCATGAGGCTGGTGGAGTTGCGGTGTTCCAGCCCCCCATAGACCGTATCCGTGGCCCGGATAATGAAGACGTAGTTGTCCATGGGCGCGGGCTCGCCAAAGAGGTCGATATGATGCTCGCAGATGGGGACCAGATCCCGGCACAGGCGCGCCAGGTCGGCCTGGTGGCGGCCGTTGATCACCACCTGATGGGGCACGCCCCGGGCGGTGAATTCGGCGTGGTCGAAGGGCCCCATTTCCACCGGATAATCCATGAGCGCGTCGTGATTGTCCGCCCGGAAGGTGCCAAAGCCGAAGGCCTGGCCGGACACGCGTGGCATGCCCGTGGCCAGTTGCCAGCCGGTGTACGCGCTACCCTCGGGCGGCCGGATCTCGACCTCACAGGGCTGGTCCTCGTGCCCCACAGCCGCCATGAAAACACAGGGGCCGTTGAAGGAACCGTGGCGCGTATCGAGATGGGCGCCGCGCACGGACAGATCCCAGGCATAGACCTCATAGACGACCGTGACGGGCCCCTCGGCCGGATCCAGCTGCCAAGTCTGCTTGTCCAGCTTGCGCCAGGCCAGTTCCTGCTCGCCCTGCCAGGCATGGAATGCCGCCACATGCCGGGCGAAGTCGCGGATCATGTAGCTGCCGGGAATCCAGGCAGGCAGGCTGAAGGCCTGCCCCTCGGGCACGGGCTCGGCCACGGTCAGGGTGACACGATAGAGATGGGCCTCGGGCCGTACGGGCTCGATTCGATACCTGATCACGGATGCTCCTGCGCCATTGGGAGATCGCGGCGGCCACTCACCGCCGCGGTTCGGGCGCACTAGTCTACCAGCTTGTCCGGGGCCGGGGCCTTCTTGCCGAGCTTCTTGCGTTCGGTGACCTCAAGATAGGCGATGTAGCGGTTGCGGATCTCACGCACGTACTGCACCGGTTCACGACCGCGCACATAGCCAAAGCGGGCATCGCGGAAATATTGCGGCTTCTGCAGCAGCAGCATGGCCTTCTCCACATGGGCGAACCATTGGTCCGGATCCAGCCCCTGCTGCTGCGCCAGGCGTCGCGCGTCGCGGACATGGTTATAACCGGCGTTGTAGGACGCCAGCGTGAAGTAGATGCGTTCCTCCAGCGGCAAATCACCGGGAAAACGGTCCCAGAGCCAGTCCAGATACTCTACGCCCGCGGCAATGGACACTTCCGGATCGCCAAGATTGCTATAGCCCAACTCCCGCGCGGTACGCGGCATGAGCTGCATCAGCCCCCGTGCGCCGGCGAAGGAACGTGCTTCCGGATTGAAGCGGCTTTCCTGGAACATCTGGGCGGTAATAATGCGCCAGTCATAGCCGTGTTCATCCGCGTATTTCTTGACCAGATGATCAAAGGGCGAAATGGCCTCGCCCGGTTCGACCCGGTGTTCGCGGTGCCGGCGGATGGACTTGGTCTGCTTGAAGTACTTCTTGTAGGTAATGTTGTAGAAGGTGCCGCGGTATTCGTCGCCAATGTACGCATTCAACTGTTTTTTGAGTTCGGATTGAGCCTTGCGCAACGCCCAGGCGATATCGCGCGTATCCGACAGATCCGTCAGCACCTTCACGCCCGAGCGCCAGGACGATTCCAGCCCGGCCAGGTGGCTGTCCGCCACCGTCAGCGGATAGCGCCCGTCGTCGACCCCGGCAATCAACCGTTCGGTGGTTTGCTCGGGCGCCTTCCGAATCGTCAGTTCAATGTCTTTCTGCGCCTGAATCTTCTGCAGGGTGTCGTAATAACTGGTCTCCGGATTGACCACCACGGTACGGCCGTCGAGATCGGCCTCTTCATCGATACCGTCCATTTTTGCCGGCCCCACCAGCTGTTCCGTCACTTCCAGGTAGCGCCGACTAAAGCGGATGCCGCGCTGGCGCCGATCCTCGGTGTTGGTCAACGAGGCGGCGATGACATCGCCACGCCCCTTCTTGAGGGCCTCGAACATGGCTGAAGGCGTGCTGCGCACCACCAGGCTCAATTGCAGATCATGGCGCTCGGCGAAGCGTTCCATGAGCTCGTAATCGAAGCCCATGAGATCACCGCGCCAGACAAAGTAGCTCGCCGGGTTGTTCGAGGTAATCACACGCAGTTCGCCCGATTCCTTGATGGCCGACCAGTCCCGCTTTTGCGTTTCCGAGCGTGAGGCCAGCACGCGGTGGCTGATCAGGTATTCATTGAGGCGGCGTCGCAGATCCGGATTCTGCGGCCGGCTGGCCCAGGCAATGGCGCGGTTGTCATTGAGCACGGGGCCCCGCCGTACCCGGCGGTTGTCGTCCACAAGCACAGGCACCATGTTGGAATCGATAATGGCCGCGTCATGGCGCCCCGTGGCCACGCCGCGGACCATCTGCCGGTCACTGACACCCCCTTCCAGCCTGCGCACCGTGATCTCCGGGCGCTCCAGAGAGACTTCGTGGGCCGTCTCCAGATAGGACGTACCCCGGGGCGCGGCAATGGTGAGATCACTGGCATCGTCCAGGGACTCCAGCCCGGAGTCCGCGGGCAGCACCAGAACTTCATCCACCATGGCCACGGGCAGACTGAAATCCACGATCTGATCCCGCGAGCGGGTCTGGGTGAGATTGGTTACCACCAGATCACCACGCCCGGCGCGCAGTTCCGCCAGTAGCACATCGAAGTTATCGACATAGACCCAGACCGGTGTCAGCCCTTCCGACCGGGCGAAATCCTCGGCCTCTTCACGGTAGGCCTCCATGGGCACGCCCTCGCGCGGCAACCGGCCGTCCAGATCCGAGCGCGGCGCGAGCAGACGCAGATACCCGCGCTCGCGAATGTCGGCCAGATCCCCCTTGTCCGTATAGTTGCTGAAATCGCGTGCCCTGGGCCGGTCATCGGGTTCCGGGGTGTTATCACAAGCGCCCAGCAACACCAGCAACAACAAGGGCAAAAGACGTGTCATTCCGTGGTCTCCGCTGCGATATCCGGTTTACCCGACCGTCAAGGTCAAGTAAAAGCGCGAAGCTGTCAAAGCGTGTCCGCCCGGGCAGCCCGCCAACGGCTTGCTGCGCGCGCTCAATGGTGCCCCGCCCGGGCCGGGGTTGCGCAACCGCCTGCGCACCCGATTCAGTGCCGAACGGTCGTTTGAATCCGGCCCGCAATCCGGCATAATGAATGCATGCTCGACTCTTCGGTCACGGATCAAAAGCGCATCCCCCGCGCGCGCAGCTTCGGCGAGGCCACGCGCGGCTTTCTGCGTTGCCCGGAAGCGCGGGTCACCGTGGCTGCCCTGGCCGGTCTCTGGCTGGCGGCCGTGCTGGGTGGCAGCCGGCATGCGGGCGTGCCGCTGGTCGCGCTCGCGGGTTTTGTGCTCTGGTATCTCATCGAGATCCCCATCCACCGCTATATCCTGCACTGGCAGCCGCGGCATCCGGCGCTGCAGAAACTCATGCGCCGGCTGCACCATGCGCACCACGAACGCCCCACGGACCCGGAGCTGCTGTTTCTGCCGGAATGGGTGTCGCTGCCGTCCATCGCCATCGTGCTGGGTGTCGCGGCCGGTTTCGGCGTCTTCGCGGACGGACTCTGGTTCATGGCCGGGTTCTGGACCGCGCTGACGACCTATGAGTGGATGCACTATGCCGTGCATTCGCGCTGGCGTCCCGACTGGGGTCCCATGCGCCGGACCTTCGCCGATCACCTCAAGCATCATTTCCTCAACGAGGGCTACTGGTTCGGTGTAAGCAACCGTTTCATGGACCGATTCTGGGGCACCAGTCCCGATCCGCGCGAGGTGAAGAAAAGCGAAACAGCGCAGGATCTGACCGCCGAGGGACGCAACTCGGCGCTCTGATTGATGACCTCATAACCCGGGCCGGGTCCAGGATCCCCGATCTTGCGCTAGCAGCGCTGTTGAAAAACCCGTTGCGTACTCAGGCTTTCAGTCTGGTTCGCAATCGAGGCGCCATTTTGAAGGCGGGGCCCGCCCCGTCGAAAAATGGCAACGATGGGCGCTTCAGGCCACGCTGAATGCGCAAGGGGTTCTTCAACAGCCTGCTAGGCGTCACCGGTAAAGCTCAGCCCCGCAATGGCCCTGCTGATGTTGTCGTCACCGCTGAGCAGATCATAGGCGTGGCGAATCGTGTGCTCGGCGGTCAGGGTCTCCAGCAACGCCCGGGCCACATCCTCGCGCGGAATCTCGCCGAAATGATCCAGCCGTTCCGCCACCTCGATCCGGCCCATGCCCGGTCCTTCGGTCAACTTGCCCGGGCGCACAATGGTGTAGTCCAGAGTGCCGGCGCGCAGGTGGTTATCCGCCTGCTGCTTGGCGTGGAAATAGTGCTGCATGTGCTCGGGGCCGGTTTCGGGCTGGTCCGCGCGCATGGAGCTGACCATGATAAAACGCCGCACGCCGGCGGCCTCGGCGGCGTCGATCAGACCAATGGCGCCGTCGCGGTCCACGGCCTCCGTCTTGTCCGGGCCGGTATGGGGGCCGGAACCGGCGGTAAAGATGACGGCGTCGCAGCCCTGCAAAGCCCGGGAGCAATCCCTTTCCAGATCGCCCACCACGGTTTCAAAGGCGCCCCGTTCCAGCAGTTCCGGCGCCTGATCGGCATCGCGGATCAGCGCCCGCGCCTGGTGTTCGCTGTCCGCCATATAGTTGAGCAGGTGACGCCCGATCTTGCCGTTCGCACCCGCGATCAATACCTGCATAACCATTCCCCTTGCGCTGAGCTACCCGGGGCGCGCACGAGCCTGAGCCGTTTTGCCCTGCACGCGCGCCCGGGTAGAGTGACGCGCCATGGCCTACCTGATCCTGTTCGCTTCCGCCTTGGGCGCCGCCACCATTCTGCCCTTTTATTCCGAGGCGGTGTTGCTCGCCTACATGCATCAGGGGTTTTCGCCCTGGGGTTTGTGGGCGGCAGCAACGCTGGGCAACACGCTGGGGGCTCATGTGAACTGGCTCATCGGGCTCTATCTGCTGCATTACCAGGACCGGCGCTGGTTTCCCGTCAAACCGGCCACGCTGCACAAGGCCCAGGAGCGCTTCCGCCGATACGGCACCTGGTCGTTGCTGCTCGCCTGGATGCCGGTGGGCGGCGACGCGCTGACCTTTGTGGGCGGCATTATGCGCGTGCCCTTCTGGCTGTTCACCCTGCTGGTGGGCACGGGCAAGGGCGCGCGCTACGCGGCGATTCTGTGGCTGGGCGAACAGACACTGCTCTAGCAGGCCGTTGAAAAACTGATGAGATTGCACAGCTAGCCGTCTTCATGCGCGCCCGGCGTCGCCGTGGTCTTGCCCTGCCGGTTGCGCCAGCGCCGGGCGGCGCGCACCAGCCCGGCGAACAGCCGCCGGTGCAGCGGGTGATAGAGCAGATATTCCGGGTGCCATTGCACCCCGAGCTGCCAGCTGCCATCGGTGCTTTCGATGGCCTGAATAAAGCCGTCGGCGTCCCAGGCCACGGGCCTGAGGCCGGCACCCAGGCTTTCCATGGCCTGGCTGTGAATGCGGTTGATGCCCAGCCGAGTCCGGGTGAGCAACCGTGCCAGCCGCGAGCCGGGCTGCACGCGCGCGGACTGGAGCGGCAACAGCAGCCGGCCGGGTTGAGTGAACTCGCGCAGGGGCACGATATCCTGAACCAGCACTCCGCCCCGGCTGACGTTCAGCACCTGCGCGCCCCGACAGATCCCCAGCACCGGCAGGGCGCGCCGGCGTGCGAAATCCAGCAGCTCCAGTTCCAGCCGATCACGGTGAGGACGATAGCCTGCGCGCACCGCAGGGTCCTGGCCGAAACAACCCGGGTGAATGTGATGACCGCCACCGATCACCAGGGCGTTGAGCGCCTCCCAGGGCACGGGACTGCCCGGGCGCAGCATCCGCACCCGAGCGCCGTTCCGGGTCAGCGCGAGCCGTGCGAGCAGCGCGTCCGGACGGCCCGGGTGCCGAAAACTCAGGCCGACGAGCGGGCGAGTGCCTGGTGTACCCATTGATCACACTCCTCCACCCAGTCACGACGGCGGTTTTCCGGAGACCGTTTCAGGCTGCCCCGGAAGGCAACCATGAACTCCGCCAGCCGGGTCTCGTCCGATGCCAGCGCCTCCACGGCGGCCCAGTCATTCCAGACATGAGCAAAACTCCAGTCCAGGTTGTCCAGGTCACAGTCCGGCAGCCGGTAGTGCAGCGTGGGCCGGGCCTTGATGCGCTTGTCGTCCACGCACTGCCAGAGGATGTCCGGGCGCAGATGCGCCCAGAGCGGCAGCAGATCCAGGGCCCGGTTGCGCGTGGGGTTGTACTCCAGATGGTCGATGATCAGCTGTTCCCGGGACGGCTGGTAGTCCGGATCACTGATCAGCTCCACATAGGGCCGGGGCCAGGGGCTGATATAGGTGGTCAGCTTGCGGCTGAAATCCAGTTGCTGGCGCTCGCGCAGCCAGGGGTAGAGCCCGGCAAAGGCGCGCATATAGGCCAGCAGGGTATCCGCCTCGTAATCGGGCAACTCCGGATTGAGCTGGCATCCGAAGGCAAAATAGGCCGCATGGCGACTGCCCAGGGCGCCGTGCGCGCGCAGGTGATCACAGAGCCCGTTAACCTTGTACAGCAGCGACAGCGGCAACGGCGGCGTAACCACTTCCAGCGGCACCACCCGTTCCGCCGCCGCCTCAAAAAGATCCTTGGCGCCGTCACGCAACTGGGCCAGGGGCTCGGGCAGGCTGGGATAATAATCGTCCAGCGCCTTCACCGGCGCGGAGTCCAGCTCCACCAGATACTCGCCTTCCGGCGTGGCAATGGCCATCTCGTAGTAGGCCTTCTCCCGGGCCTCGCCGCCCAGGTAGTCGGCCACCGTGGCAACCAGCTCGTTAAAACCGATGCCCGAGAATTCGATTTCCACGCCCACCCGACGCTCGGCACCCTTCAGGCTGCTTTGCCGGCTCGGCAGGCGAAGTGCGGGCAGCTCGCGCATGCTGGATCAACTCCCGGTATTCCGTGGCGACCGCTCGGCCGGAATGCCGGCCGCGGCAGAGGGCAGTCTACCGGGACAACGTGAACGCGTGAATACAAACAGCCCCACAAAGCCGTCGCCGATGCGAGTGATTGCTGTTTTGCCTGAATAGTCACGAACCGCTCTGTTCTCGCACTCGGGCGCTCCGGTAAAATACGCCCGGGTGACGGCTTTGATTCAGATCAAGATCGTCACGGCTCAACCTTGGTAGTGTCTCGCTGCCCTGACATCCGGGAAGGAACGATCACGATGCAGAACCCCGCCGCGTCTCCACCCTACAATTACCGCGTTGTTCGCCAGTTCACCGTCATGACGGTGGTATGGGGGATCGTGGGCATGCTGGTGGGCGTATTGATCGCCGCTCAGCTGGCCTGGCCCTGGTTCAATTTCGAGACCCCGTGGCTGAGTTTCGGCCGTATCCGCCCGCTGCATACCAATGCGGTGATTTTCGCGTTCGGCGGGTCGGCGTTGATCGGCACTTCCTACTATGTGGTCCAGCGTACCTGTCAAACCACGCTGGCTTTTCCGAAGCTCGCCGGTTTCACCTTCTGGGGCTGGACGGCGGTGATCGTGGCCGCGGCCATAACGCTGCCGCTGGGCTATACCTCGACCCACGAATACGCGGAACTGGAATGGCCCATTGATATTCTCATCACCGTGGTCTGGGTAGCCTATGCGGTGGTGTTTTTCACCACCATTGCCCGGCGCAAGATGGAACATATCTATGTCGCCAACTGGTTCTACGGCTCTTTTATCATTGCCATTGCACTACTGCATATCTTCAACAATCTGTCCGTGCCGGTCAGCTTCATGAAGTCCTATCCGGTGTTCAGCGGCACCATCGACGCCATGGTGCAGTGGTGGTACGGCCACAATGCCGTGGGCTTTTTTCTGACCGCGGGTTTTCTGGGCATGATGTATTACTATGTGCCCATTCAGGCCGAACGCCCGATTTATTCCTATCGGTTGTCCATTGTCCACTTCTGGGCACTGATCGCGGTCTACATGTGGGCCGGCCCGCACCATCTGCATTACAGCGCCCTGCCCGACTGGGCCCAGTCACTGGGCATGGTGTTCTCGCTGGTGCTGCTCGCACCCAGCTGGGGCGGGATGATCAATGGCATCATGACCCTGTCCGGAGCCTGGTACAAACTGCGTACCGACCCGATTATCCGGTTCCTGATCGTGGCCCTGTCCTTCTATGGCATGTCCACCTTTGAAGGTCCGATGATGTCCATCAAAACGGTCAACGCGCTGTCGCACAACACGGACTGGACCATCGGCCATGTGCACTCGGGCGCACTGGGCTGGGTATCCATGATCACCATGGGCTCGCTCTACGTGCTGGTGCCGCGCCTGTACAACCGCCAGGCCATGTACAGTGTGGGCTGGATCAACACACACTTCTGGCTCGCCACCATCGGCACCGTGCTCTACATCGCCTCCATGTGGGTATCCGGTGTCATGCAGGGGCTGATGTGGCGGGCGGTGAATCCGGACGGCACGCTGACGTTCTCGTTCATTCAGGAAATGGAAGAACGCTTCCCCTACTATGTCGTTCGCCTGCTGGGCGGGATTATCTTCTTCGCGGGCATGCTGCTCATGGCCTGGAACGTCTACAAGACGATTCGCGAAGAGAAAAACCGCGACGGTGAATCCAACCTGGCGGAGGCCTGAGCTCATGGCGACCGGACACGAACGAATCGAAAAGAATGTGGGCCTGTTGATTGTGCTCACCCTGGTAGCGGTCAGCTTCGGCGGGATCGCCGAAATCATTCCGCTGTTCTGGGACAAGGCGAGCACCGAGAAGATCGACACGCTGGAACCCTATACGGCACTGCAAATGGAAGGCCGGGACATCTATATCCGCGAGGGCTGCCATGTCTGCCATACCCAGATGGTGCGCACCCTGCGCTCGGAAACCGCTCGTTACGGCCCCTACTCCATGGCCGGCGAGGACGTGGCCGAACACCCCTTCCTGTGGGGTTCCAAGCGCACCGGCCCGGATCTTGCGCGGGTGGGCGGCAAGTACAGCGATGCCTGGCAACGCCAGCACCTGCTTGATCCACGCTCGGTGGTGCCGGAATCCAATATGCCCGCCTATCCCTGGCTGGCGGAAAACCAGGTGGACTGGAGCCTGACGGAGAAGAAACTGCGCACCTTCGCCGGCCCGCTGGGCCACGATGAACTCTATTCGGACGAGTTCATCAACAAGCAGATGAAAAAGGTCGAAAACGAGTGGTCGGATGCCACGGAAATGGACGCACTTGTGGCCTATCTGCAGTCACTGGGCAAGGAACGGACGCGGAGGGAGTAACCATGAGCGCTGCAACCGTTTATCATATTGTTCTCACCCTGGTGTTCTTCGCGGCTTTTATCGCCCTGGTGGTCTGGGTGTTCCGGCCCGGACGCAAGGCCGATTTCGAGCGTCACGCCGAGCTGCCCTTTGCCGAGGAGCCCGCCCGGAAGGAGAAAGACCGTCATGAGTGATTTCTGGAGCTGGTTCATCATCATCATTGTGGTGATCAATCTGGGCGGCTGTGCCTGGTTGCTTTGGTCCAACCGGAAAATGTCGGCTGAAGAAGCGAAAAAGGAAACTACCGGCCATGTCTTTGACGGCATTGAGGAACGCAACCAGCCCCTGCCGCGGTGGTGGCTGTGGCTGTTCTGGCTGACCCTGGCCTTCACCCTGATCTATCTGGCGCTCTATCCCGGTCTGGGGGCGTACGACGGCATCCTGGGCTGGTCATCCGAGAAGCAGCTGGAAAAGCGGGTCGAGATGATGGAAAAGCGCGCCCAACCCATCTTTGCCGAATTCGCCAAGGAACCGGTCAAGGAACTCACGCAGTATCCCGAAGCCATGGAAGTGGGCGGGCGGCTTTTCGCCAACAACTGCGCCACCTGCCACGGTTCCGATGGCCGCGGCGCGCGGGGTTATCCCAACCTTACGGACAATGCCTGGCTCTACGGCGGTTCACCGCAAGCCATCAAAACCACGCTGAATAATGGCCGTCAGGGCAACATGCCCGCCATGGGGAGCGCACTGGGCGGTAAAGAAGGTGTGCGGGACATGGCCGTTTATGTACAAAGCCTGAGCAATCCGCAAATTGCCGAGGACCCGGCCAAGGCGAAAGCCATCGAACGTGCCAAGCCCAAATTTGCCACCTGCGCGGCCTGTCACGGCCAGGATGGCACGGGCAATCAGGCCATGGGCGCGCCCGATCTCACCGATGACAGCTGGCTTTATGGCAGCGATCTGAAGACGATTCAGGATACGCTCATGAACGGCCGCTCCGGAAAGATGCCGTCCTTCGGCAACCGCTTGTCCGAGGAACAAATCCATGTTCTCGCTGCCTACGTATATAACCTCTCCCAATCCGGAAATTGAATGAGTGATACCGAGCGCATCCGGGTCAAGGATGAAACGCCGACCAACAAGGGAGTGAAAGCGGACGGCTCCGTCAGCCTCTACGAGGCGCGCGAGCACATTCACCCCAAAAGCATTCACGGGCGTTTCCAGCGGCTGCGGGATCTGACCGTCTGGATCACCATGGGCATCTACCTGGTGGGCCCCTGGCTGCGCTGGGAAGGCGGCCAGGCCGTTTTGTTCGATTTGCCCGAACGCCAGTTCCACATCTTCGGGGTCACCTTCATGCCCCAGGACTTCATCCTGCTGGCCTTCACCCTGATGGTGGCCGCCTTCGCGCTGTTCTTCGTGACCGTGTTCGCGGGCCGGGTCTGGTGCGGCTATGTGTGCCCCCAGACCACTTGGACGCGCTTTTTCACCTGGATCGAAAGCAAGCTGGAAGGCGACCGCAACGCTCGCCTGAAACTGGACAAGGCGCCCTGGACACCGCGCAAGATTACGCGGCGGGGCGGCAAACATGTGCTCTGGCTGGCGCTGGCCCTGCTGACCGGCTTGACCTTCGTGGGCTATTTTTCCCCCATTAGCGATCTCACCTTCCGGCTGTTTCAGTTCGAGCTGGGCGGCTGGGAAGCCTTCTGGATCGGTTTTTTCACCCTGGCTACCTACGGCAACGCGGGCTGGATGCGCGAACAGGTCTGCATCTATATGTGCCCCTATGCACGTTTTCAGAGCGTGATGTTCGACCGGGACACACTGATTGTTTCCTATGACGAAGACCGTGGCGAACCCCGTCACCGGGGCGCCAAGCGTGACCGGGATGAATCGGAGTTCGGCGACTGCATTGACTGCGGACTCTGCGTCCAGGTCTGCCCCACCGGCATCGACATCCGTGAGGGCCTGCAGTACGAGTGCATTCACTGCGCCGCCTGTATCGATGCCTGTGACAGCGTCATGGACCATATCGGCAAACCGCGCGGACTGATCCGCTACACCACGGAGAATGCGCTCGAGGGCGGTCAGACGAACTTGCTGCGCCCGCGCCTGATTGGTTACGGCGTGGCACTGCTGGTGATCATCGCGGCCCTGGGCGGCGCGCTCTGGCTGCGCGTTCCCATCGAACTGGACGTCATGCGCGACCGTAACCAGCTCTATCGCACGGCCAGTGACGGTTCCATCGAAAACACCTACACGCTGCGCGTGGTCAACAAGAGCCAGAATGCCCAGGTGTACGACCTGTCCTACCGCGGGCCCGAGGGGCTGGAATGGAATGGTCCCCAGCATGTGGCCGTTGGTCCGGGCGAACAGGCGTCGGTCGCCGTCACCCTGGGCTATGATCCGTTCTACGACGACCTCGATACCGGCACGATCTGGTTTGGGGCACGCGCTCGTGGCAACCCGAAAGTGAAAACCGAACATGAATCAAGATTCATCACACCAGGACGATAAGCCCTGGTATCGCCATTTCTGGGTCTGGGTTGTCATTCTGCTGCCGGCGTCTTCCGTGGTCGCGGGCATCACAACCGTAATCATCGCCGTGAATAATGCGCACGAGCGCGTAGTGGATGACTGGTACACGGATGGCCGCGGCATCAACAAGTCCCGGCAAGAAGAAAAACGCGCCGATGAGCTGGGGCTGACCGCCACCCTGAACAACCGCGACGGCCGGGCCGTGCTCTTTTTTGCCAACCCGGACTCGGTATCCGCGCCCTCGCTCAAGCTGGCCCTGCGTCACCCCACCCAGTCCAGGCGAGATCAGGTGCTGCGGCTGGTACGGGAAGCCCCCGGGCGGTACAGCGCCCCGGTGGGCCTGCCCACCGGACGCTGGGTCGCTTCCCTGGAACCCGAACCCGGTGACTGGCGTATCCGCCAGCGTCTGGATCTGCACCGGGACCGTGCCACCACCCTCAAGGCCGCGCCCTGGTGACCACCGGATGCTGGCATTGCGGGCTGCCCGTGGGCGCCAGGCCGGTGCAGGCGCGGACACCGGACGGCCCCCGCGACGCCTGTTGTCCGGGCTGCGCGGCGGCCATTGAAACCATCCATGACCTGGGCCTGGGCGAATACTACCAGTGGCGCACCGGCGACAATCCGCTGACCCCGCCCGAAAACGCGGACGAGCGCTCCGCTGAACTGGCCGTGTTCGAGATCCCGGAACTGATTGAACCCTGGCTGGAAGATGACGGCGAAACCTTCTCCCTCACCCTGCTGATCGAAGGGATTCACTGTGCCGCCTGCGCCTGGCTGATCGAGAAGGCCCTGCTGGAACTGCCGGGTCTGGAACGCGCGGCGCTCAATCTGAGCAATCACCGCCTGCGGGTGCGCTGGCGCCGGGACAGTACAACCACGGCCCGCGCCATTGCCGAACGCCTGCTGGATCTGGGTTACCGCCCCCGTCTGCCCGCCCGCGATGCCCGTCTGGCCACTGAACAACGCGAACAGCGCATGTTGCTAATGCGCATTCTGGTGGCCGCGCTGGGGACCATGCAGGCCATGATGCTGGCCGTGGCGCTGTATTCCGGCGCCTTTTACGACATGGAACCCCTCTACCGGGACCTGTTCCGCTGGTTCTCGCTGATCGTGGCCACGCCCGTGGTCTTGTTCGCGGGCTGGCCCTTTCTGGCGGGCGCCTGGCGGGGCCTGCGGGCCCGCGCCCCGGGCATGGACCTGCCCGTGAGTCTGGCGCTGCTGCTGGGTTTTGGCGGCAGCGCGGCCAGCACCGTGACCGGCGGCGAGCATGTGTATTACGAATCCATCTCCATGTTCGTGTTCTTTTTGCTGGGCAGCCGGTGGCTGGAACAGCGGGCCCGGCACCGGGTGACGCTGGCCCTGAGCCACCTGCGCGACACCCTGCCGCTGGCCGTGCGCCGCCGTGAGGCGGATGGGGAATATCACCGGGTCCCCGCCGCCACGGTGCGTGCCGACGACGACCTGCTGTTCAACCAGGGCGAGGTGATCGCCGTGGACGGCCGGGTCACCGAAGGTCGGGCCCGGGTGGATGAAGCCGTGGTCACAGGCGAATTCCGCCCTCGCCAGTGCCAGCCGGGCGACCGCCTGGTAGCGGGCAGCAAGGTCGTGGAGGGGCATCTGGCGTTGTGTGCCGCCGGCGGCGTGGACGCCAACCGCGTGGCCCGGATCGGACGTCTGGTGGACCAGGCCCGGGAACAGCGCCATGCCGGCACGGATCTCGCGCGTCGCATCGTGCCCGGATTCGTTGCCGCCATTGTTTTCCTGGCGGGTACGACCTTTGTGCTGCACGGGGGCGGGTATGGCGCCTTTGAACATGCCCTGGCCGTGCTGGTGGTGGCCTGCCCCTGCGCCCTGGCGCTGGCCACACCTTTGTCGCTGTCGGCGGCGCTGGACCGGGCGTTGCGGGAAGGGATTCTGGTGGCCGACTCCGATCAGCTCTTCCGCGTGCCCGCGCTCACGCACGCCCTGCTGGACAAGACCGGCACACTCACCCGGGGCGAATTTTCGGTCGTGCGGGAACAGCTGCTGGACAGCAGCCGGGATGCGAACCGGCTGCGCGCCCTGGCGGCAGGCATGGAACGGCACGCGCGTCACCCCGCAGGCCGGGCGCTGGCCGCCATGGCGGACCCCCTCCCGGTGGACGCGATCCAGTCGCAAGCGGGCATGGAGGCCAGGGCCGAGGGCCATCACTGGCGCCTGGCGGCAGCGCCGGACGAATACGCCGGCAACGAGGGCGAGACGGTGGTGGCGCTGTTCCGGGATGAAGTCCCGGCCCTGCTCTTCTTTCTGGCGGATCCGGTGCGCGCGGAGGCGCCGGAACTGTGCCACCGGCTGATGGCGTCCGGGCTGCGGCTTCATCTCGCCTCCGGTGACCGCGCATCGGCGGTGACCCCGGTGGCCGAACGCTGCGGCATCGACGACTGGCGGCCGGGGCTGACCCCGGAGGCCAAGCTGGCCTGGCTGCGAGAACTTCAGGGTGAACCAGCAACCGTGATGATGACCGGTGACGGTATCAATGACGCCCCCGCGCTGGCGGCGGCGGACGTGTCCGTGGCCATGGCGCGCGGGCCGGCGCTCACGCGCGAGGCGGCCGGGCTCTATCTGATGGATGACGCGCTCAGCGGACTGGCGCGGCTGCGGCCGCTGGCGTTGCGCGCCCGCCGCATTCTACGCCAGAACCTGGCCTGGGCCCTGGGGTATAATCTGCTGGCCGTGCCCTTCGCCATGGCCGGTCTGGTGCCACCCTGGCTGGCCGCCATCGGCATGTCGCTATCGTCATTGCTGGTCACCATCAACGCCTCCCGGCTTTTACAATCGCCGGACGGGCATGCACAACACGAGGGGAGTCCCGTCACATGAAGATTGTGATCCTGTTGATTCCACTGGCCATCCTGCTGGTCGCCGGCGCTATCGCCGCCTTTATCTGGGCATTGCGGCGCAACCAGTTCGATGATCTGGACAGCCCGGCCTGGCGGGTGATCTTCGACGACCGCGAACGGCGCGAAGACGACCATGACTGATGCCGGTCTGCTTGCCTCGGCGGCGCTGCTGGCGCTCGCCGGGGCCGGTCACTGCCTGGGCATGTGCTCGGGCATCAGCGGCGCGCTGACCTTTTCCCTGCCCCGCGAAAAGCAATCCGGGCGGGCCCTGTGGGGCTGGCAGGCGTTGTTCAGCGGCGGCCGCGTGCTCTCCTATACGCTGCTGGGGGCCCTGGTGGGCGCTTTCGGGGGCGCACTCGTGAATGCGCTGCCCGTACCGCGCGGCGCACCGTTTCTGGCCTCGGGCGTGCTCATGTTGCTGCTGGCACTGTCGCTTGCCGGCCGGGCGAGCGGGCTGGCCTGGCTGGAAAACCTCGGGCACGGGCTCTGGCGCCGTATTCAGCCGCTGGTGAAAAGACTCGTGCCCGTGGACCGGCCGGTGAAGGCGCTGGCCCTGGGCATGGCCTGGGGTCTGCTGCCCTGTGGTCTGGTCTATTCCGCCCTGGCCCTGGCGGTGACCGCCGCGGGCCCGGTCAGCGGAGCGTCGGTGATGCTGGTCTTTGGTCTGGTGACGCTGCCCACCGTCATGGGCGCGGGTGTCATTACCGGCCATCTGGGCTGGCTCCGCAGCCGGGGCTGGCGTGCAAGCTCCGCCGTGCTGGCCGCGCTCATGGCCGCATGGTTCCTCTGGCAGGGCTGGACCGCCGCACACCAGGGCATGGACCACGGAGCGGACCACGGCCAACACGACGCTCCCGCACAGATCCATTGACTTATATCAAGAAGTTGCAGACTGCATGAATCATACTGGCTCCCTGTCAGGCTATTGAAAAAACCGTTACGTACTCAGGCTTTGAGGCTGATTCGCAATCGAGGCGTGCTTTTGAAGGCGACGCCCGCCCCGCCGGAAAAGGCAACGATGAGTACGCCAGGGGTTTTTCAACAGCCTGCTACCAACGGGAGTCGTTATGTCCAACCGGGATCCGGAACTGGTACGTCGCTACGGCGGGCAGGGACCGCGTTATACCTCTTATCCCTCGGCCCTGCAGTTCCATGAACAAGTCGACGGTGACGACTATGCCGAGGTGATCCGTGAGGGCAACACGGATCAGCGCCCGCTGTCGCTGTACTTCCATATCCCGTTCTGCAACACCGTCTGCTATTACTGTGCCTGCAACCGCATCATCACGGCCAACAAGGCCCGCGGCGAACCCTTCATGGACGATCTGGAACGGGAGATGGATCTGCACGCCCAACGCGTGGATACCCGGCGTCCGGTGGTACAGCTGCACTGGGGCGGCGGTACCCCCACCTGGCTGGACGACGCCCAGATCACCGAACTCATGTTTCTCACGGGCCGGCGCTTTCGCCTGCTCGAAGAAGGCGGCGACTACGCCATTGAAATCGATCCGCGCACCGTGGACGACGGTCGCCTGGGGCTGCTGCGCGGTATTGGTTTCAACCGCGTAAGCCTGGGCGTGCAGGATCTCGACCCTCGGGTGCAAAAAGCCGTCAACCGGATCCAACCCGAAGCCATGATTCGCGACCGGGTCCAGGAGATCCGCGACCACGAATACCATTCGCTGAGCATGGATCTGATCCTGGGCCTGCCCTGTCAGTCCGAAGGCAGTCTGGCGCTCACCCTGGAGAAAATCATCGCTCTGGGTCCGGACCGGTTGTCGCTGTTCAATTATGCGCACCTGCCCGAACGCTTCAAGGTGCAACGCCAGATCAACGACGACGCCCTGCCCTCACCCGAGGAAAAGCTACGCATGCAGATCCGCGCCGCGCGCATGCTGGAAGAAGCCGGCTACATCCATGTGGGCATGGATCATTTCGCGCAGCCCGATGACGAACTCGCACGGGCCCAGCGCGCCGGCACGCTGCATCGCAATTTCCAGGGCTACACGCTCCACGGCGAAGCGGATCTCATCGCCATGGGCCCGTCGGCCATCAGCCAGCTCGGCGATCTTTATGCGCAGAACCACAAGGACCTGCAGGACTGGGGAGATGCGCTACGGACAGGTCAACTTCCCTTTGAACGCGGGTATCGACTGAGCCGGGATGATCGGATCCGGCGGGATCTGATCATTCGTCTGCTGTGCGACATGGAGATCGACATCCCGGCTTTCGAGGACCGCTGGGGCCTGCATTTCGAGCAGTATTTTGCCGCGGAGTGTCCGCGGCTGGACGAACTCGCCCGCGAAGGGCTGCTGCATATCAATGAACACGGCTTCCGGCTGACGGAAACGGGCCGCACCTTTGCGCGCGCCGTGGCGATGGTCTTCGACCGCTATCTGAGCGCAGCTGAAACCAACCGCCGTTTCAGCCGGATTCTTTGAAGCTGTCCCGGCCTTGTGCAACCGCGAATTACTCCTGAGCGCGAACCCGTCTCATTCCTGCCAAGCGCTCAAGAGGCTTCCCCGCCTTGCAAAACCCGGTTTTTACAGGGGCCAACAGATTCACGCGGAATGCTTCAATGCCGCCTCGGAACGGCGTACTATGGGCGGAACCGGTTCGGGGCTCCCGGTAGCATGCCCTCCAGGTTGAAGGAGTCACCCTTGGTCCAGACAGTATCCTGCAATGATTGCAATCTCAGCGCGGTCTGCCTGCCGCTGGCCGTCGCGCCCGATCAGGTAGAACAGCTTGATAACATCCTCAAGCGTGGACGTTCCCTGAAACCGGGCGAACATCTGTATAACGCCCGGGACCCGTTCCGTTCCGTCTATGCCGTTCGCAGCGGCGCTATCAAAACCTACAGCCTGACCGAGGAAGGCGAGCAACAGATCACCGGTTTTTATCTGCCCGGCGAGGTGGTAGGCATGGATGGCATCAGTACCGCCTACTACGCCTCCTCGGCCCAGGCGCTGGAAACCTCATCCGTGTGTGAGGTGCCCTTTGAACATATGGAAGCGCTGTCGCTGCAAATTCCTTCGCTGCAGCGCCACTTCTTTAAGCTCATGAGTCAGGAAATCAAGTCCGACCGCGAGCTGCACATGCTGCTCAGCCGCAAGAGCGCCGAGGACCGGATCGCGGCCCTGCTGCTGTCGTTATCGGCCCGCGCTCACCGGCGCGGATTGTCCGCGCACCAGTTGCGTCTGCCCATGCCCCGTAATGAAATGGCCAACTATCTGGGCCTGGCGGTGGAAACGGTCAGCCGCATCATGACCCGGCTGCACAACGAAGGGGTTCTGCGCGTTCAGGGCCGTGAAGTAGACATACAGGACCGGGATCATCTCTGCCGCCACGGTGAACTGCGGCTGAATGTTCAGAATCTGTAGTCCCGGCGTGCCTTGACAGGGCCGCCTCCATAACCCGGCAACCAACGCTCATGACACCCTCGAACAACGACGAAGATACCCGGCCGCTCGCCGCGCCCTGCCAATCGCTGCACTGGACGGCCCCGCTCCACTGGCTGCGCCTGGGCTGGCGGGATCTGCGTCAGGCTCGCGCAATCAGCCTGAGCTACGGCCTGATCATGGTAATCTTCAGCTACGCCATCAGCGCGGCCGCCTGGTATCTGGGCAACCTGGGCCTTTACCTGGGCCTGATTTCCGGCTTTGTTTTTCTGGGGCCGCTGCTGGCGCTCACCCTCTATTCGGTGAGTGCGCGCCGCGAAACCGGGAACCCGCTGACCCTGGGCGCAACGGCCCGTGACGCCTGGAATGCCCTCAGTGATGCCATGGTCTTTGCCGTAGCCGTGCTGATCATCTTTCTCATCTGGGCGCGCGCAGCCACCCTGATTCATGTGTTCTTTCCCGTGGAAGCAGATACAAGCATTCAGGACTGGTTGCTTTTCCTGGGCATCGGCAGTGCCGTGGGCGCCATTTTTTGCGCCATCATTTTCATGACCAGCGCCTTTTCCCTGCCCATGATTCTGGACCGGGACGCGGACACCATTACCGCCATCATCTCCAGCGTGAACGCCACCCTGCGCAACAAGGCAGCCATGCTGGTCTGGTCCCTTTGTATCGGCGTCTGTGTTCTGGCGGGTTTCCTTACCGCTTACCTGGGCTTTGCCGTGCTGTTGCCGCTGATCGGCCATGCCACCTGGCACGGGTACCGGGAAACCCTGGATACGACCGACTGGTCGCGTAAGACATTTCAATGAGATAAAGCACGGCATGCGTCATTCAGGCCTGTTCTGAATGTTGCAACCCGCCCGTGCTGCCACCATGATGTTCTTCCATATCGAAACGCGGGATAACCACTGGAGAACAACCCATGGCCGAACAACCCTTCGAGCTTGTCGTATTCGGCGCCACGAGCTTTGTGGGCCAGATCATCTGCCGCTATCTCACCGAAACCCATGGCGTGAACGGCGAAGTGAAATGGGCCGCCGCCGGACGCTCCCGGGAAAAACTGGAACAGGTACGCACGGGACTCGGTGACAAGGCGAGGGACCTGCCGTTGCTGACCGCCGACGCGAACAAGCCGGAGGAACTCAATGAACTGTGCCGCCAGACGCGAGTCGTGCTTTCCACCGTCGGCCCCTATGCCTTCTACGGCGAGCCCATGGTCAGCGCCTGTGTGGAAAACGGCACCGACTATGTCGATCTGACCGGCGAAGTTCAGTGGATCCGCGCCATGCTGCAGAAATACGAAACTCAGGCCCGCGAAAGCGGCGCGCGTATCGTGCACTGCTGCGGTTTCGACTCCATCCCTTCGGATCTGGGCGTGCATTTTCTGCAGCAACAAGCGCAAACGAACTTCGGTGCGCCCTGCAATCGCGTCAAGATGCGCGTCAAATCCATGAAAGGCACCTTTTCCGGGGGCACGGTAGCCAGCATGCTCAACGTCGCTCAGCAAGCGGCGAAGGACAAGGAACTGCGCAAGGTTCTCGCCGACCCCTATGCGCTGTGCATCACGGACAGCGTGAGCCGGGTTCGACAACCCCATGTCGCATCGGCCGAATACGACCCGGACTTCGACCTGTGGCTGGCCCCCTTCGTCATGGGCTCGATCAACACCCGGGTGGTGCACCGTAGTAACTGCATTACCGGGGGCGCCTATGGCCCGGATTTTCAATATGACGAAGCCGTGATTACCGGCCAGGGCATGAAGGGTCGAATGGGGGCCTACAGCATGGCTGCCGGCCTCGGCGGTTTCATGGTCAGCGCCGCTATCAAACCCACGCGCTGGATCATGGAAAAGTTCTTCCTCCCCGCGCCCGGCGAGGGCCCAAGCCCGGAAGCGCAGGACAAGGGCTTTTTCGATATCCGTTTCCACGGCCGGACGGCCAATGGCGACGAGATTCGCACGAAAGTCACCGGCGACAAGGATCCGGGCTACGGATCCACCTCGAAGATGATTTCCGAGGCGGCGCTTTGCCTGGCCGAAGAAACACCCCGCGAGGACAAGCCCGGCGGCTTCTGGACGCCGGCCACCATCTTCGGTGACAAGCTGATCCGGCGCCTGGAAGCCAGGGCGGGCCTGACCTTTGAAGTGCAACAGAGGGCGTAACCCTCCTTTAGCAGGTTGTTGAAATACCGGGGCCATTCAGGCCCCGTATCCCGCTCTCTGTCATTCCCGAAGGAAAAACCGTGGATTGCGGTCCACAAAGCTGGTCAGCCAGCGCTCGAGAAACGTCTTTCTGTCACGATTTTTCAGATCGCGGTAACCCAGCACGCTGATCACCAGCGCGCCCAGCGCGTCCACGATCAGATCCCACATGGTGTCCGTGAGCCCGGACGAATCCCCCAACATGGGCTTTTGCATGTTCATGCCCAATAGCGCATCCAGGGTGAACTCGAAGATTTCCCAGAGCGTGCCCACCCCCAGGGCAAACAAAAAGGCGAAAAACGCCACGAAACCGGGTTTCATGTGCAGATCCAGCCGCTCGATTTCATTCATGACATGAACCAGCAGAAAGCCCAGGATGCCCAGCAGAAACCCGGAACTGGCATGCAGGGCGATATCCCACCACCAGAAGCGGTTGTAATAGTCGTAGACTTCGCCCAGGAACAGCGTCGCGAAGACAAAAACCACGGCAAGCAGCTGAAGCTGCGGCGGCGCATAGACCCGGAAACGGCGCTCGAACAAAAGCGGGATCAGTGTGATCCCGATAATGAAGGAGCTGAGGAAACCCACCATCCAGCGGCTACCGGCAAAGGCCAGCACCGCTTCGATCAACAGGATCAGCTGCAACACCAGGGTTACGCGGCGGTGGGTAATCTTGATGCGCATGCGATTTCCCGTTTTGCCGAACAAAGTCTTAACAGGCTGTTCATCCCGGTTACCGAAGTAACAGCACCAGAGCCGCGACCAGGAGCGCCAGAAAGACAACGCCATTGTGCGCGCGAATCCAGTCTTCCCCTTGTTCACTCATCTTGCGCACGTCCGGCCTTACCCATCGGGGCAGCCGGATGGAACCCGGCCTGCTCCATCGCCCGACCCACCGGACCAGGCATTCCGGAATCACGACTGCGTCACCCGCCGGAATCGCGGGCACCCGGACAGGGGCCAGCACCGCCAGAAACGCGAGCCCCAGGCCCGCCAGCAAGGGCCAGCTCAGGCTCCGGATTTTCGCGCCATCGGGCAACAGCAGTTTCGCCCGCTCCGGGTCGATACCCTCCGGCCAGGGCAGCCACCAGAACAACAGGATACTGACCCCGGCCATAACCGCCCATCCCGAGACAACGCCCGGCGGGTTGCTGCCGTTATCGCGATGACGGGCCAGACAGACCACAAATCGGGCCACCAGCAGCATGGTGGCAACGGCGCCGGCACTCATCAGCAGCGGCAAGGCGGACACCAGGCCCGCCTCCGGTCCCTGCCCCAGCGCTTGCTTGGCAGCCAGTTTCGCCGCGGCCCCACTGCTCCAGGGCAGCCCCGCCAGTGCCAGGCCCGGCAGGGCCACCGGCAGCCACAGCAGGGCCCTGCGAACCCGGTTCCGGGGCCAATGCAGCCCCACCGCGAGGAAGAGCGCGCCCTTGGCCAGACCATGATGCAGTGCGTAGAGCGCCAGTACGGGGATCAGGGCCAGAGCCGGGGCCGTATCCGCCAGGGCCGCCCCCACCAGCAACGTCATCAAGCCCATCTGGCTGATACTGGAATAGGCCAGCACCGTCTTGGGGTCATGCTGGCAAACGCCGATGACCCCCGCGCCCAGCGCAGCCACCACACCCACCAGGATCATGGCGTTCGACCACTCGGGTGCGGCCCCGAACGGCAGCACCAACAACCAGCCCAGCAGTCCGGCCTTGATCATGGCGCCGCTCAGCACGGCACTGGCGGGTGTGGGGGCCACCGGGTGCGCCAGCGGCAACCAGAAATGCAGCAGGGGCAGACCCGCCTTGACCCCGAAACCCAGCCCCAGCAACGCGATCAGCAGAGCCGAGTGCCCGGCTCCGGCCAGCGCCGACGGCAGATCCGCCAGCATGAGACTGCCGGCTTCGCGGGCGGCCAGCAGAAAACCGGCAAGCAACAGCATCTCGCCCACCACAGCCATGATCAGATAGATCCGCCCGGCCCGGTACGCCGCCCGCGTACGTGCATGGACAATGAGCCCGTAGGCAGAAAAGGTCATCAGGGCAAAAAAAGTATAGAAGCCGGCGATATCCGCCGCCAGAATCAGCCCCAGATTGCCCGTCAGGGTCAGCAGCCAGAACACGCGGAAACCACGCAGACCCGCGCTCTTCATATAACCCGCCGCGTAGACGCCGGCGAACAGCCAGAGCAAGGCCGTGAGCACCAGAAAAGTGCCGCGGATCTCGTCCAGCATCCAGACCCCGCCCAGCAACAGCCCCGGCAGGGCCAGCTCGCCCTGGCGAAACAGCAAGGCCAGCACCAGGGCCGGCACGGGCGCAAGCACCAGCAGCGCCATGGGCCAACGCGCGTTGCGCCCTGCGGGCCCACAAGACAACAACGGCAGGAGCACGGCAGCCAGCATCAACCCGTTCATGGCGCAAACTCCCGCGCGGCCACCAGCTCCGCCCAGGACAGCGGGCTAAAGGGCACGGCGGCCAGCAGGCCTACCACCAGAATGCTGGCGGCGGTGAACAGCGGCGGCCAGAGCAGCCAGGGGCTGGTTTCCAGCCGGCCCTCGTGATGATGTTCCCGGGGCCAGGCCCCCGGCAGCTCACGGAACCAGAGCCGGTGCACAAGGGGCAGGAAATAGACGGCATTGAGCAGGCTGCTCGCGACCAGCACGGCAATGACCCAGGGCATGTCCGCGGCCAGCGCCCCGGTGCCCAGGGTCCACTTGGTCACGAAGCCCGCCAGCGGCGGCGTGCCCATCATGCCGAAGGCCCCGACCGTGAACGCCATGCTGGTGGCGGGCATGCGCCGCCCGGCCCCGTCGAGCGCGTCGATGCGTTGAACGCCAATTGTTTCGGCATAGTTGCCCGCGCAGAAAAAGAGCGTGATCTTCATCAGCCCCTGATGGAGCAGATGCACGAGTCCACCGGCCGTACCCACCGGGCCCAGCAGGCACAGACCCAGCGGGATATAGGCGACCTGACTGATGGTGGAAAACGCCAGCCGGCGCTTGAGATCCGTCTGGACGAGCGCGCGCACCGAGCCATAGATGATGGTGAAGGCGGCAACACCGGCGACGGGGCCCAGCAGGCCCAGCGCGGCGCTGAACTCGATGCCGAAGACATGATAGAGCACGCGCACCATGCCGAACGCCCCCGCCTTGACCACGGCCACCGCATGCAGCAACGCGCTCACCGGAGCCGGCGCCACCATGGCGGCAGGCAACCAGCCGTGCAGGGGTACGACCGCCGCCTTGACGGCCAACCCGGCAAACAGCAGCGCGAAGATGGCGGTCAGGGTTCCCCGATCCTGGTGCGCCAGAAGCTGTGAATGCCCCTGCGGCTGAAACGTCAGATCCCCGGCCAGGCTCTGCAACCAGACCATGCCCAGCAAGAGCACGGCGCCGCCCGTGAGTGTATAGGCGAGATACTTGCGGCCGGCGCTCAGGGCCTCGGGCGTGCCCCGATGGACCACCAGCGGATAGGTGGACAGCGTGAGCATTTCGTAGAATACGAAGAAGGTGAACAGATTGCCCGCCAGGGCAATGCCCAGGGTGGAAGCCACACAGAGACTGAAGAAACCGAAGAAACGGCTGCGGTTGGGCGAGTCTTCCAGATAGCCCACGGCATAGACGGTGGTGAGCAGCCACAACAGTGAGGACAGCCCCGCGAACATCATGGCCAGGGCGTCGGCCCGGAGCACGAAATCCAGTTCCGGCAGGACCGCGAAACGCAGTCCATATGCCCGGCCCTGAAACACGCCCCAGATCATGACGCACACCAGCGCCAGCTTGAGCGCCGCCGCCGACAGGTTCACGGCAATGCGCGCGCCGTGCCGGCGTTCCGGCAGCATGAAGATCACCACCGACGCCAGCAGTGAAGCCAGGAGTGCGCCCAGCGGTAGTGCCACGGTGGTCGTCACGGCGCACCTCCGATGCCCATCCAGTGGAGCGGGAGCCCCGCAACCAGCCCCAGACCCAGCGCCATCACGGCCAGGCCCAGGGGCATGAGATCCAGCCGGCGCGGCGGGTAATGGAAATCATCACCGCTTGCCTTGTCCACATAGCAGGCCGCGAACACCTTGAACACATAGAGCGCCGCGAGCAGTCCGCCCACAAGCACCGCCAGCGCCCACCCCCATTGCCCGGCCTGCCAGGCCGCCTGCAACAACAGCCACTTGGCGGTAAAACCGCCCGAAGGCGGCAAGCCCATGATGGACACGGCCGCCAGCCCGAAGGCGAACAGGGACAGGGGCAGATGACGGCCCGCACCCGCCAGCGAGACAATGCGTCCATCCCCCACCGCCCAGATCAAATTGCCCGCGGCCATGAACAGCGCCGCCTTGGCCAGGGCGTGGCTGATCAGATGCAGCATCACGCCCTGTGTCGCCAGCTCCGCCACCCGGTCCGACACCGCGAAGGTGAGCGGGAACAGCAAAAAGAGATACCCCACCTGCCCCACCGATGAATAGGCCACCAGCTTCTTGAGTCCGGTCTGACACCAGGCCATCCAGCTGCCCCAGACAATGGCCGCCGTTCCCAGCAAGCCCATCAAAAAGGCTCCGCCGGAACTGCCCAGGACCGGCCCGAGATCCAGCCAGAGCCGGATGGCAACCCAGGCCGAAGCCTTGACCACCAGGGCCGACAACAATGCGCTCACCGGGGCATGGGCAATGCCATGGGCGGGCGGTAGCCAGGCATGCACGGGAAAGAGCGCGGTCTTCACCGCCAGGCCGGCGAACATCAGCGCCAGGGCCGCGCTGCCGGTGCCGTCCGCCTGCACCGCCTCCGCCAGCAACCGCAGGGACAGGGTGCCGTAGGCGCCGTACAGCAGGGCCACGCCCAGCAGAAAGGCCAGCGAGCCGGCCAGCGCGGCAAAGAGATAGCGCAGGGCGGCGCGCAACGCCGGCGGCTCGCCGCTCAGGGCCACCAGCCCCACGGCCGCCAGGGTGACCAGTTCCAGGCCCACATAGATATTGAAGATATCGCCGGCCAGCCAGACCCCGTTGATACCCGCCCAGAGGAACCAGAACAGGGGCCAGAAATAGCGCTGGCCCGGGCGGTCCGCCTCCAGATAGCCCGCGGCATGCAAGCCACAGGCCGAAGCCACCAGGGTGGTAAGCAACACCAGCGTCAGCGCCATGCCATCCACCCGCAGGCCGATGCCCAGCGGCGGCTGCCAGTCGCCCAATGCATATTCGAAACCGCCCTGCCCCGTTAACGTCCAGACCAGACCCAGCGTCACCCCGGCCTGCAGCACCATGCCCGCGCCGGCCAGCCAGCGGCCCGCGCGGAAGCCGATCAGCAGGGACACCACAGCCCAGGCCAGGGGCGTGAACAACAGACCGGCCACCAAGAGGTTGAGCGTCATTCGTCCGCCTCCCCGTCCAGCCGGGTGCGGCCGGTGAGATCGAACCAGCGGCGCATCAGCACCAGGGCCAGGGCCGTGGCGGCAATGGCCACGACAATGCCGGTGAGCACCAGGGCCTGCGCGACCGGGTCGGGCTCACCATCCGGGCGCTGCGCCAGGCCCACCAGCACCAGAAAGGTACCGGAGCCCACCAGATTGAACGCCATCAAACGCCGCAGCAGATGCCGCAACAGGGCGAAACCGGCCAGCCCCATCACGAAGAGCAGCATTCCGGCCAGGGCATAGAGCAGACCCGGGCTCATTCGTCCGCCCCGTCTCGCTGCGCAGCGGCGACATAGAGCCCCAGCAGGATCATGCCGATGGACAGGGTCAGCAGGGTCTCGATCACCAGGATCAGGGGTCCGGACAGCAGGGGCGGATACGCCAGAAAGGCCCGGCCCGTGAGCGCGCCCACCGCGGCCACCAGCAGGAAGACGGAAAAGCCCGCGCTCAACCCCAGCCGCAACATGGGTCCGGGGGCGATCCAGGCGGTGGGCAGACCCGTGAGGCGCATCATGACCCCGGCGGCGGCCAGCACGGCCCCGGCCTGAAAGGCCCCGCCGGGCCGGTGGGAACCGGCCCAGAGCAGCCAGGCCGCCAGCAGCAGCATCAGGGGCACGAACCAGCGCGCCAGCGCATGGAGGAGCGTGTTGGTACTGCGCAGCTCCGGCTCCGCCCGCGCGCCGGCGCGGCTGAGCGACATGCCGGTGATGCCCGCCACGACCAGCACGCCGATTTCCAGCAGGGTGTCATAAGCGCGGAAATTGAGCAGCACGGCCGTCACCGGATGCTCCACGCCGCTGGCCTCAAGACGGGTTTGGACCAGCGTGTGCAGGCTCGTGCCGGGATCAGCGCTCGCCACCGCCACCACCACGGGCGCCAGGATGCCGCCCAGCAGCAAGGCCAGCACCGTCACCACCCCGGCTTTCATTCCACCTCCCGGCGCCCGCGGAAATGACTGACGGCGTCCAGCAACAATACGCCGGTCAGCCCGGCGCCGATGGCCGCCTCGGCCAGGGCCAGATCCGGCGCGTGCAACCGCACCCAGGACAGCGACAGCAACAGGCCGAAAGCGATAAAGAGCACCACGGCGCGGAAGAGGTCCCGGGACAGCAGGGCCGCCGAGGCCGTACTCAACAGGGCCAGCACCAGGAGCACGTCCAGCAACAGTTCAGCCATCGTCGTCTCCCTCGCTGACACGGACGGCCCGGGCCACCAGGTGAGCGGCGGTGGCGGCGGCCGCCAGGGCCACCAGCCAGATCAGCACCAGCTTCAGACCCGCGGGCACGGATTCCACCCCGGGCAGTAACCCGAGCACCATCAGGCCCAGTCCCAGATTGTCCACCTTGGTCAGGGCGTGGAGCCGGGTACGAGTATCCGGCAGGCGGAAAAGGCCCAGGGTGCCCACCGCAAAGAAGAAACAACCCGCGGCGAGCAACAGCACCCGCAGCAACTCGAGCCCGCTCACGAGTCCCCCTCGTCTTCGTCCACGTCCGCACCCACCATGCGCGTGACAAAAGCCACACAGGCAAGAATGGCCAGCACCGCCAGGGTCAGGGCCGCGTCCCGCAACGCGGGCGCCGTCTGGGCCTCGGCCAGTACCAGCAGCAACGCCACTCCGGTGGTACCGAACAGCTGCGAGGCGAGCATGCGATCCGCCGGCGCCGGACCCAGCCAGATGCGGACCAGGCCCAGCACCAGGGTCGCCAGCAACACCAGGGCGGTGCCAGACAACATCAGCGTCATGATGCCGACTCCAGCCGACAGCCGAACAGCCGCGCGATGCGCACTTCCACCTGGCGCACCGAAGCCTCCAGGTCCATGCGCAGATCCAGGCCGTGAAGCACCAGCGTATCGCCGCGCAGAGACACGGTCAGCGTGCCGGGCAAGAGACTCAGGGTATTGGCCAGCAACCCGTGTGGCGCCCCGCCGGGAAGCCGGGTGGTGAGCGTAATTTCCCCGGGCTGAAGGGGCAGTGCAGGCCGCAGCAAACGAAGCGCCACGTCGGTGCCCGCCGCCACGGATCGGGTGAGGAAAAAGACCGCGAAACCGGGCAGGGCCCGCCAGCGGATGCGATAGTCATCGCCCGCGAAAAAACGTACCGAGAACCAGGCCACCAGCGCGGCGGCGATGCCCCCGAACCACAGACCGCTCCCATCGCCTTCGGAGATGATCCACCAGAGCAGAAAGAGAACGAGAAAACGGCCCCATGCCGTCATGACATCATTCAGCCGCTGTCGTGTTTCCGGCATCCCGTTCTCCCCTGTAGGCCAGGGCACAGCGTACCCGAGCCGGGCCCGGACTTGTAACCGTCCCCGCCATACGCCGCAGCGAACCGGAGCTATCCTTCAACGCGAAACGGCCAACAGGGATCGCGCCCAGTCGGGCAAGGGATTCACGGCCCGCACCACCCGGCCCTGGCGCACCAATGCGAGCTCGTGAAAAGGGGTAGCGCGCTGGCTGTTGTCGAGCAGACGCAGCTCATCCACCAGGGGGACAACACGGCGGGCATGCTCCCGGGTCCGGGGCAAACGGCTGCGAACCTTGTCTTCCGGCACACCATGGCCTCCGGAACTCACGCGCTGACTCACCCGGGCCAGATTCAGCTCGGCAGACTCCAGATGCATATAGACAAAGAGAACCTTGTAGCCCAGCGCCCGGGCCCGGGCGACGAAATCCACCTTGCCCGGATGAGAGAACACGGTTTCAAAACAAAAGGTCCGTCCCGCTTCCAGCCACTCCGTGCGCAGCTTTTCGGCTATAACAGCGGCCTGATAGCTCGTGTTGTCCGTCTCCGTCGGTGCCAGATCGCGGGCAATCCGGTCCGCATTGATAAAGGGCAGTCCCCGGGGCTGAAGGGCAAGACGATAAAAGGTGGATTTGCCGGCCCCGTTACCACCGGCCAGCAGCCAGAGCTGAGGCGCACTCATGCGGAATGAGCCACCCGGAATTCACCGTCACGGAACACACCGGTTTCCCGTCGGCCGTCGGGATAAACCCGGTCCAGCATGCCCGGCCGGCTCCGGCTGGGCTCGAAGTGAACGGGCGCCTCCGTTACCGCCTCATAGAGCCCACCATCCTCGCGCAGTTCGTCGACCCGGGCGAACACCTCGTCCGAATCCACCGGGCCCGCTTCCACGGCCTCAACCCGGACGCGCGCCAGCCCCTGACGGACGGCCAGTACATCCTCCAGGGACAGCTCACCGGCCAGCTGCCGGCCCAGCTCCGCCCAGTACTCGATCTGCCGGGGCGTGGAGCGCTTCTCCAGCCGCCCTTGCGCCTCGGCCGCGCGCACCAGCGCCGCGTCCAGTCTCATGGGACTTGCCATAACCCACCTCGGCTGCTGCATCTTGCTACAAATGTAGCAATCAGCACGATCAACGAGCAAGGCCGAATCTTTTCACGTCACAACCACGGTTCGTGCGTATGCTGTAGGTCTGACTTCAGCCGGAGAGACTCATGACCGCTCGCGCCATCGCTTGCCGCACTGCCCTGCCCCTGATGGTGTTGACGCTTTCCGCCTGCTCCATCACCCGGCACAGCACGGGGTTGGCCGAGGACGGCGAGCTGACGCCCTGCCCGGAACCGCCGCGCTGCGTGAGCAGTCAGGCCGAGGACCCGGACAAGCAGATCGCGCCCTTCGAACTTCAGGCCCACAGCGATGACACCTGGCAACGTCTGGGTGAAGTCGTCAACGGCATGGAACGCACCACCGTGGTCAAGCGCAGCGAATACTATCTGCACGCGGAAGTGGTCAGCCCCTGGCGCTTCTATACCGATGACCTGGAGCTCCTGCGGACACGTGAGAGCAACCGGGTTCATGTCCGGTCCAGTGCACGGGTGGGCTATTACGATTTCAACGTGAATCGCGAGCGGGTGGACAAACTGCGGAAAAAGCTGATCGAGGCCGAGCTGATCAGCGGGAAGGACGAAACCAGCCGGAAATAGCATTGCCAGCCCGTTGCGCTGTTCGGGACCGAGTCAGTCCGGTTCAAAGAGTTCCACGAAGGCGCGGCCCTTGCCGATTGCAAACACCGGACCGGACACAGGCGCGTCAAGCGTTACTGGAATCGGCCGATTCCTTCCTTTCCGAGGTCACATGCTTGACCGCCACCCGTCCCGCCAGCTCGAGCCAGTAGGCGCCTTCCGTGAAAACAACCTCGCCGCCTTCAAAAAGCTCCCGGGCATTGAACGTCTTCACTTTACGCGGCTCGGCACGGGTATCCTCGGCCTGGCACATGACCATGTAGCAGGGTCGCCCGGACTGGATCAGACGGGCATGCTCCAGCCGCTCCCGGGTCGCTGCGTCTTCGGCCACGGGCGTGTCGTCCGAGATCCACATATAGCGTTTGCCGTCGATTTTCCGGCTGCTGTCCTGCCAGACCCGCAGAAACACGGCGCCATCGGATTCGCGGACACTGCCACAGGACGAGCGCACATTGCGCAATGGCGCGCCCAGGCTTTCGAACATCTTCGTTTGACTCATGGGTCCCTCTGAATGTTGTCACCCTTCCATGACGCCTTGGCAACCGGTACGGGAAAGAATGGAAATTTCACAATAGCATTTCCGGGACAGCGGAGCGGATGCTTTTGGCCCGTAATCGGAGAAAAGCGACGGCCGGTTCAACCTGCTTCCACACAAACCCGAATCACAAGTCGAGGCAGGGATTATCCAGCGGGCACGGGGGTCGCTCCCGCGCCCGCTTCTGGCGTGTTGCTACTTCGCGAGGTAGCGTACCGCCTCATCAATCCCTTCCATGGTCAACGGATACATGTGGTCGTCGACCAACTGGCGAATCCAGGCGGTGGAGGTGACATAGTCCCAGGTCTTGCGCGGCTCCGGGTTGAGCCAGGCTACCTTGTCATAGGTTTCGGTGATGCGCTGAAACCAGACCGCGCCGGCTTCCTTGTTCCAGTGCTCAATGGACCCGCCCACGGAATTGATCTCATAGGGGCTCATGGCGGCATCGCCCACGAAGATCACCTTGTAGTCATGGCCGTACTTGTGGAGCACATCCCACAACGGCATCTTTTCGTCCCAGCGCCGGCGATTGTCCTTCCACACATACTCGTACACGAAGTTGTGGAAGTAGAAGTATTCCATGTGCTTGAACTCCTGCCGGGCGGCGGAGAACAGTTCTTCGCAGGTCTTGATGTGCGTATCCATGGAACCGCCCACATCGAAGAACAGCAGCACCTTGGCGCGGTTTTCCTGTTCCGGCCGCATATGGATATCCAGCAGGCCGGCGTTCCTGGCCGTGGAGCTGATGGTGGTGTCCAGATCCAGTTCTTCCTCGCGGCCGGTGCGGGCGAGCTTGCGCAGGCGGCGCAGCGCGAGCTTGATGTCGCGGGTACCCAGTTCACGCGAATCGTCCAGGTTAGCGAATTCACGCTTTTCCCAGACCTTGGTGGCGCGCTGATTGCGCGAAGGCCCGCCCAGGCGGATGCCCTCCGGATGTGCACCATAGGCACCGAAGGGCGAGGTGCCGCCGGTGCCGATATGGCGGTTGCCACCCTCGTGGCGCTCGTCCTGGTTCTCCAGGCGCTCACGGAATTTCTCCATGAGCTCTTCCAGACTGCCGTTGCCCTCCAGCTGGTCGATTTCTTCCTGAGTGAGGTTCTTCTCCAGTTCCTTGCGAAGCCAGTCCTCGGGAATGGACTGCGTAAGCCATTCATTGCCCAGTTCTTCCAGACCCTCGAAATAGGCGGCGAAGGCACGGTCGAAACGGTCATAGTGGGCCTCATCCTTGACCATGACCGCCCGGGCGAGCTGATAGAACTCGTCGATGCTGCCCCAGGCCACGCGGGCCTGCAGCGCTTCATAGAGATCCAGCAACTCGCGCATGCTTACGGGCACCCGGTAGTTGCGCAACGTCTGGAAAAAGTTGACGAGCATGCGGTTTCTCTTGCCGTTTCAGATCATTCGCTGGTGCGCACGGGCGCACCCTACTCCTGATCCAGCGTAGGGTGCGCTGTGCGCACCATGGCTGGCAATGCCCTGTTCTAGCGCCCTTCGCGGCGCGCCATAAAGGCCAGGCGTTCCAGCAGCTGAACGTCCGATTCGTTCTTCACCAGGGCGCCGTACAGCGGCGGAATGGCCTTGCTCGGATCCCGGTTGGTGAGAATATCGTCCGGGATATCGTCGGCCATCAGCAGCTTGAGCCAGTCGATCAGCTCCGAGGTGGAGGGCTTTTTCTTCAGCCCCGGAACCTTGCGCAGATCGAAGAAGATTTCCAGGGCTTCCTTGACCATGTCCTTTTTCAGATCCGGGAAGTGCACATCCAGGATATCCATCATGGTCTCGGCATCCGGGAAGTTGATGTAGTGGAAGAAACAGCGCCGCAGGAAGGCGTCCGGCAGTTCCTTCTCGTTGTTCGAGGTAATGATGACGATAGGCCGCTGCTTCGCCCGGATGGTTTCGCCGGTTTCGTAGACGAAGAACTCCATGCGGTCGAGTTCCTGCAACAGGTCATTGGGAAACTCGATGTCCGCCTTGTCGATCTCGTCGATGAGCAGCACCGTCTGCTCGTCCGCCTCGAAGGCTTCCCAGAGCTTGCCCTTCTTGATGTAGTTGGCTACATCCTCGACACCTTCGTTACCGAGCTGGGAATCGCGCAGGCGCGACACGGCGTCGTACTCGTACAACCCCTGCTGCGCCTTGGTGCTGGACTTGATGTGCCAGGTAATCAGCGGCGCATTGATGGCCTCGGCCACTTCCTCGGCCAGCATGGTCTTGCCCGTGCCCGGCTCACCCTTGATGAGCAGGGGGCGCTTCAGGTTGATGGCGGCATTGACCGCCATCTTCAGGTCTTCGGTGACGACGTACTGGTCGGTACCCTGGAACTCCATGGTCTTCTCCACGATCTTCACACAGGTCGGCGGCCCGGCGCCGCACGGGTAGCAGGCTGCTGGAAGACCCCTTGCGCACTCAGCGTGGCCTGAAGCGTGCAGCTGGTGTGCTTTGTTGCGCCGGGAAGGGGGGTTCCCTTGCCGAGCGACAAAGTGCAGCAGATGGACGTTTCAGGCCAGGCCCTGCGGGGCTTTCAACAGCCTGCTAGGGTAACAAGCCCGGGTCTGAGCGCAAGCTCGAAAAACGCCAGGCCGACGACCCTGTGGTCAGTCTGAATGGCGCAGGCGCGCCGCAACTGGAATAATCCCCGCATGAACCTGTTGCTGCTGGAAGACACCGACCGCCGGGACGACGGCACCTGGCGCGTGACCGGGCGCCGGGCCGAGCATATCCGCCGGGTGCTGGGCCTGGACACCGGTGATGCGCTGCGCGCCGGCCTGCTGAACGGTGCGCGCGGCACCGCCCGGGTGCGCGATCGCGATGCCGAGGGCGCGGTGCTGGATTTCGAGGCCGAGCGCGCCGCGCCCGAGCCGCTGCCCTTGCGCCTCATCCTGGCGCTGCCGCGCCCGGCCATGCTCCGGCGCACCCTGATCGACGCCACCAGCCTGGGCATCAAGGACCTGGTGCTGGTCCATAGCCATCGGGTGGAGAAAAGCTTCTGGCAGAGCCCGGAGCTGGAAGCGGACAAGATCCGCGAGAAACTGCTGCTGGGCCTGGAGCAGGCGGGCGATACCTTGCTGCCCCGGGTTCATCTGCAGCGCTGGTTCCGCCCCTTTGTGGAGGACGAACTGCCCTGCTTCGCCCGGGATTCACGCTGTCTGCTGGCCCATCCGGGTGATGACGCGGCCATGCCCTGCGATCTTACCGAAGCGGTGACCCTGGCCATCGGCCCGGAGGGCGGCTGGATCGATCACGAGGTGGACTGGTTCCGCGAACAGGGCTTTGCCTGTGTGGGCCTGGGCGAGCGTATCCTGAAGGTGGACACGGCCCTGCCCACGCTGGTGGGGCGCATCATGCGGCTGGTATAAGATCCTTATGGCAAAGACCGGACACAAGCTTTATCTGATCTACGACCAGCAATGTCCCGCGTGCGACTTCTATGCCCGGCTTGTGCGCGTGCGTCAGTCCCTCGGGACGCTGGAACTGGTGGACGCGCGCACCGATCACCGCTTCCTGCCGGCGATCACCGCCCGGGGCTGGGACATCGACGAGGGCATGGTCCTCAAGGTGGACGATGAGCTGTACTACGCCGACGACGCCATCCGGGTGCTGGCGCTGCTGAGTTCGCGTAGCGGCGTTTTCAACCGCCTGAACTACCACCTCTTTGCCGCGCCCGCCCGCGCGCGGGTGCTCTATCCGCTGTTGCGTGCCTGGCGCAATGTGCTGCTCAAGCTGTTGCGCCGGACCCGGATCAATAATCTCGGCAAGACAGGAAACGAAAGATTCTAGACGCAAGACGCAAGACGCAAGACGCAAGACGCAAGACAAATGCAGGATCTTTCGGGTCCAGGGTGTCAAACCGGGTTGCGCCGTGCGCACGTTCCGTTAACGCGGCAAAAGGGCACTAAAGCGTCCGCCGTGTTTCTTTCCACTTTCGGCTTTCGTCTTTCGGCTTTGCCCTGCCGATTTTGCCGGTAGTCGTCAGTTGCTAAGCTTGGCGTTTACCAGAACAGTCCCGGGGAGGTCTCATGGATAACGGCGCCCAGCAACCCCATCCCTTTTTCGCGCGGCTGGCGCGTTTTGTTGATCATATGTCCGGGGACTTTCTGGGCGGTCCCCGGGTGCTCAAGTTCGCCTGGGTGATCAACTTCCAGAAAGGCGCCACCGCGCTCTGGGTGGCCTTTCTGATGTGGTATTTCCGCGACACCTCGGTGCAGGCCTGGGTCTATCTGGGGTTGCATGGCACCTATGGCATAGCCTGGCTGATGAAGGATACGGTCTTTCCGGACCCGAACTGGCAGAAACGTATCACCTTTGGCGGCGCGCTGAACGCGCTCATCTTCGTGCTTGGTCCCTACTGGATTTTTCCCTTCTTGCTGATTTCGGGCATCGCGGACGGCGCTTCCCTGCCCTGGCTCACCCTGGCCATTGCGGTGCATACCCTGGGACTGGCCATCATGCTGGTCGCCGACGCGCAGAAGTTTTACACGCTGCGCTACAAGCGCGGGCTGATCACCGACGGCATGTTCCGTTTCATGCGCCATCCCAACTATCTGGGCGAAATGATGGTCTACGGCAGTTATGCCCTGGTGGTCTGGCACTGGCTGCCCTGGCTGATCCTGGCAGCCATCTGGGGGCTGCTGTTCCAGACCAATATGCGCATGAAGGAAGCATCCATGGCCCGCTATCCGGAATGGGACCAATACAAGGCGCGCACCGGAATGGTGCTGCCGAAAATCATGTAAAAGGAAGGAGGCGCGAGGGGCGAGGCGCGAGTAGTCGTAGGGTGCGCCGTGCGCACCTTCCGAACAAGGCAAAAAACAAGGGCGCCGAAGGCGCCCGCTTGATTCCTTGCTCCTTGCCCCTTGCCCCTTGCCCCTTGCCCCTTGCGCCTTGCTACTTCCGGTACGGCCCGCGTCTGGGCTTGCGCGGCGGGCCGCCCCGATTGCCTTTCTGGTGCTTGAGGCGGGCCCGGCCGTAGAGGCCGGTGTAGTGCTTGCTCTTGAGCTCCACCCGGGATACCAGTTGCTGAACCTGTTCCGGCGGCATGTCCATCCAGCGTCCCCGGCGCAGATTGGACGGCAGCTCCACATCGCCGAACCGTGTCCGGATCAGACGGGAGACGTCCAGATCCTGGGATTCCAGCAGGCGCCGCACTTCGCGGTACTTGCCGCCGATCAGCGTCACCTTGTACCAGTGGTTGGCCCCTTCCTCGCTGCCGCCGGCGTCCTCGACGGAGCGAAAGCTCGATACACCGTCTTCCAGCTCTACTCCCTTCAGCAAGGCTTCGCGTTTGTCCTCGGTGATCTCGCCGCGCACCCGAACGGCGTATTCGCGGACAAACTCATTCGAGGGATGCATGAGCCGGTGCGCCAGCTCGCCGTCCGTGGTGAACAGCATGAGTCCGGAGGTGTTGATGTCCAGCCGGCCCACCTGGACCCAGCGCGCGCCGCGCAGGCGCGGCAGATGATCGAAGACGGTGGGACGATTCTCCGGATCGTTGCGCGAGGACACCTCGCCCACATTCTTGTGGTACAGGATGACCCGGCGCTCGATATCTTCTTCGGGTCGCACGGGCACGCGCTTGTTATCCAGCCGGATTTCTTCGTTGCCTTCCACCCGGTCGCCCAGGGTGGCCGTTTCGCCGTCCACGCTCACGCGGCCGTCCTGGATCCAGGTTTCCGCCTGCCGGCGCGAACCCAGGCCCGTACGGGCCAGTACCTTCTGGAGTTTTTCACTCATGATCGGGATCGGCCTCTGTGGGATCGGGATCCGAACCTTCGTGCGGCGGTTCGGTTTCCATGGAATCAGCGTCCGTACCTGGTTCTTCGTCGTCCGACTCCGCTTCGGTATCGGCTTGCTCGGGCGGCTTTTGGTGCGGCTTCTTGTGGAAGGTTTCCTCCACATCCTTGAGCACGGCGTCCACTTTGGACAGTTCCATCAGCTGGGACTCGTCAATATCCGGATCATCTTCCTGCCAGCCGGCCGCCAGCGCGGATTCCGCCGCGGATACCTCGTCCCCGGTGTCCGCCTGGTCGTCTTCTTGCCCCGGGGCTGGCGGAGTCGAAGTGCCCGTGTCCGCCGTCGCCTCGGCAGCGGCGTCTTCCTGTTCCTTCTCGTCGTCTTCGAGTTCCAGCTCTTCGTTGAGCTTGTCCAGGTCCTTGATCTCGGACAACGCGGGCAGCTCATCCAAACTCGCCAGATTGAAGTAATCCAGAAACTGCTTGGTGGTGGCGAACATCGCCGGCCGGCCCGGCACGTCGCGGTGGCCCACCACACGCACCCAGCCGCGCTCCTGCAGGGTGCGGATGATCTGGGTACCCACGGATACGCCCCGTACTTCCTCGATTTCGCCGCGCGTGACCGGCTGGCGGTAAGCGATCAACGCCAGCGTTTCCATGATGGCGCGCGAATAACGCGGCGCCCGTTCGGTCCAGAGGCGGCTGACCCAGGGCCCCAGTTCCGTGCGCACCTGAAAGCGAAAGCCCGAGCCCACTTCGCGCAACTCCACGCCGCGCTCGGCATAGTCATCCGCCAGCTCGTTCAGCAACCGGTCCAGAGTCTGCTTGTCGGGCTTGTCGTCCTCGTCCAGAAGCATGAGCAGCCCGTCCCGGTCCAGCGGACCGTCCGCCGCGAGAATGGCCGCTTCCAGAATCTGTTTGATCTTGTGTTCTTCCAAACCAACTCCCCCTGGAAATATCCGGGCCTGGCAGGCTGTTGAGAAACCCTTGCGAACCAGCCTGAAAGCCTGAGTACGCAAGGGGTTTCTCAACAGCCTGCTAGCCTTCCGGTGATCCCACCGGTTCCTCGTCTCCGATCTCCGCCGCCCGGGCCTTCACATGAAGGGGCGCATAGGGCTCGTGCTGCACCAGTTCCACCAGGGTGTTCTTGAGCAGCTCCAGCACGGCCAAAAAGGTCACCACGACACCAGCACGCCCCTCTTCCACGGTGAACAGCGACACGAAAGGCACGAAATCCCGGCCCTGAAGTTTCTCCAGCACCTGGGTCATGCGTTCGCGCGTGGACAGGTGCTCCATTTCCACGTGATGGCTTTCGTACATGTCGGCGCGCTTGAGCACGTCCTTGAGGGCGAGCAGCACCTCGCGCAGGTCCACTTCCGGATGCGGTTTCTCGCGCACATAATCCGGGCGCCGGGCCGCAACCGTATGAATGTCGCGCTCCACACGCGGCAATTCGTCGATTTCCTCGGCGGCCTTCTTGAACCGTTCGTATTCCTGCAGGCGCCGGATCAGCTCGGCGCGCGGGTCTTGCTCTTCTTCTTCCTCGTCCTTTTCCGGACGCGGCAGCAGGGTGCGCGACTTGATCTCGCCAAGCATGGCGGCCATGACCAGATATTCCGCGGCCAGTTCCAGATTCATGGCCTTCATCAGCTCCACGTACTCCATGTACTGGGTCGTGATCTGGCTCACGGGAATATCCAGAATGTCCAGGTTCTGGCGCTTGATCAGATAGAGCAGCAGATCCAGCGGCCCCTCGAACGCCTCCAGAAAGACTTCCAGCGCGTCCGGCGGAATATAGAGATCGTCGGGGAGCTTGGTGATGGCCTGGCCGTACACCAGTCCGAACGGCATCTCTTCCTGACGCGGAGCGGGCAGGCGCGGTGTTTCTGGCTGCGCTACGGTGTCGTCCTGCTGCATCCGCTGTCGCTCCCTATCGGTATTTCAGGCCCATGGCCTCGCGCACTTCCTCGAGGGTGTCCCGGGCGTTCTCGCGGGCCTCTTCGGCGCCATCGGCCACGATGGTACGCACGAGATCCGGGTTGCGCATATGTTCATCGGCACGTTTGCGGATCGGATCCAGCTCGGCCTGAATGGCGTCAATGACCGGCTTCTTGCACTCCACACAGCCGATACCGGCGTTGCGGCAGCCTTCCTGCACCCATTCCTGGGTGCGCTCGTCGGAATAGATCTGGTGCAGGGGCCAGACCGGGCAGTCCTCGGGCTCGCCCGGGTCCGTGCGCCGCACGCGCTTGGGATCGGTGGGCATGCGCCGGATCTTGTGATCCACATCATCCGGCTCCTCGCGCAGGCCGATGAAATTGCCGTAGGACTTGGACATCTTCTCGCCGTCCAGCCCGGGCATGCGCGATGCCGGGGTCAGCAGGGGCTGGGGCTCGGGCAGGATCACCTTGCCGCCCCCTTCCAGATCCCCGAACAGCCGCTCCCGGTCGCCCAGGGTGATGTTTTGCTGGTCCTGCACCAGCGCGCGGGCCGTTTCCAGGGCGGATTCATCGCCCTGCTCCTGGTACTTGCGCCGGTTGTCGCGGTAAATGCGCGCCTGCTTCTTGCCCATCTTGCGGATCGCCTGTTCCACCGCTTCCTCGAAGCCCGGTTCATAACCGTAGAGGTGGTTGAAACGGCGCGCGATTTCGCGGGTGATTTCCACATGGGCCACCTGATCCTGCCCCACCGGCACCCAGCCGGCGCGGTAGAGCAGAATGTCCGCGGACTGCAGCAGCGGATAGCCGAGGAAACCGTAGGTGTCGAGGTCCCGGTCGCGGAGCTTTTCCTGCTGGTCCTTGTAGGTGGGCACACGCTCGAGCCAGCCCAGCGGCGTAATCATGGACAGCAACAGATGCAGTTCGGCGTGCTCGGGCACCTGGGACTGGATGAACAGCGTCGCGGAACCCGGGTTGAGTCCGGCGGCGAGCCAGTCGATGACCATTTCCCAGACGTTCTGCTCGATTTCGCGGGGATCGGCGTATTCCGTGGTCAAACCATGCCAGTCCGCAACGAAGAAGAAGCACTCGTATTCATGCTGCAGCTGAACCCAGTTCTTGAGAACGCCATGATAGTGGCCCAGATGCAGGCGACCGGTGGCACGCATGCCCGAGACCACCCGCTGGGAAGACACCACTGAACTCAACAGTTACTCCTGATGCATTGCCGAAAAACGGAAAGCGGCCATTATAGCCGCCCACCAGCGCGGATTTACACAGATACGTGGCTACAACGGCCTAATAAATCGCGTCGACCGGCCCGGCGCCGGCACGGATCACCTCGGGGCCCTCGCCGCTGGACAAATCCACCACCGTGGTTTCTTCCAGACCCCGATGCCCGGCGAGAAGCATCAGATCCACCTGCTTGCCCAGCTCGTCTTCCACGTCGGCGGGATCGGCGAGCGGGTATTCGTCGCCGGGCAGTTGCAGGGTGGACGTCATCAGGGGCTCACCCAGTTCGTCCAGCAGGGCACGACAGACGGGATCATCCGACACCCGAAGGCCGATGGTCTTTTTCTTCGGGTGCTGGAGCTGGCGCGGCACCTCGGCCGTGGCCTTGAGAATGAAGGTATAGGGGCCGGGCAGATGCGCCTTGAGCAGCCGGAAGTCCGGATTGTCCACGCGCGCGTAGGTGGCCAGCTTCGACAGGTCCGGACACAGCAGCGTGAACTGGTGCTTGTCGTCCAGGCGCCGGAGCTGGATCAGCCTTTCCAGTGCCTTTTTCTCGCCCACCCCGCAACCCAGGGCATAGGTGGTGTCCGTGGGATAGGCGATGAGCCCGCCTCGGCGAATCACCTCCACTGCCTGGCGGATCAGCCGCGGCTGGGGGGTTTCCGGATGAATCTCGATGATCTCGGTCATGGCGCGCGATTGTGGGCAGCACCCCCGTCGGTTGCAAGCTCAGGCCGGGACTTCAGCTTCCCAGACCGCACGCGTGCCCGTAGGCAGCTCGGGCAACCGCCCCAGTTCCAGCCAGTGCTGCTCGGGGCTGTGGAAGTCCGACCCGGCCGAGGCGGCCAGGGGAAAATCGCGCGCGCATGCCGACAGCAGCGCGCGCTGATCATGGGACAAGCCGGGCGTGGCCACTTCCAGGCCGTGCCCGCCCGCATTCACCAGATCCGTAAGCAATTGACGCAGCTTGCGCCGGGTGAGCCCGTAGCGCGCGGGGTGGGCCAGCACGGCGCGGCCGCCGGCGGCGTCGATCACCCGCACCGCTTCATCCAGCTCACACCAGGGCGTTTTCACGAAAGCGGAGCGACCCTGCTTGAGGAACCGATCAAAGGCATGCTGGAAGTTGCGCACCTTGCCCGCATCCAGCAGCAGGCGGGCGAAAAACGGCCGCCCCGGCGCAGCACTGTCCGCCAGGGCGCAGGCTCGGTCATAGCTGTTCGCGAGCCCGGCTGCCTTGTCCAGACGCTCGCCCATGGTGCGGGCCCGGCGCTCGCGGGCGGCCATCTGGTTGGCCACCAGCTCCCGCAGCCCGGCGTCATCCGGGTTCACCCACAGCCCCAGCAGGTGCAGCTCCCGGCTGCCCCAGAGCACGGACAGTTCCACACCGGGCACCAGCGAAATGCCCACCTCCCCGGCCGCGTCCCGGGCCTCGGGCAGGCCCGCCAGGGTGTCGTGATCGGTCAGCGCCAGATGCTCCACGCCCTGCTCCGCCGCCCGGCGGACCAGTCCTCGCGGCGACAGGGCGCCGTCGGAGGCGGTGCTGTGGCTGTGCAGATCGTACCTGGGTGGCATGAGCTCTCCGGATGCATTTCAGGCAATGGGGGAATGCATTATGATGGTTGGCAGGCTGTTGATAAACTCGTTGCGAACCAGCGTGAAACCCGCGAGAGGCACGGCCGGAAGCGCCCATCTGCTGCATCGGGTCGCTCGGAAAGGGCACCACCCTGCCCCGTCGCGCCCGTGCGCATCAGCTGCACGCTTCAGGCCACGCTGACAGCGCAACGAATTTATCAACAGCCTGCCCAAAACGTCACCGGACTCTTGCCGTATGAAGCAGCTTTTCGACTACCTGCCCGTGATCGTCTTTTTCGGACTCTATTTCGCGGGCGGCCGGGACATCATGCTGGCCACCTGGGGCATCATAGCGGCCTGCACCCTTCAGGTCACCGTGGGCTGGCTCATCTGGCGCCGCGTGGAGCGCATGCACCTCACCGTCTTCGTGATCACGCTCATCTTCGGCGGCATGACCCTGCTCTTCCAGAACGAGATCTTCATCAAGTGGCGCCCCAGCATTATCAGCTTTGTGCTGGCCGGCGTGCTGCTGCTGGGGCAGTTCCTGCGCGACCGAAACCTGCTCCAGCGCATGTGCGAGGCGCTGATGCGTAACGGCCTGGGCTTTGTCATCGCCCTCACGCGCCGGGACTGGTTGGTGTTGAACCTGGCCTTTGTGGTCTACTTCCTGCTGATCGGCGGACTCAATCTCTGGGTGGCCTATAGCTTCAGTACCGATTTCTGGGTGAACTTCAAGCTCTTCGGCCTGACGGCCATTCAGTTCCTGTTCTACATCGCCGCCTTTGTCTTTGTTTATAAACGCATGTCCCCGGCGGATCGCGCCCGGGTGACGGGCAAGGAGGTTCCCGAATCCAGCGAAGAGGATAAGGATGCTCTACGCGATCATCAGTGAAGACGTGGACGATTCCGGTCCGCTACGCCAGCAGGCCCGGGACGAACACCTGAAACGCCTGCAGGCCCTGCGCGAACAGGGCCGGCTGATCCTCGCCGGGCCTCACCCGGCGCTGGATACGGAATCGCCCGGCGAAGCCGGCTTCACCGGCTCGCTGGTGGTGGCGGAGTTCGATTCGCTGGATGACGCCCGGGCCTGGGCGGACGCCGATCCCTATGTGCAGGCGGGCGTCTATCGCAGCGTCATCGTCAAACCTTTCAACAAGGTTCTGCCTTGAGCCTGCTACTGCGCGGAATGCCCCGCGTCGTGTCATCACGGCATCGATTTCGCTAGACTGCGCCCGATTTCGCAACGGAGTGATTCATGATGCGCCTGTTCGCCTTTTTTGTACTGGTTCTCCTCGGCGGTGCAAGCACGCCCACGCTGGCCCAGTCGCAAAATGCCTGGATCGACGACGAACTCTTTGTGCCGCTACGCTCGGGCGCCGGTCAACAATACCGCATCGTAAACCGGGGCCTGAAAACCGGCACGGGCGTGGAAATCGTCGAATGGCCCGAGGACAACAACTGGGCCCAGGTGCGCTACCAGGACGACGAAGGCTGGATCCAGAAACAGTATCTGAGCCGTTCGCCCATCGCGCGGATGCGGCTGGAGCAATTGCAGCAACGCTTCAGTACTGTGCAGTCGGAACTGGAAGCGGCCCGGACCGAGCGGGAAAAACTGCGCAACGAACGCGACCAGCTGGCCGGGGAAAACGACACCCTGAAATCCGATCTGCAGCAGGCCCGGGACCGGGTGGAACACCTGGAAGAACTCGCCGCCGAACCCATGCGCCTCGACAAGGCCAACAAAGAACTCAACGAGAAAGTCAGCGCCCTGCGCACCGAACTCGACCAGGCCCAGGCCCAGACCGCCATGCTGCGTGACGACAAGACCTCGCAACAGTGGGCCATGGGCGCGGGCATTCTCCTGCTGGGCGGCATTCTGGGATGGATCTTCCAATCCCGGGGTAATCGCGGGCGCGGGAGCTGGATGAACTGAAACCCCTGCCGGGGTTTAGTCGAAAGTGGCAAGCGGCAAGTAGCAAGAAATAACGAATGGCGCCACCGGCGCCCATTCTTGTTCCTTTCGGCTTGCGGCTTTCGGCTTTCGACTTTCGACTCTATTCCAGTGAAATCGTCGGGGCTGCAACGCTTCGGGCAGCCCCGGGCGCGCTCTCGTCCCCCGCTGACCATTGATTGGCCCCTTGTGAATAGTCTCCCCCCGGGCCGGGCCGCGACAATGGTCCGGACAAAGGCACACCCGCGTGGGCAAGCGGTGTGATTCAACCAGGATCAGGGGAGCTTATGGCCACCGAGCATGTTGATGTATTGATCGTGGGCGCCGGCCTGTCCGGCATTGGCGCCGCCCGGCATCTGCAAAAGGAGTGTCCGCACAAGTCGTATGCCATCCTCGAAGGGCGCGACAATCTGGGCGGCACCTGGGATCTGTTCCGCTATCCGGGCATCCGCTCGGATTCCGACATGTTTACCTTGGGCTACAACTTCCGCCCCTGGGAAGGCGAAAAGGCGATCGCCGACGGTGACTCCATCTGGCAGTACATCCGCAACACCGCGGCCGAGAACAACATCCTCGAGCATATTCGCTACAATCACTGGATTACGGACGCGGAATGGTCCAGCGCGGACACCTGCTGGACGATCACGGCCGACACCCCGCAGGGCAAGCAAAAGCTGACCTGCAACTTTCTCATGATGTGCAGCGGCTACTACCGCTACGAACACGGTTATACGCCCGATTTTCCCGGCCGGGAGAATTTCACGGGCACGGTGATCCATCCTCAGCACTGGCCCGAAGACTTTGATTACACGGGCAAACGTATTGTGGTGATCGGCAGCGGCGCGACCTCCATGACCCTGATTCCGTCCCTCACGGAGAAGGCCGAGCATGTGACCATGCTCCAGCGCTCGCCCACTTATGTGATCGCGATGCCGGAGAAGGACACCCTTGCGGATACCCTGCGCAAGTATCTGCCACGGAGCCTGGCCTATTTCCTCATCCGTTTGAAAAACGTCTCCCTGGCGACGCTCATGTACGAAGTGTCGCGGCGCCAGCCGGCGCTGGTCCGCCGGCTTATCCGCGCCCAGTTGCGCAGCTGGCTGGGTCCCGACTTCGATCTGGACACCCATTTCAAGCCCAGCTACAACCCCTGGGATCAGCGCCTGTGTCTGGTGCCTAACGGGGATCTGTTCAAGGCGCTGCGCAAGGGCACGGCCTCCGTGGTCACCGACCACATCGAGACCTTTACGGAAAACGGCATCCGGCTGCAGTCCGGGCAGGAACTGGAAGCGGATGTCATTGTGACCGCCACGGGCCTGGATGTGGTTACTCTGGG
Source organism: uncultured Alcanivorax sp. (assembly GCA_913055795.1). GTDB lineage: Bacteria > Pseudomonadota > Gammaproteobacteria > Pseudomonadales > Alcanivoracaceae > SLJS01. The sequence goes on along the minus strand of CAJXLA010000002.1, from coordinate 35,594 downwards.
CGATGCCCGCTTCACGGTGGACGGCGAGAAAATGGACCCGGCCGCGCACTACAGTTACAAGGGCATGATGCTCAACGACGTGCCCAACATGGTCCAGGTCATCGGCTACACCAACGCCTCCTGGACCCTCAAGGCGGATCTCACGAGCGAATACACCTGCCGGTTGCTGAACTACATGGACAACAACGGCTATGCCGTCTGCATGCCGCACAAGGAAGAAGAGGACGAAAACCCGGGGCCCTTGCTGGATTTGAACGCCGGCTATGTTCTGCGCGCGCTGGACAAACTGCCCAAACAGGGTGAGAAGGCACCCTGGCGGGTCTATCAGAATTATCTGCTGGATCTGGTCAAGATGCGCTTCTCGCCGGTGACAGACGACGCCATGAAATTCTACCGGCCCGGCGATATCAACAGCGTTGAGCACAAGCTCGCCAGTTAGGTGACAACGGAATGAAGAGGGAGCGGGCTTGACCCGCTCCTTCTTCTATCCGTTCCGGACTTTCAATCCGACAGCCGTCAGCCCGACGATTGGGTCAGAACACACCCTGTTCAATCATGGCATTGGCGACTCGCCGAAAGCCCGCGATATTGGCCCCGAGCATAAGGTTGCCCGGCTCGCCGAATTCTTTCGAGGCGTCACAGGCACGCTGGTGAATATCGCGCATGATCAGCCGCAGCCGCTCATCCACCTTATCCGCCGCCCAGCTGGCCATGGCCGCGTTCTGCTGCATCTCCAGCTGACTGACGGCGACACCGCCGGCATTGGCAGCCTTGCCGGGCCCGTAGAGAACCCCGGCATGGAGCAATTCGTCCACCGCGTCCGCGGTACAGGGCATGTTGGCCCCTTCACTGACCGCCAGCACCCCATTGGCAATGAGTGCGCGCGCGTCCTCCAGGCCCAGTTCGTTCTGGGTCGCACAGGGAAAGGCAACCTCACCGGAACAGGCCCATACCGGCGAACGGCCCGGTTCATAATCGGCCATCGGAATGAAGACCGCGTCCGTATGGGTATCCAGATAGCGATCCAGCCGCTCGCGACGTTCTTCCTTGATCGTTTTCAGCAGGGCCACATCCAGCCCCTTTTCATGAATAAGCGCACCGGTCGAATCCGAACAGGTAATGGGCCGAGCTCCCAGCTCCACCAGCTTTTCCAGGGTGTGCAGGGCCACATTGCCCGCCCCCGAAACCAGGCAGGTCTTGCCGGCAAAGGCGTCGTTACGCTCCGCCAGCATCTTTTCCGTGAAGTAGACCAAACCATAACCGGTCGCCTCCGGGCGCACGAGCGATCCGCCCCAGGCGAAGGATTTGCCGGTCATGGCGCCATCGAAACGCCCGCTAAGGCGCCGGTACTGCCCATAGAGGAAACCGATTTCACGCCCACCCACGCCGATATCGCCGGCGGGCACATCCGTGGTGGGCCCGATATGATCATAGAGCGCCGTCATGAAGGCCTGACAGAAACGCATGATCTCGGATCGGGAATGGCCTTTGGGATCAAAATCCGAACCCCCCTTGCCGCCACCCAGCGGCAGCCCGGTGAGCGCGTTCTTGAAAATCTGCTCGAAGCCGAGAAACTTGATGACGCCGCCATTCACCGTGGGATGAAACCGCAAGCCGCCCTTGTAGGGGCCCAAAGCCGAATTGAATTGCACCCGGTAACCCTTGTTGACCCGTACACGGCCCTCGTCGTCCTGCCAGGCCACCCGGAAAATGAGTTGTTTCTCGGGTTCGATCAGCCGTTCTATGACACTTTCCCGCAGATAACGCGGGTCCGACTCGAACAACGGCTGCAACGAAGTCAGCACTTCCTCGACCGCCTGATAGAACTCATCCTGGCCCGGACTGCTGCGGCGCAGCCGCGCCAGGTGCTCATCTACGTTCAGCATTCTTCAAGATCCTTGGACCGCCGCCCGCCGACAATGGAACGGGTCGGGAAACACCAAAAGCCGTTATCCAAGGTACAGCGTTGAGCCATGATGCAAAAGAACCTGTACCGGCAAACACGCGCCCCATGGGTTCGCCGGCAGGCCGTGGACTCCACGGAGGGCGCGGGTTCCGGGCTCATCTGCCACACGCTCAGCCCACGCCGGCTGGATAACAGGTTGTTCAACAGCCTGCTAGACTGCCTCCGGCAACATTCGCAGGAGAGTCGATATGAGTGTCTGGATTGCTCTGCATGTACTCGCGGCCGTGGTCTGGGTCGGCGGGATGTTTTTCGCCTGGCAGTGCATGCGCCCGGCCGTGGGCGAGGCGGTAGCGCCCGAGCAGCGCCCGGCGTTGTGGTATCCCACCCTGAGCCGTTTTTTCCGCTGGGTCTGGGCGGCGGTGATCATTCTGCCCGTATCCGGGTACATGATGGTCTTTCGCCACCTCGGAGGTATGAGTCAGGCGGGCTGGCATGTGCATGTCATGCAGGCGCTGGGCATTGTCATGATCCTGCTCTTTCTGCACGTATTCTTCGCCCCCTACCGCCGGCTGGGCCGGGCTCTGGAAAGCGACGACACACAGGACGGCCTGCACCGGATCGGCCAGATTCGCCGTTTCGTGGGCATCAATCTGCTGCTGGGGCTGGTCGTGGTCGTAATCGGCGCGGCCGGGCGTTATCTCTAGCAGGCTGTTGTAAAAACCGGCAGGGACGGGCGGGCATCAGGGCCGGGCGCCCTGATGTCCGCTATCCGGAAAGGCGGCTTTATTGCCCCGGCATGGCAGGTCGCTGTTGCGGGCCACCGGCGCCCGGGGCCGGCGCTTGCCGACCATCGCCGTCTTCCTCGAGCTTGCTCTCGTTGATATTCACGTCACCTTCCGCACGCAACCAGGCGATGAGCGAACGCAGGCTCTGGCGCCCGTTCTCCTGGCCCAGCCGGGCCAGGGCCTGGCGCTGTTGCTGCTCGCTGAGTCCGGACGGGTCGCCGTCGGTCACAGCCGTGACCGTCACCACGGCCAGCCCGCCGTCAGCCAGGCGCACCAGCTCGGGGCCGGAAACCCCGTCACCCGGCCGGCGCATGGAAAAGGCCTCGTTAACCAGCTTGGCATCGGGCTCACGCGCACCCCGCTGAACATCCGAGGCGGTACGCGGCTCCAGCGCCAGTTCGGCGGCGATATCGTCCAGGGCCCGGCCCTGCTCCAGTGCCTTGCGCACTGTCTCGGCGCGCTGATCCAGCTCGCTGCGCGCGCGCTCACGCTTGATCTGCTGCCGGATACGATCCGCCACTTCCGACAACGGGCGGGGTTCTTCCGGTTTGCGACCCGCCATCCGGATCACCACGCGGCGCTGGTCCCCAAGCTCCAGCAATTCACTGTTCTGATCATCCTCGCGCACTTCCGGGGTCTGCATGGCCTCGCGCACCGCCGCGTTGGTGGCGATGCCCTTCGGGTTGTTGAGCGTGAACCAGTCCGTCGTCCGGATCTCCAGGTCCAGTTTCTCGGCCGGCGTGCGCAGGTCTGTATGTTCATAGGCCAGCTGATCCAGCCGGGACGCATCCTCGGACAGCAGCGCCTGAATCTCGCCCTGGCGCAGCGACCGGGCCATTTCGTCGCGTTTTTCCGCGAAACTCGGCAGCTCACCGCCTCCCTGGTCCCCTTCCGCACGCTTGATCAGATGCACACCACTGTCGGACACCACCGGCTCTGATACTTCGCCGGCCTGAAGCGCAAAGAGTGCGTCCGCCATGCTCTCCGGCAAATCGCCCCGGCGCACCCGACCCAGATCACCGCCCTGGTCCGCGGTCGCGGCATCCTCGGAGTTGCGGCGCGCCGCCTGGGCAAAGGACGTACCCTGACCGATGCGTTCACGCAGTTCCATGGCTCGAGCCATGGCCTCTTGCTCGCTGCGCTGATCACCGGTTTTGAGCAGGATATGCGCTGCCTGGCGACCCTGGGCGCTCCCGGGCTGAAGACTGCCGGTTTGCTTGCGCGCTTCATATTCGCGGCGAATGTCTTCCTCGGTGATGTTTACCCGGTCTTCATAATGCGCCGGACTCAGTTCCACCCAGGCCAGCTGGAAGCGCGGCGGGCGCATGAACTGATCGCGATTGTTGTCGTAGTACTCGCGCACACGCTCGTCATCCACCCTGTAGCTGTCCACCAACACGTCCGGACGGGTCACGACATAACGCAGATCCCGGCTCTGCTCGCCCAGGCGCCGCTGGGTCGCCAGCTCACCCGGTAGCGCGAAGGCGGTGTCCTGAACACCCGCGCGCACCTGGTTGCCCAGGATGTCGCGACGCAGATTGTCCATGTAGCTGGACGGATTCATGCCGGCATTGCGCACCATCCGTTCAAAGCGTTCGCGCGAGAATTCGCCTTGCTCGTTCTGAAAGGTTTGCGAGCTGCGAATGCGCCGCGCCGTTTGCTGATCGGCCACGGCCATACTGGCCTGATGCGCATAGCTGTAAATCAGCTGGTTGTTGATCAGTCCCTGCAAAACCATGGACGGATTGATGAACTGCTCCAGCATGCTGGAATCCAGCTCGGGCCGTTGTTCGCTGATACGCTGGCGATACTGACGTACACGCGCATCCAGGGTGCGCTTGTTGATGGGCGTGCCGTTGACCTCGGCTACGGCATTGTCCTGCTGACCGCCGGTGAAATAGCCGTAAAAGGCCGAAATCACGAAGGGCAGGATGATAGCCACCAGCAACACCTTGCCCATTGGGCCTTTAACAAAGCGCCGGAATTCCTGCATGCTGCTCTCCACTCACGAGTCGTGATCGAAAACCCGGTATCAATACCATTCGAAAAAGGATTACCCCGGAAAACAAAAAGCGCATCCTGGCGGATACGCTTTTCCCGAATAGTGGTGATCCGGATCAGCGCCTTCGCGCTTGATCCGCATCACCCAGCTCGCATGGCCACACCGTATTCAGTTGACGGCGTCCTTGAGTGCCTTGCCGGCCTTGAAGCCCGGTGTCTTGGCCGCGGCGATCTTGATGGGCTCGCCCGTTTGCGGATTACGCCCGGTACGCGCGGCGCGCTCTTTCACGGAGAAGGTACCAAACCCGACCAGCGAAACCGTATCCCCTTTCTTCAGTGCGCCGGTAATCGAATCCAGCGTGGCATCCAGCGCCCGACCAGCGTCCGCCTTGGAAATATCGGCCTCGGCCGCGATCGCATCAATGAGTTCCGATTTATTCACAAATATCCCCTTTTGTTTTCCCGATGTTGTATGACGCGCCCGCCACTACCATTAGAAAGCAATCTTTATACCAACGGGCCCTTACCCCGTCAAGAAAGCTCCCGTCTGCGGCGGTTGCAGTTAAGACCCGTTCCATGCCTAGTTCGCCATTGGACGGGCCCCGAGTCAATGGGTGCTGACGCGATCTTCGTCACTTTTGCGCGCGTCTTCTGCCTTGATCTCGTCCTGCTCCACTTCCTCGTCGCTGAGCGGCGTGGGCATGTGTCGCAAGGCGATCTCCAGCACCTCATCAATCCATTTAACCGGACGAATGTCCAGCGATTCCGTAATGTTGTCCGGTATCTCCTTGAGATCCCGCTCATTGTCATGCGGAATCAAGACCGTCTTGATGCCCCCGCGGTGCGCCGCCAGCAGTTTTTCCTTCAAACCGCCAATGCTGAGCACCTGCCCCCGCAGCGTGATTTCACCCGTCATGGCCACATCGGCGCGCACCGGAATCCCCGTGAGAATGGATACCAGGGCCGTGGCCATGGCGACACCCGCGCTGGGACCATCCTTGGGCGTGGCCCCTTCGGGCACGTGGATATGGAAGTCGCTGTGCTCCAGTTGCTGGCGTCGAACCCCCAGGGTCTGTGCCCGGCTCTTGACCACGGTGTTCGCCGCCTGGATGGATTCCTGCATCACATCCCCCAGCGAACCGGTCATGGTCACCCGGCCCTTCCCGGGCGTGCTCACACCTTCAATGGACAGCAGCTCGCCGCCCACCTGGGTCCAGGCCAGGCCTGTGACCTGACCGATCTGGTCCTCGTCCTCGGCACGGCCGAAGTCATAACGGCGCACGCCCAGGTAATGTTCCAGTGCGCTTTCGTCGACACTCACCGTCTCGCGGGTATTCGCCACCTGGTGTTCCTTGACCACCTTACGGCACATCTTGGCCACTTCGCGCTCGAGATTCCGCACACCGGCCTCGCGCGTGTAGTGACGAATGATGTAACGCAGGCTGTCGTCGTCGACCTCGACCTCGCCCTTTTTCAGTCCCGTCGCCTTCATCTGCTTGGGCAGCAGATACTGCTTGGCGATGTTGACCTTTTCATCCTCGGTATAGCCCGGCAGCCGGATGACTTCCATCCGGTCAAGCAGGGCATCGGGGATATTCATGGTGTTGGAGGTGCAGATGAACAGCGTCTGCGACAGATCGAAATCCGTCTCCAGGTAATGGTCGTGGAACTTGTCGTTCTGTTCCGGATCGAGCACTTCCAGCAGGGCGGAGGACGGATCCCCGCGCATGTCCATGCCCATCTTGTCCACTTCATCGAGCAGGAACAGCGGGTTACGCACCTCGACCTTGCTGAGGTTCTGAATCACCTTGCCCGGCAGCGCCCCGATATAGGTACGCCGGTGGCCGCGAATTTCCGCCTCGTCGCGCACACCGCCCAGCGCCATGCGCGCGAACTTGCGGTTGGTCGCTCGGGCGACGGACTGGCCCAGCGAGGTCTTGCCCACACCCGGCGGACCTACCAGGCACAGAATGGGGCCCTTGACCTTGCCCACGCGGGCCTGCACCGCCAGGAATTCCAGAATCCGGGCCTTGACCTCTTCCAGCCCGTAATGGTCTTCGTCCAGCACGCGCTCGGCACGCTGCAGATCATTGCGCAGCCGGCTGCGCTTTTTCCAGGGGACGCTGACCATCCAGTCCAGATAGCTGCGCACCACCGTGGCCTCGGCGGACATGGGCGACATCATGCGCAGCTTGTTCAACTCGTTCTTGCACTTGTCCAGTGCTTCCTGGGGCATGCCGGACTCGTCGATCTTCTTCTCCAGATCGTCCAGGTCATTGCCACCATCCTCGAGATCGCCCAGCTCTTTCTGAATGGCTTTCATCTGCTCATTCAGATAGTACTCGCGCTGGCTCTTTTCCATCTGTTTCTTGACGCGCCCGCGGATGCGCTTTTCCACCTTGAGGATATCGATCTCCGATTCCATCAGGGCGATGAGATGCTCGACGCGCTCGCGCACATCGGCCATCTCCAGCACTTCCTGCTTTTCCTCCAGCTTGAGCTGCAGGTGCGCCGCAACCGTGTCCGCCAGCCGGCCCAGCTCCTCGATGGACGACACCGAATTGAGAATCTCGGGCGCGACTTTCTTGGAGAGCTTGACGTATTCCTCGAACTGGTTATGCAGCGACTTCGCCAGCGCGTCCGCCTCGCTGGCTTCGGGCAGGCGCTCGTCCAGCTCGCGGGCATCGGCGACCATGCACTCGTCGCTCACCTCTGTACGCGCCACATGGCCGCGATGACCGCCTTCGACCAGCACCTTCACGGTGCCGTCGGGCAGTTTGAGCATCTGCAGGATGGTGGACACCGTACCCACGGGATGCAGATCATCCGCGCCGGGATCGTCGTCCGAGGCATTGCGCTGGGCCACCAGCAGGATCTGCTTGTCGGCCTCGTAAGCAACTTCGAGTGCACGAATGGATTTCTCCCGCCCCACGAAGAGCGGAATCACCATATGGGGATACACCACTACGTCACGCAGTGGCAAAAGGGGGATATTTTTCAACACATCAACCTCGTTGCGGAACAGGGCCGGATCGAGGCCGATGCCTCAATCCGGGGCCACTCGGGAGGACTGCTCGCTGTTTTCGTAAATCAGCAGGGGTTCGGATTCGCCCCGCACGGTAGCCGCGTCAATGACCACCTTCACCACCCCTTCCATGGACGGCACTCTATACATGGTCTCGAGCAGCACATTTTCAAGGATGGAGCGCAGCCCCCGGGCACCGGAATTGCGCTCCATGGCCTTGTGCGCCACCGCGCGCAGGGCGTCGTCGCGGAAATCCAGTTCCACGTCTTCCATCTCGAAGAGCCGGGAATACTGCTTGGTCAGCGCATTGCGCGGCTCGGTAAGGATCTCGACCAGGGCGTCCTCGGTGAGCTCTTCCAGGGTGGCGATCACCGGCAGACGGCCCACGAATTCCGGAATCAGGCCGTACTTGACCATGTCTTCCGGCTCGACCGAGCGCAGCACTTCGCCGGTACTGCGTTCGTTGTCCTTGCTCTTCACCTCGGCGGAGAAGCCGATACCCCCCTTCTCCGAACGATCCCGAATGACCTTTTCCAGCCCCGAGAAGGCGCCCCCACAGATAAACAGCATGTTGGTGGTGTCTACCTGCAGGAACTCCTGCTGCGGATGCTTGCGGCCGCCCTGGGGCGGCACGGAGGCCGTGGTGCCCTCGATGAGCTTGAGCAGGGCCTGCTGAACGCCCTCGCCGGAGACATCCCGGGTAATGGAGGGGTTGTCCGCCTTGCGCGAGACCTTGTCGATCTCGTCAATGTAGACAATGCCCATCTGGGCCTGTTCCACGTCGTAATCACACTTCTGGAGCAGCTTCTGGATGATGTTTTCCACGTCCTCGCCCACATAACCCGCTTCGGTGAGCGTGGTGGCGTCGGCGATGGTGAAGGGCACATTCAGCATGCGCGCCAGGGTCTCGGCCAGCAGCGTCTTGCCACTGCCCGTGGGCCCGATCATGAGGATGTTGCTCTTGCCCAGCTCGACGTCGTCGCGGTCCTTGCTGCCCTCGCGGCGCAACCGCTTGTAGTGATTGTAGACCGCCACGGAAAGCACCCGCTTGGCGCTTTCCTGGCCAATGACGTACTCATCCAGCGTCCGGTTGATCTCGTCCGGCGTGGGCAGACGCTCCTGGGGGCTCTGCTGTGCCTCTTCCTGCACTTCCTCGCGAATAATGTCGTTGCACAGGTCCACGCATTCATCACAGATGAACACGGACGGCCCCGCGATCAGCTTGCGGACCTCGTGCTGACTCTTGCCGCAGAAAGAGCAATACAGCAGCTTGCCATCATCACCCTTGCCGCCGGATTGGTCGGTCATCTGAACGCCTCATTACACTACTGTTGGGTATCAAGATGCCGGGAAGAAGGCCGTTTTTCAAGACCTCCCATCCCGCTGTCGCCGCCTCTAGCAGGCCGTCACACAATATCGCGACATTGCGCAACAATGCGTGAAACGACTGTGAAACAGGCACTTAGACAGTACGGTTGCGGATCACCTCATCCACGAGGCCGTACTCGCGCGCCTCCTCGGCATCCAGGAAATTGTCCCGGTCGGTGTCCTGCTCCACCTTCTCGAAAGGCTGGCCGGTGTGCTCGGAGAGCAGCGTATTGAGCTGCTTCTTGATCTTGAGGATTTCCTGGGCATGGATCTCGATATCCGAGGCCTGGCCCTGGAAGCCGCCCAGCGGCTGGTGGATCATCATGCGCGAGTGCGGCAGCGCGAAACGCTTGCCCTGCGCGCCCGCGGCCAGCAGGAAAGCCCCCATGCTCGCCGCCTGGCCCACGCACATGGTGGACACGTCCGGCTTGACGAACTGCATGGTGTCATAGACGGACATACCCGAAGTCACCGAGCCGCCGGGGCTGTTGATGTAGAGGTTGATGTCCTTGTCGGGATTCTCGGACTCCAGGAAGAGCAGCTGCGCCACAATCAGGTTGGCCATCTGATCTTCCATCTGGCCCACCATGAAGATCACCCGTTCCTTGAGCAGGCGCGAATAGATATCGAAGGAGCGCTCGCCGCGCGAGGTCTGCTCAATCACCACCGGCACCAGGCCAAGATTGCGGGGATTGTTCATCAGCTCCTGCATCTCCGGGGTGGGATTGTTCATGGCGCTGGGATTAATCATCAGGGACTTCCTTCGTTCATCTACGGAATGGATGCCGCCATCTTAGGGGCAACGACGAGACCCGTCCATAAGGGCCATTGACGGACCCGGCCGGTCCGCGCGGCGCTGGTGCCGCGCGGACCGGCCGGGCAGGCGCGCACCCGGAAACGGGCCCCCAAAGGGCGGCGTTACTGGCCCTGCTGCTGCCGGGGCGTGACCGCGTCCTGGTAGGACATTTCCTTTTCATGCACCTGGGCCTCTTCCTTGACCTGCTCCACCAGCTGCTCTTCCAGCACGGCACCTTCCACCTGTTGCAGCTGTTCCTGGTTGCTGTAGACGTAGTTGATCACTTCCTGGGGCTGTTCGTACTGGCCGGCCAGTTCCTCGACGTATTCGCGCACGCGTTCCGGATCGGCCTGGAGCTGGTACTGATCCATGACCCCGCGCATGATCAGCCCCAGGCGCACGCTGCGCTCGGCCTGATCGCGGAAAAGCTCGTCGGGGAGCATGCTGGAGTCGAACTGCTGACCGCCGCCGAACTGCTGCACCATCTGATTACGCAGCCGCTCGACTTCCTGCTGAATCAGCGCCTCGGGCACGTGGAGCTCATGAACGCGGATGAGCTCGTCCATGACCTGTTCCTTTTCCTTTTCGCCGATCTGCTTGCGCAGCTCGCGCTCCATGTTCCGGCGTACCTCCGCGCGGAACTCGTCCATATCTCCGCTATCCACGCCGAACGCCTGCATGAATTCCCCATCCACCTCGGGCAGCGCCTGGCGCTCCACCTGATGGACCTTGACCTTGAACACCGCCGGTTGACCGGCGAGATCCGGCTCGTTGTACTCGTCCGGAAAGGTCACCTCGACGTTTTTCTCTTCACCGGCGCTCAGGCCCACCAGGGCTTCCTCGAAGCCGGGAATCATCTGCCCCGAACCCAGCTCCAGACTCTGCCCCTGGGCGGAGCCTCCCTCGAAGGCCTCGCCATTGACGCTACCTTCGTAGTCGATATTGACCCGGTCTTCCATCTGCGCCGGGCCGTCCACGACCTGCCACTCAGCACGCTGTTTCTGCAGCGTGGCGATCATCTCGTCGATGTCCGCCTCGTTCACCTCGGACACCGGACGCTCTACCTGGATCTGCGAGAAATCCGCCAGTTCCACCTCGGGATACACCTCAAAGGTGGCCGTGAATTCCAGATCCTCGCCGGGTTCATTCTTCGTGGTCTCGAACTGGGGCATGCCCGCCGGCTGGAGCTCTTCCTGCTCCATGGCCTTGATGAAGTGATCGCGCATGACCTCGCCCATGATTTCCTGGCGCACGGACGCGCCATAGCGGCGCTTGACCTCCTGCATGGGCACCTTGCCGGGGCGGAAGCCGTCCAGGCGCAGGTTCTTCTGAGCCTCCTTCAAACGCCCTTCCACGGCGCTTTCCACTTCCTGAGCCGGCACGCCCACCGTAACCTTGCGTTCCAGCCCCGAAGTCGTCTCGACAGAAACCTGCATAACACCCTCATTTGAAAGACGTTTTTCGTGCCGGCACCTCCGGTGCGCGCCGGCTCCCGCGAAGGCGAGCGATTATAACCAAACCGGCGCGCGCTGCCTATGCGCACGCGCCATCGCCCGTGTCATAAAAAACCCCGGAAGAACCGGGGTTTTTCAAAAATGGGGTGGCTGATGGGACTCGAACCCACGACCACTGGAGCCACAATCCAGGGCTCTACCGACTGAGCTACAGCCACCACGGCAACTTGTCGACCCTGCCGGCGTTTCCGATTGGTACGCCTGGCAGGACTTGAACCTGCAACCTACGGCTTAGAAGGCCGTTGCTCTATCCGGTTGAGCTACAGGCGCATTGATCTGTACCGCTCGAAGGCCCGGCTTCACCCATGCTCAGGGGAGCACCAGATTGGTCGGGGTGGAGGGATTTGAACCCCCGACATCCTGCTCCCAAAGCAGGTGCGCTACCAGACTGCGCCACACCCCGGAGCGAGCGAGTTGAGCGGAGCGCATAATACCCGTGCCCCCCGGACCGGTCAACGCGATCCGATCAGCATACAGGATACCAGAACCAGTGCTCACCGTTTGGCCCCCGCACACCGGCCATGCGAAAATCACCGCTTCGCAATCGGGCCCTGGCGCCCCTGACCCGCGGGAGCATTCATGAGCGCTCTGGTACTGGAAGGCAAGGAACTCGCCCGGCACTTCGAGGCGGACATGCAGACCCGCGTGAACCACCTGCGGGAACGCTCGGGCGGCCGCTACCCCATTCTCGCCACCGTCCTGGTGGGCGCGGACCCGGCCTCCGCCACCTATGTGCGCATGAAAGGCAATGCCTGCCGGCGCGTGGGCCTGGACTCGCGCGCCATCGAACTGCCCGAGTCCACCACCACCGAGGAATTGCTGGAGCAGATCGAAGCGCTCAACCAGGACCCGGATGTCCACGGCATCCTGCTGCAGCATCCGGTTCCGGAGCAGGTGGACGAGCGCCGCTGTTTTGACGCCATCGCCCTGGACAAGGACGTGGACGGTGTCACCTGTCTGGGCTTCGGCCGCATGGCCATGGGCGAGCCGGCCTACGGCAGCGCCACGCCCCTGGGCATCATGCGCATCCTGGATCACTACGGTATCGAGCTGGCGGGCAAGCACGCCGTCGTGGTGGGCCGCAGCGCCATTCTCGGCAAGCCCATGAGCATGATGCTGCTCCAGGCGAATGCCACCGTCACCATGTGCCACAGCCGCACCCGCAACCTGGCCGAACACGTGCGCCAGGCGGATCTGGTCGTGGGCGCGGTGGGCCAACCCGAGTTCATCAAGGCGGACTGGGTATCCGACGGCGCCGTGGTGGTCGATGCCGGCTTCCACCCGGAAAAATGCGGCGATATCGAACTGGAGCCGCTGAAAGACCGGGTGGCCGCCTATACCCCCGTCCCGGGCGGCGTCGGCCCCATGACCATCAACTCCCTGATCCTGCAGACGTTGGAGGCCGGGGAAAGAGCCTTCGGCATCTAGACGAAAGAAGAAAGCAGAAAGTAGAAAGCGAAGGACGCGGGGTGCGCTGCGCGCACCCCGCAGCTTGACCTTATCTTTTGGCTTGCGTCTTTCGTCTTTCATGCATCGCGGGGCCACGACTCCCTTAGCCCCACCGTCAGATTGAACACCGGCGCGCCGTCGCGGCTGTCCGGGTCCACGTAGAAATAGCCCTCGCGTTCGAACTGATAGCGCGATTCCGGTTCGGGCGCGGCCAGGTTCTCCTCTACGCGGGCCCCGGTCAGGGTGACCCGGGATTCCGGATTGACGTAGTCCAGGAAATCCTCGCCCTCTTCCAGCCGGGTGGGATCGGGTACGGTAAAGAGCCGGTCATAGAGGCGCAGCTCGCAGGGCTGGCTGCGCGGCGCCGAGACCCAGTGGATGACGCCGCGCACCTTGCGGTCCTCGCCCTCCGGATCACGCCCGAGCGTGTCCGGATCATAGGTGCAGCGGACTTCGACCACCTCGCCGTCGTCGTCGTGGACCACATCATGGGCATGGATCACATAGCCGTAGCGCAGGCGCACCTCCTTGTTGTTCAGCACCAGGCGCTTGAACTTCTTGTTCGCTTCTTCGCGGAAATCCGCCTGGTCGATATAGAGCTCGCGGGTCATGGGAATCTCGCGCGTACCCATGGATTCATCCTGGGGATGCATGGGCGCGGTGAGCATTTCCTCCTGCCCCTCGGGCCAGTTCTCGATCACCAGCCTGAGCGGGCGCAGCACGCACATGGCGCGCGGGGCATTGGTGTTGAGATCATCCCGGATGGCGGACTCCAGCATGCCCATGTCCACCACGGAATCCGACTTGGCCACACCCACCATCTCGCTGAAGCGACGGATGCTCGCGGGCGTGTAGCCGCGCCGGCGGAAACCGCAGATGGTGGGCATGCGCGGATCATCCCAGGCGTCCACATGGCCCTCGTCCACCAGGCGCTTGAGCTTGCGCTTGCTGGTGACGGTGTAGTTGATGTTGAGCCGGGCGAATTCATATTGATACGGGCGCGCCGGCACCGAGGTGTTGTCGATGGCCCAGTCGTAGAGCGGCCGGTGATCCTCGAACTCCAGGGTGCAGAGGCTGTGGGTGACCCCCTCCAGCGCGTCCGAGATCGGATGCGTGAAGTCATACATGGGGTAGATGCACCACTGGTCCCCGGTCTGATGGTGACTGGCGTGCAGCACCCGATAGAGCACCGGGTCGCGCAGATTCATGTTGGACGCGGCCATGTCGATTTTCGCGCGCAGTACCGCCTCGCCCTCGGCGAATTCCCCGGCACGCATCTTCTCGAAGAGCTCGCGGTTCTCGGCCGATGACCGGTCCCGGTACGGACTGGGCGTGCCCGCCTGCTTCAGCGTACCCCGGTATTCCCGGATCTGCTCGGGCGTGAGCTGGTCCACATAGGCCAGGCCGTTGTCGATCAGCTCCAGCGCATAGTCGTAGAGCTGGTCGAAGTAGTCCGAGGCGTAGCGCACGGGCCCGGCCCACTGGAAACCCAGCCAGCGCACATCCTCCTGAATCGCGCGGATGTACTCGTCCTCTTCCTTTTCCGGGTTGGTGTCATCGAAGCGCAGGTGACACACGCCGCCATAGTCCTCGGCCAGTCCGAAGTTCAGGCAGATGGACTTGGCATGGCCGATATGCAGATAGCCGTTGGGCTCGGGCGGAAAACGGGTTACCACCCGATCATTGCGACCCTCGGCCAGATCCCGGTCGATGATCTGGCGGATGAAATGGCTGGGCGCGGTTTCGCTCATGGGGATGCGGCGGTTCCGGAAAATGGAGCGCTAGTGTACAGTCCGCCCGAATCCGGTTAAAGACAACACACGGGAAAGCCCATGGCCTACTCGCTTCTGATTTCCGATCTGCACCTGGACCCGGAACACCCCGACCACCTGGACGCGCTGGACAACCTCCTGGCGCGCCACGCCGGCCACGCGGATGCGCTCTATGTGCTGGGCGATCTCTTCGAGGCCTGGATCGGCGACGACGATGACGAGCCCTTCCACCGCCGGGCCGTGGAAGCCTTTCGGCGGTTCAGCGACAGCGGCAGCGCGCTCTACTTCATGCACGGCAACCGGGACTTCCTGCTGGGCGAGCGCTTCGCCCGGGAAACCGGCGGAGCAATCCTGGACGAAGGCACCGTCGTGGATTTCTACGGCCGCCCTGCCCTGCTGATGCACGGCGACAGCCTCTGCCTGGCGGACACCCAGTACCAGGAAGCACGCAAACAATTCCGCGACCCGGCCTGGCAACAGGCCATGCTCGCCCGCCCGCTGGAAGAACGCCGTGCCTATGCCGCCCAGCTACGCGACCAGAGCAAGAACAACCAGGAAAACAAGGCGGACAACATCATGGATGTCACCCCGGAGGAAGTCGTCCGGGTGATGGACGAAGCCGGTGTGCGGGATCTGATCCATGGCCACACCCACCGACCCTGTGTCCACGACGTGGACCTGGCCGAAGCCACCGGCAAGCGCTGGGTGCTGGGCGACTGGAGCTTCCACGGCTGGCAGGTCGTGGCCGACAGCGAACGGGGGTTGCGGTTGGAGTCGTTCCGGATGGCGGATTTGTTGCCCGGTGGGGTGCTGGTGCCCGCGGAGCCCTGGGGAGAATAGCCGAAAGTGCAAAGACGAAAGCCGAAAGAATAGCGGCGCGGGAGCACCAGCCCCGGCGGCCATCCTTGCAAAGGCTCTGAAAAGGTCGAGGCGGGGACGCCTCTCCCACAGTGGATTCCGGCCGCTGCGTGCTGCTTTTATCTGTGGGAGGAGCATCCTTGCTACGACTTTCCAGAGCATCCGGTAAGGAGCAAGAAGCATGGTGTGCAAAGCCCTGATACCCGATCAAGCTTTCCATACAGACGCAAGAGATATTATATTTCGATAGTTCTCTACAATCTTTAAGTCGTTAAAGGAATAACGCAATGCCGACAATATTGAGGGAAGGCCCTTACCGTTTCTTCTGGTACAGCCATGAGCCCGGCGAGCCTCCCCATGTACATGTGGATCGGGATGCCTGTTCCGCCAAATTCTGGCTTCACTCCGTCGAACTGGCGCGAAATCTGGGCTTTCCGGCGCATGAATTGCGCCGAATCCGCGTTATAATCGAAACCAACCGCAATATGTTTCTGGAGGCTTGGAATGGGTACTTTGGCGGCTAACGCAGACGAGCGGGTGGAGTCCGTGCGCTTTTCAAAAGACTTCCTGATCGTTGCGCTGAAAGACGGACGTCAGATTTCCGTTCCGCTTGAGTGGTATCCACGACTGGCCCATGCCTCGACTAACCAGTTGGAAAACTGGGAAGTCTGTGGTGGCGGCTATGGCATACATTGGCCGGAGCTTGATGAAGATCTGAGTACCGAGGGTCTGTTGCGCGGAGCACCGGCTCCCGGGGGCTCATCCAAAGCAAGCGCATAAAACATGATGGAAGAAGAGATAGCGCCTATCCATGCCGACGAGCACCTGGCTGAATTCCTCGAAGACTTCGGTATCAGCCAGTACCGGCTGGCCCGGGATATCCGGGTCCCTGCGCGCCGCATTAATGAGATTGTTCACGGCAAGCACGGACACGGCGCTGCGCCTGGCGCGGTATTTTGCCACCTCCGCCACCTACTGGATGAATCTGCAGGATCAGTATAAACTGGAGATTGCGGAAGCTCTCTCGGGGGACCGCATTCGCAGTGAAATCCGTTGTCTGGCGGAATAACGGGGATGCAATACTACCCTAGGCCAATCTCTCGTGAGGCGAAATCGGTCGGCTTCACCTGTCTCACCAGCATCCCTTTACCCGATCATACGCAACATACATTTCGGCAACGGCGCTACCGGCAGGAGCTGGGTGACTCTAGCTTCCACGGCCGGCAGGTTATAACCAACAGCGAGCGTGAGCTACGGCCGGAGTCATTCCGAATGTCGGGTGTGTTGTCCGGGAGCGTGCTGGTGCCCACGCCGTCTTAGGGAGATTACTAAAATAAACGTTTTGCCCGGCTATGGCACAGCCCACAGCCCTGTTTCAAAGCACTCCTGTCACATGTAAACGACCAAAGAACTCTTCAATAAACGACGCCCCGAGAGATCCGGGGCGTCGCCAGTTTCAAATGCCGAGACTTGGCGCAAGGCGAGTTACGCAAGTCAACGCCGCTCAGTCACGAACTACCTCGGCTTCAATCCGACCCTGGCCGAGGTTTATCGTCTCATTGGCAATTGACGTTCCGCCACTGGCCACATATGTCGCCAGCTGCTTCTGCATAACGGCTGTTACACGCCTGGATAGAGAGGGGTCCAGCAACGAAGTATGGCCACCCCGGGTAAACCGCACCACGCCCGACGTCTGCGCCGCTGGCTGAGGGGTATTCCCACCAGGACCTACTTCCGAAAGCCCCAGACCGTAGAAGCCTGATGCAGGATAAGGGCTGAATACCCCGCTGATAACCCCGGGTTGCACAGGACCGTTAGCACCCTGGCCAAGACTATCCAGAGTGAAGAACCCCGTCCCCTGAGCCAAGGGATCAGTCCCTGCCAGAGCTACCGGAGTAGTCAACGGAAACTGTCCCGACAAATGGCTGATTTGCTCGCTTTCGGAGACACGCCTCCACGCTTCTGTGATCGGACTCTGCCCGAAGACATTATTCGGCACCACCATATCCGGACACCCATTAGTGACCGACTCGGGATTACACGCATAGATCGTATTGTATTTCTTGGGCTCACCAACAACCTGCTGCATGAGTACAGGCGTTCCCGTCCCGGAAACATCTTGGGTAAAGTTGATCGGATCGGTGTTGTCGAACAATGTCTGAGCTATAATCAAGAAGCCCTCATAGTCGCCCGAGGGCTTATTGATGCCAAAGTTTGAAAGTCCCTCAGCAATCTGAGGCGAAAACGTCGGAGAACCGTCCAGTGTCTTTGCCACACCGCCTGAAGCAGCATTCAGAGTCACCGTTTGCAAGCCAGGTTCAAGGCCGGCAAAAGTAGCACCGACGATCCCGCCAAGAGAAGAACCCACAAAATGAATCTTATTACCGTCCGCATTTACGCCAATATCCAAGGACCCGACGTCGCTCTCTATCGCCGTATAAAGGCTGTGCAGATCAACCACGGCTTGACGGAAAGCATCCCGGGAATTAGCCAGATTGGGCAAATTTATAAAGTCCGAGGACGGACAATAATAGGTACCTGACGACTCAGGAATCTCTATTGCGGTGCCTTGTTGAGTGCACAAACCGGTGGACGACCCCCCAGTTACGAGGCGCTCTGGTGCACCACCGAACTGGCTATTTAACTGTGCCAGCTGGGAAGCACTATCGCTAACGGACAACCCCTCAAAAAATTCCGGATAAATGCCGTGCTTGGGCAGATCTATACCAATCGATACCACACACGCCTTGGCGAGCGAATCCGCAATCGCAAGCATCGTTGCTCTGTTAGAAGTGATTCCGTGTTGATAAATAACAACCGGCAAACCGTTAGCGTTCTGCGCCTCACAAGCGCCACCAGATCTTACGAGGGACGGCTTGGGCGCGGTAATCAGAACTGGTACATCGTCAGCTTCCTCCAATTCCGGATCGTATGAATTAGCTTGGACAAGGTTAGTTGTTCCCACCATTGAGTCAGCGGGATTTGCCTCCCATTTGCTCGAGTTCTGATTGTCCGGATCCAGGAACTGCAGCGCTCCTCCTAGGGTGCCCAGATAAACATGCCCGGAATGGTCACCGGCATCGTTAATTTCACCATCATCGCCTGGCGTTACCACTTCATACGCAGAGGGGCCTCCACCACCCACGCTTGGCCAAGCGGAGAAACCATTCAGAACGCTCAGCGTTGGCGCGGTAGCATCATCGACCTCACTATACGCCTCCTCTAACGCCGAGCCCACGTCCTGAGTCGTCACGTGATATGAAAGGACAATATCCGAGGAGGTCAGCTCTGGCAGTTGCGGGTACTGTTTCGGAGCCGTCGAGTCGCTGTCAATAACGGACTCATGAGTCCTGATTTGCTGACCCACTGACCCTTGGCGCAGTCCCTCTAAGGGGTAAACAACTTCTTCCAACTGAGCAGCTAGCTTCGAGGGATCATCAGGTTCCAGTTCGGGCCGTTTGATATCCGTGCAGTTAGTTTCAATGGAGCCCGGAGGACTACTGAAATCACAGGCGCCACCACCAGGCTGATCAAGCTCAACGATGGGGCTCGTCATCCCCCCATAGCGGTAATCCCGATCAGCTTTTACAGTATTGCCGGAAGCGGTTTTGGCTGCATCGGTCACAACAACCAGATAAGTCGAACTGGGATCAAGTGGCTGTAGCGGAAGGATCAGAGCATTCGACTGAAGAGGCGAAGCGATGAAATCAACACCGAACACAAGCTCCCGCTCGATCTCGGTTACGGTGTAATTCCTTGCGACGCCCGCGGTACTGGATGCTTTGAATATCCTAATCCCTCCATTCTGAAGAGACCTACGCGTCACAGGGGCCGAAAACCGAACGACCATGGGCGCCGTTGTGGCAAAGCCGTCCATGGTGTTGAGGGCCGTCTCAGCGGGGTTATAACTCGCGGGTGGATTTTGTGGATCCGTAATCGGCACGGGGGTTTTCGAGTTTGGCTGGCCCGGAATGTTCACCGACCCATCGGAGCCCGTCAGGAATAGATTCGTTGGAAAAGGCAGGAAATCGCCCGCCGTCGCCCTCTCGGCAGGATCCGAGCTATTCGCAAGTGACGGCTGAAAAAGCGCTTCCGCTGTAACGTCTTGTTCCAGTTCCTTCGAGGAAACACTTGAATCACCACCACACCCGGCCAGAACCAGAGCCATCGCGGTGGACGCCGTGATCAGCGCATTTCGTAGGGTATCCATCCTTTTTTCTCCCGAGCAGCCTGTGCTTGTTGTTATGTCCCTTGCGAGGGGCTTCTTCGTACGAAAATACCCGCGCTTGTGCCTGCTGCACAAGCACTCATTGCACAAAAGGGCCCGCGGGCGGGGATGAAAGGCTGACCGGCCGGTCGCGGCGGAACGGGCGGAATGCGGCCATTCAGGCCGGGGGTACGCCGGAATGGAAGCGGAAGGCCTCGTCCGGGCCCTCCACCAGCTCCCGTTCCACCGCCGCGAAGGCGGCCACCCGGTCATCGATGGGTTCACCGGCATAGAGCTGCGCCAGCCGGAGGTAGTCCTGAAAGTGGCGGGCCTCGCTGTTAAGCAGGAAGCGGTAGTAGCGGCCCAGTTCGGCATCCAGCTCGGGGGCCAGGACAGCGAAGCGCTCACAGGAACGCGCTTCGATGAAGGCGCCGATAATGAGCACATCCACCAGGCGCGCGGGCTCATGGGTGCGGGCAACGGCCCGCAGCCCGGCCGCGTAGCGCGAGGGCTCGAGGTGGCGCAGTTCCACGCCCCGCGCGCGCACGATGGCAAGCACCTGCTCGAAATGGAGCAGTTCTTCCCGAGCCAGCCGGCTGAGCGCGTCCAGCAGTTCGGGCTTGTCCACATAGCGGAACATCAGGTTCACGGCCGTGGAAGCGGCCTTTTTCTCGCAGTGGGCGTGGTCGATGAGCAACAGCTCCGGGTTGGCCAGGGCCCAGTCCACCCAGGCGCGGGGCGTGGCGCAGGGGAGAAAATCGTGGATGGGGGTGAGATCGGTCATGGCGCGCGCGTGTCCGGGATGAATTGCGGCGCCATATTATATAGGGTTGCGCTTTTCGCCGAATCAGTCACGCGGACACGCTCATGGGCCGGAAACGCTCCCCCCGCTACAGAAGTCTCCAGAACCGGCTGGCCGTGGTTCTGCTGCGCGGCCTGGGCCGTCTGCCCTGGTCGGTGAACCGGGCCCTGGGCGCGCTGGCCGGTGGCATCATGGCCGTAGTGCCCAACCCCACCCGCCGGGTCACCCGGGTCAATCTGGCGCTGTGCCTGCCGGAGCTCACGGCCCGCGAACGACGCCGGCTGACGCGCCGCTCGCTGGTGGAAACCGGCAAGGGCATGCTGGAGCTGGCCCGGCTCTGGCGCCGCCCGGACGAGGGGCTGGCGCGGATCCGGTCGGTGGACGGCGACGCTGCACTGCGCTCGGCGCTGGACGCCGGCGAGCCGGTGGTGGTGCTGGTGCCCCATCTGGGCTGCTGGGAGGTGCTCAACTTCTGGCTGTCGCACCATTTCGACTTTCATGCGCTGTTCAATCCCTCGGGACTGGACCGGGTGGACCGGCTGATTCAGCGCGGCCGCGAACATTTCGGCAGCACCATGTATCCCGCCACAGGCCGGGGTGTGGCCGGGCTGGTGCGCGCGCTGCGCCGGGGCGCGTTGACCGCCATTCTGCCGGATCAGGTGCCGGACCGCCGGGGCGGCCGGTTCGCACCCTTTTTCGGCCGACCGGCCTGGACCGGTACCCTGGCGCCGCGCCTGATCCAGCAATCCGGCGCGCGGGTCTTCATGGCGCGGGCGGAGCGCCTGCCCGGGCAACGCGGCTATGCCATCGCCTTGCGCGAGCCGGACCCGGCGATCTACAGCGAGGATCTGGATACCACCCTGGCCGGGCTGAACCGCTCGGTGGAGGCCCTGATCCGGGAGCTGCCGGAGCAGTACCTGTGGAGCTACAAGCGTTTCCGGCGGATGCCGGACCGCGAACAAAAACCATACTGAGGAGAAAGGATAACGAGACTTTATGGCCTGCCGACTCTGTGCTCTCTGTGTTCTCTGTGGTTTTTCCGGCATCCGGAGTCGCCCCGGCGTTTACTTTCACCACAGAGATCACAGAGGACACAGAGATCGCCCATCCAGAGGTCTCTGCGGTTCAAGCCTGCCGGCTCCGGCCTCCCGGAAGGTCTGAAAAGGTCGAGGCAAGGATTGCCCAGAGGGCACAATGGCCTCTCCCACAGGAAAAAATGACTCGCAACGGACTGGAATATCTTTTGGGAGGGGCATCCCTGCCCCGACCTCACAGCTAAGCAGGGCGCCGAAGGCGCCCCGCATTATTTCTTGCTACTTGCGACTTGCCCCTTGGGCCTTTCTATCCCGACGCCTGATTCCGCTCCGAGATCTGGCGTGTGAGCGTAAACAGGTCATAGATTAGACCCAAGCCAAGCAGCCCCAGGGTCAGCAGGTAGAGAATGCCCGTGCCGATCTTGCCAAGGTAGAACCGGTGGACGCCGAAGATGCCGAGAAACAGGAAGAAAATCCAGGCGATGTTGTAATCATAGGGGCCGGGGACCATGCGCTGATTCAGATCGCGCGTCATGCCCGGCAGCAAAAAGGCATCGATAATCCAGCCGATGCCCGCGATCCCCGCCGTCAGCAACCACAGCAGTCCGGTCAGCGGCCGCGCCAGCATGAAACGGTGATAGCCCAGGATGCCGCCGAAAAACCAGACGATATAGCTCAGGAACAGGTGGAAGGTGGTCGTTGCGGACGTATCGACCACCTGCTCTTTCGGCGCTTCATAGAGGTCGTTCATGGAATCTCCTTGTTTTCCTGTGGTTGTTATGATCAACCGAATACGGCGATCGTTTGTTGGCTCAGGGCCATGAGCTGCCCCGCCCGGTCCCAGACCCGCGCGCCCGTCTGGGCATAGCCGTGATCGCTGGCCTCGGTATCCGCCTGGTACTGCCACCAGTCATCACCGCGCTGTTCGCTACGGCCTTCCAGGAATTGCACCGTCCAGGTAAGCGTACTCACGGGCGCCGGGGTGCGCATCATGGGCAGCACCGTGGGCGGCCAGCAGTCCAGCATGCCCAGCATGGCCGTGGGGTCGAGCGGGCCCACCGGATCACGAAAACGCATCCAGCCAGCCAGTTCAGCCCGCTCGGCGCCGCTGTAGGGCAGGCCGCCGCGCGCCAGGGCCACATCGAAATGCTGCAAAAACTCCGGTGTGACGCCCTCGATATCCGGAAAGGTCCGGCATTGCTCCGGTTCCGGAAACTGCGGCGCCGGCGCCGGTGTTACGCGTACTTCCGATGCGCGCCGGGCGCCGAAGCTCGCCTGGAGCGCGGCCACGGCCTCGCCCTGCTGATACATGTGGCACTCGCCCTGGATCACGTTCTTGCCCTGGCGCAGGATGTGCGGCACGAGCGTCACTTCGCCCGGATCCGAGGGGCCGATCAGCGAGATGCTGACCCAGACCACCGGACGCGGGTCGGGCAGGATCTGCTCCAGGCTGTTGTAGAGCATGGCCGCGGTGAGACCGCCATAGGTGGCGCGCCCCTGTTTCCAGCCTTCGGGAATCCGGCCGGATTCCGGGCTGTGCTCGGCAAGGATCTGGGCAAACTGCACGAGGGTTCTCCGACTGCTGAACGGACCGCCCGGGCCGGGCGAGCGCTTATCCTCGCATGGCGTCCGGATCAACTCCAGCGTCGCCAGCGCTCGCGAGCAGTTCGGTCACCGCCCCGGCAAGCAAGGGGGTGACATCGATGCGATTGGAGTCATGGGCAATGGTATTGCTGGAGACGAGTTCACCGGCGCCGGCCGCCCGCAGACGCTGTTCGGCATCGCCGGCAAAGAGCCCGTGAATGCACAGGCAGGCGGCGGTGCCCAGCCCGGCGTCGGCGAGCGCGGCGATGGCACGCTCCAGGGTGGTACCGCTGGAGATGACGTCGTCGACCAGGATCGCCTGTCGTCCGGCGAACTGATCCAGCTCGGGCAGTTCAATGGTCACGTCGCGGTCGCCGCGGCGCACCTTGTGCGCGGTCATCCAGGGCACGCCGGCGCGTTCGCCCAGCCCGCCGACCCATTGTTCGCTTTCGGCATCCGGGCCCACCAGCACAATGCCCTCGCGCCGGGCCAGATGATCGACCAGCAGGGGCGCGGCGTGGACCGCGCGGGCGGGAATGCCATAGACCTCGTCCAGGCTGTGATAGCGATGCAGGTGCGGGTCCACGGTAGCGAGCCAGTCGAACCGGGCCGAGACCAGATCGGCGAAATACGCCGACGTCAGGGCTTCGCCGGGCTGAAAGCGCTTGTCCTGGCGCATATAGGCGAGATAGGGCGCCACCAGCCCCACGCTGCGTGCACCGGCGTCGCGCAGCGTACGCGCCAGGAACCACAGCGACAGAAAGCGTGCATCCGGATCTTCCAGGCCGCACAGGATCAGGGTATCGCAACCCGCCACCGACGAATCCACGCGGACATAGGTCTCGCCATCCGGGAAGGCACGCCGCTCGAATGCCCCCGCGCGCGCGTTCAGCTCGCGCTCGAGGCCCCGGGCGAGCTCCTCGGCCCCATTCAGCGTAAAAAGCACGGGCTCGCTCATGGCGACCTCTCCAGATGAATCATGTCGCGGTTGTTCAGGTAATAGACCATGGCATAGTCCAGTTCACCCTGGCTTTCGGCGTGGATGCGCACCAGCGGGTCGCCGACTGCCACCTTATCGCCGATCGTGACCAGCAGCTCCAGGCCCGCCGTGGGCGCACGCGGCGCGCCGGCCAGTTTGGCCAGGCGCGCGATCCGGCGGTTGTCGATGGCATCCACCCGGCCGCTCTGATGTGCGTCCAGTTCGTGCACCCAGGGGGCGCGCCCGGGCTCGCGCTGCCCGCCCTGGGCCTCGCAGATACGCTGGAACTGATGCCAGGCGCGGCCGCTGGACAGGATCTCGTGCGCGCGGCACCAGGCCTGGTCGTAATGGCCCGCGTCCGACAACGCCAGCATGTGCGCGCCCAGCTCCAGGGCCTTGTCGCGCAGGTCCGCGGGCGCGTTCTCATCGTTGCGGAGCACCGCCAGCACGTCCCGCGCCTCGAGCGCCGGGCCGATGCCTCGTCCGATGGGCTGGCCGCCGTCGGTGAGCACCACGCTCACGCTTAGCCCCAGAACATCGGCGACATAGTTGAACAGCTCGTGCAGCCCGCGGGCAGTATCCAGATCGCGCACCTTGGCCGTGGGGCCCACGGGGATGTCGATCAGCACATGATTGGCCCCGGCGGCCATCTTCTTCGACAGCACCGAGGCCACCATCTGGCCCTTGCTGTCGAGATCCAGCGAGCGCTCCACGCGAATGAGCACGTCGTCCACGGGACTGAGCTTGATGCCCCCGCCCCAGGCCATACAGGCGCCGGCGTTTTCCACGGCCAGACGAATCCGGTCGATGTCCAGTTCCACTTGGGTGAGCGTTTCCATGGTGTCGGCGGTCCCCGCCGGCGACGTGATGGCCCGCGACGAGGTCTTGGGCATCACCAGTCCGGCCGCGCTGGCGATCGCCACCACGATGGGCGTCGTCCGGTTGCCCGGCAGCCCGCCCACGCAGTGCTTGTCGTAGATACAATCTATGCCCGGCCAATCCAGGGTGTCCCCCACCTCGACCATGGCGCGCGTGAGGTAACCAACCTCGTCCCGGTTCAGCCGGCCGCCCGCACTGGCGGTGAGAAAGGCGGCGATCTGCAGATCGGAATAATAGCCCCGGGCGATATCCCCGATGACGGCCTCGATGTCGCCGGCGGTAAAATCCCGGTTGTAGATCTTGCCCCGCACCGCGCTCATGGACTCGACCACGGGGGCGTGAGTGACCGTGACCGAGTCTACCGGATCCAGGTCATCCCAGAGCACGTTGGAGAAACCGATGTGATCCGCCGAGAGAATCCCGGGATCAACCACATTCAGGGTGGCGATGACGTGGCGCTTGCCGTCGGCGATCATCACCCGGGCACTGGCGTCCAGGCCCTCGGCCCGGGAGACGGCGCTGTCAGCGCGCAGATAGACCACATACTCCTGATGGGTATCAATGCCCATCCGCACGGCCTTGAGCTTCATGAGCGCTCCGACTGATCAATACCCCGTGGGCGGGGCCACTACCGATGCCCGTGTCACAACAACCGGGCCGGCGCCCGGCTTCAGGCGCTCACGGTAGAGCAATCGGTGCGCCTGTGCACGCCCTTGCGGCGGCTCAGCAGACGCCTCACTCGCCCAGCACGGGCCGGCGGCACTGTTCCAGGCCCAGCAGGTAGTATTCCAGCCCGCGTTCGGTCGCGACAAAGGCGTTGTGGCGCTCTTCATCCGTGTGGGCCAGGCGCTTGATGAGCTCCATGGCCTCGTGCGGGTGCGCGTCGTCATAGTGCGCATGGGCACGCAGCCAGGCCATGGTGCGACGATCCACCCGCGCCTCGCCGCGCTTGTCATAGGCACGCATGCCCTTGACCACCTGCTGCGTCCATTCCCCGGTGGCCCATTCAATGGCCAGATTGACCGCGCCGATGGCCTCGGCCAGCGGTGCGGTATGGCACATGTGCCACAGATAATAGTTGACCGCGTCCAAGGCCGCCGGGGTACGGGCCTGCTCGATGTCCTCACGGGAGACCCCGAAGCCGGCGGCCCAGTCCCGGTACCAGGCGGCATGGCGTTCCTCGATGCGCATGTTGCCCATGAGCCAGTTCCGGGCTTCCTCATGGCCCGCCACGCCGGGACGGCATTTGCCCAGCATTAGCCCCATGAATTTGGGAAAGTTTTCCACCAGCGGATAGAAGTGAACCAGCGTATAGCGGAAGTCTTCCGGCGACAGCGTCGCCCGGGCCATGCCGGTAAACACGGCGTGCCCGGAAACCCGGTTTTTCAGCGGAACCAGACCGTCCCAGAAGCGCCGGGCCCAGTCCGGGTGCGGGGTGAGGGTCAGTTCCTCTTCATAATGTTGCGCCCGTGCTTCGGCTTCCATATCGACTCCCGTGTTTCTTGTTCTTGTTACCCCATTGAATCGTCCATGGCTGCCCTTGCAACACCCGGCATTTTTCGTATTCTGGAATACGTCACATGCATCAGTGATGGCATAGCATCCGCCCAACCTGCCGGGTACTGGATGGGGCCTTCAAGAGGGATTTTATGAGCGCAACCCCGGAACACCTGATATGGCGGCTCAACCATTTCGAGAACCATGAGCGCGCCATCCGCTTCGTCCAGCAGTTTCAGGAAACCCTGTGCGTGTTCAGCGGCCCGGTGGAGCAGCTCTATACCAATTACGAAATCAATGTGCCCGAGGACGATCATCGTTCGCTGATCATTCTGCCCAATCCCTATGCCCCGCACGACACCTTCAATCATGTTTCCGACGACGCGGTGGAAGCCACGGGCTGCACCATTGTCCCCGGGGAAATGGCCGATCTGGAGGAAGGACTCGCCATCACGCTGCCCCTGCGCCGCCAGGGCAAGCGCGAGACCAAGGTGACCCCGCTGAAGGTGGGCCTCTATGCGCTCATGCGCGCCGCCGACGGCGACGATCCCTTCCTGCCGGTGATCACCAAGGGCGATCTGCGGCAGTTCCGCAAGGACATGCCCTCGCTGCACCTGCACCGGGTCAAGCCTTCGCTGCTGGGCCGGAACTCGCCCATGGAGGCGAAGGAAATCCGCAACGTCATCTCCGAACGACTGAAGAAGTACATGTAATGATTGCACCGCTGGCGGATATCGGCGTTAATCTGGCCGACAAGCGCTTTGACGACGACCGCGACGCCGTGCTGGCACGGGCACGCGAGGCGGGCGTGGCATTGCAGGTCCTTACCGGCACCAGTGTGGCCGATTCGCGCGCGGCGCTGGAGCTGGCGCAGCACGACGACGATCTCTTCGCCACGGCTGGCGTGCATCCGCACATGGCACGCGAGTTCGACGATCCCGCCCGCGCCAGCCTGATCGAATTGCTTGAGGAACCGAAGGTCCGCGCCGTGGGTGAAACCGGGCTGGACTTCAACCGGGATTTTTCTCCCCGGCCCGACCAGGAGCGTGCCTTCGAGGAACAGCTGGCACTGGCCGCCGAGCACAACCTGCCCGTTTTCCTGCACCAGCGCGACGCCCACGAGCGCTTTCTGCCCCTGCTGCGCGCCTTCCGCGACCAGTTGCCCGCGACCGTGGTGCACTGCTTTACCGGCAGCCGTGACGAACTCTTTGATTATCTGGACCTGGATTGCCACATCGGGGTTACCGGCTGGCTGTGCGACGAACGCCGGGGCGGCGAACTGCGCGACATGGTCCCGGAGATTCCGCTGGCGCGGCTGCTGGTGGAAACGGATTCGCCTTTCCTCATGCCCCGGGACCTGCCGTACAAACCCGCGGTGCGCCGGCGCAACGAACCCGCTCACCTGCCCTGGATCGTGCACCGGCTGGCCCAGTGCATGGACCGGGATGAAACCGAAGTCGCCCGCGCCAGCTGGGCCAACGCCCTCGCCTTTTTCAACCTGGAAGCGGAGTTTTCTGAAACGGCACCGCAATCTGGTTAACAGGCTGTTAATGGTGCGCACGGCGCACCCTACCAGGTACTTCCGTGGGAGGAGCATCCCGGCTCCGACTTCTGCGAAGGCCCTGGAAAGGTCTAGCAGGCTGTTGAAAAGCCCTTTGCGTGCTCAGCGCGGCCTGAAGCGTGCAGCTGGTGTGCTTGGTTGCGACGGACCGGGGATTCCCTTTCCGAGCGACCAAGCGCAGCAGATGGGCGCTTCAGGCCGCGCCCCGCGGGGCTTTTTCAACAGCCTGCTAGGCGGAGACGGCTCTCCCACAAGTTCTTGCTACTTGCTACTGTCCTCTATAAACCCCTGAATATCGAGAAGGGAAAACGGCCACTCCAGGGTCCGCTCCCCGTGACGCAGGACCGGGATGCGCGCGCCCCAGGTCTGAATCAGGTCCTCGTCGGCAGCCACATCCACTGCCCGGATCCTGACCCAGGGCGCGGCCTGCTCCACCATGTCCCGGGCCTGGACACAGAGACTGCAGCCATCGGCGGTGAGCAACTCAATCTCGGTCATCTTTTCTCCGGATGGCAAAACAGTGGTGAATCCCGGGGTTGCGTTCGAAATCCGGGGGAATGCTCCAGCGCGTGATATCGCTGACGCGGAATTCGGTCCGGATGGCGTTATCCAGTTCAAAGGGCCGGTAATTGCAGGAAAACCAGAGCACGCCCCCGGGTTCCAGGCGGGTCATGGCCAGACGGATCAGCTCGGCATGATCGCGCTGCACGGCGAAATCCCGCCGGTCCTTGCTGTTGGAAAAGGTGGGCGGGTCGCAGAAGATCAGATCGAACTGCTGCCGGCATTGCGCCAGCCAGTCCAGAGCCTCGCCCCGCTCCAGGCGATGATAACGCGTGGAGAATCCGTTCAGCGCCAGGTTGCGCCCGGCCCAGTCCAGATAGGTCCGTGAGGCATCCACAGTGACGCTGCTGGCCGCCCCGCCGCGCGCGGCATGCACCGTGGCCGCACCGGTATAGCCGAACAGGTTGAGAAAACGCTGCCCGGACGCTTGCTGGGCTATATGCAGGCGCAGCGGCCGGTGATCCATGAACAATCCGGTATCCAGATATTTCTCCAGATTCACCAGCAGGCGGACATCACCTTCGCGCACCGGGCGCAAATCCGTCTCGCCGCGCCCCTTGCGGTATTGCCGGCCCGGTTTCTGGGGCGCGCGCGTGCGCAGATGCACCTGCTCGCGGTGCGCGCCCAGCACCGCGCGGACCGCCGTGATGGCCAGCTGCCTGCGCTCGGCGGCCGCCTCGGCGTCCACGCTCTTGGGCGCCTTGTATTCCTGCACCAGGACATCGCGGCCATAGATATCCACGGTGACATTGAACTCCGGCAGGTCCCGGTCGTAGAGCCGGTAGGCCTGGACATCCTCCCGTTCGCGCCATTTGCGCAGGTGGCGGTCATTCTTGCGCAGGCGGTTTACCAGAGGCCGGGCCTTGTCCGGCACCTCGAAGGCCGGCTCGCCTGCGCTCAGCGGCGGTTCGGGCGCGCGTCGTACCGGGTGCATGCGCCGGATAAAGCAACGCTCGGCGCCGTTGCGGAATTTCCACTGCCCGTCCGGGTTCATGCCGGTCTGATCCAGCACCTCCACCTCGGTGCCCAGCAAAACCGCGGTCCACTCCGGCGCCAGCTCCGCGAGGCACTGGCCCAGTGCCGTATGCAGACCGGCGGCGCGGGCGCGATCTTCCAGGCGCCGCCCCCAGGGCGGATTGGTCACCAGATGCCCGCGCGGCGCGAAGTCACGCTTGCGCAACAGCCCCAGCTCCCGGCGCTCGAAATGAATATGCTCCGCCACGCCGGCGGCCTCGGCATGGGCCCGCGCGGCGCGCAACAGATCCGGGTCCGCGTCGAACGCCTTGATGGACAACCCTTCCGGGACTTGCGCCCCGGAGCGCGCCTTGAGCAGACGGGGCCAGAGATCACCCGGACAGGCCAGCCATTGCTGAAAGCCGAATGCCCGGCGGCGGCGTCCGGGAGCCAGACCCAGCGCCATCTCCGCCGCCTCGATGGCAATGGTGCCGCTGCCGCAGAAGGGATCGAGCAGCACCGGCGACCCCTCGCCCGGCCAGCCCGAGGCGCGCAACAACGCCGCCGCCAGGGTTTCGCGCAAGGGGGCGTCACCAGGCCGAGTGCGATAGCCGCGCCGGTGCAGGGCCTCGCCGGCCAGATCCAGATAAAGGCTACTCTGCTCCGGGGTCAATTCCAGACGCAGGTTCAGCGCGCCGTCGGCCTTTGTGGACACCTTGAGTGTTTCGCGGCACACGCGCAGAAAACGATGCGCGGACACCCGGCTGTCTCCCTCCAGGCCCCGGTGTTCGGCATGCACATGAATGGGCGTGTCCGCGCGCAGGTGCTCGTCCGGACTCCAGGCGCGCGCCAGCAGTTCGGGGGCCTCATCCGGGCCTGTGTCCACCCGGGCCAGCGGATGCAATACGCGTTCGGCCAGCCGCGATTGCAGACAGACGCGCACGCCCTGCTCCAGGGGGCCATCGAGATAGACGGCAGCGGCACGTTCATCCGCCACCGACAGTTGCAGCTCGCGCAACTCCTCGGCGAGCCAGGCCCCCAGACCGGGCATGCAAGTGACCACAAACTCCATCAGCCCTGGCCCGTGCGCAGGAGGCTTGGCGGACCGGTTACCGGACTGCGCAATTCAACAGCTTGCATGTTTTTCCTGAACTCCGATCAATATGCGGGATATTCCTAAAGGCTCTTCATGATATTGCAACTTGGTATTCGACAGCCCCTCCGGGCTTGCCGATACTGAATCCTGTCGGGCGAAAAAGGAATGCCCCGTTCGGGGCCGGAGAGCCCGACGGCTTTGTTCCCACGGCAGATGCACTTTGCCGCCATTGTTGAGAAGGAAAAGCCCATGAAGAGACACAAGCGAGACAAAGTAGCCCGCGCCTATACCCGAGGCTATCAAGCGGGCCTGGAAGGCAAGTCCCGGGATCTTTGTCCCTTTGGCAGTTTTGAAACCCGCACCAGCTGGATCAACGGCTGGCGGGAAGGCCGGGTGAATCATCACCACGGCATGACGGGCGTGGCGGGCATCCAGAATCTGGAACTGGGCTGACCGCCACCCCCACACAATCTGGTCGAACCTTCTGCGCCTGGAGCGCATCCGCAGGGCCCCACTCGGGCCCTTTTTCTTTTGCCGCCCGATCAACATCGATTCAAGGTGTCGCCGAAAGCACAACGAGCGACACGCGAGGAACCGCACAGCATCCAGCTGCCAGGCTGTCGAAAAACCCGGCTCATGAAGCATCTTCCCGCGACCAGGCACGCACGCTGGCACGCACCAGTGCCGGCCCCTGATAGATGAGCCCGGTATAGACCTGGACCAGATCCGCGCCCAGACGGCGCTTGCGGGCGGCGTCTTCCCCGCTGTTGATGCCGCCCACACCGATCAAAGGCAGGCGCCCGTTCAGCTCAGCAGCCATGGTGGCCAGGGCCTGATCCGCCAGCGGCCGCAGGGGCGCGCCGCTGAGTCCGCCCGTCTCATCCGCATGGCGCAGGCCTTCCACCCCGGTGCGCGAAACCGTGGTATTGCCCACGATGACACCGTTGACACCGTGCTCAAGAAAAGCCGTCGCCATGCGCGCCAACTCCTGCGCTTCATTGTCCGGGGCAATCTTGATCAGCAGGGGCACACAGCGCCCGGCGGCCTGATCCAGCCGGCTCTGCCGCTTGCGCAGTTCCGCGAGCAAATCATCCAGGGCCCGGCCGTGTTGCAGGCCGCGCAGGCCGGGTGTGTTGGGCGAGGAAATATTGACCACCACATAGGAAGCCACGCCATGGACGCGCTCCAGGCCGTAGACATAATCGTCCACGGCCTGCTCCAGGGGCGTGTCCCGGTTCTTGCCGATATTGACGCCCAGCACGCCGTCAAAGCCGCTGTGCTCCACCGCGCGGACCAGATGGTCCACACCCTTGTTGTTGAACCCCATGCGGTTGATCAGTGCCTGCACGCGCGGCATACGAAACATTCGAGGCCGGGGGTTGCCCGGCTGAGGCCTGGGCGTAACCGTGCCAACCTCGATAAAGCCGAACCCCAGCCGCGCCAGCCCGGCGACGCAATCACCGTTCTTGTCCAGCCCGGCCGCCAGCCCCACCGGATTGCGAAAGCGCAGCCCCATCAACTCCACGGGCTCATCGGGCACCGCGGGAAGCAGCGCCCCGCCTCCGGCTCGCAGGCCGGCCAGGGTCAATTCATGGGCGAGTTCGCCGGGGAGCGTGAACAGTAACGGACGTAACAGGGAATACATGACAACAGGCAGCCGGAAACAGAGCCCGCATTATAGGCGACGCCGGCCGCGGACTCCACGGCCGGCGCCGTGGAGTCCCGCCGGATCACCGATCCGTGGATTCGGGCTTGAGCAGGAAGGCCGCCAGCGAAGGTAGCAGCCAGAGCGCGCCCACCATGTTCCACAAGAACATGAAGGTGAGCAGAATCCCCATGTCCGCCTGGAACTTGATGGAGGAAAACACCCAGAGCACAACGCCCACGGCCAGCGTCAGACCGGTAAAGGCCACCGCCTTGCCCGTGGTCTTGAGGGTTTCGCGGTAGGCGTTTTCGAGATCCAGTCCCTGCTTGAGGAAGTGATCCAGCTTGCTGTAGATATAGATGCCGTAATCCACGCCGATGCCCACACCCAGCGCGATCACCGGCAGGGTCGCCACCTTCACGCCAATGCCCAGCTGCGCCATGAGCGCCTGACAGAGGATGGACGTCAGCCCGAGCGGCACGATAATGCAGACCACCGCCCGCAGCGAGCGGAACGCGATCAGCACCAGCAGTGCCACCACGCTGTAGATCAGGATCAGCATGGGATACTGGCTGGCCGCAATGGTCTGGTTGGTCGCCGCTTCCACGCCCGCATTGCCGGAGGCGAGCTTGAACTCGATTACCTCCGGATCATTATGCTGCTCCGCGAAATCCTCCACCTCGCTGGTCACGGTATTGAGCGTATCCGCGCGGTGGTCGTCCAGGAACACATAGATGGGCACCAGACTGCAGTCCAGGTTGTAGAGCTGATCCGGCATGTGCCGCATGGCGTTGTTGAGCGCGTACTGATCCCGGGACAGGGTCCGCCACTTGGGGTTACCTTCGTTCAAGGCCGCATTGATGCGCTTGGTAGCGGAAGCAATGGACGACACGCCCTGAACACCGTCCAGCTCCATCAAACGCCAGCGCATATCATCAATGGTCGTGAGGGCCTTATAGCTGTTACACCCCTCCTGCGGTGTTTCGCCCATGACGACCAGCACATCCGCGCTGACGCTGTAATTCGACACCAGGAAATTCACGTCGTGGTTGTACTGGTACTTGTCGCTGGGTTTGTAATCGCGCGGACAATCCTTCTCTTCACAGGGATCCGGCCATAGCGAGGGAGCTCCCTTGTCCAGGTCCCCGATGCGCAGATCCTGGCTGTAATAGATGCCGGCTCCATACCCCACCGCGGCGATCAGGATGGAAACCGCCGCCACCGGCTTGCTGGTAAAGCGCGAGAAGATACCGGCGAGCGGATGGTGATGATCATCCCGCAGGTGGATCTTGCGCAGGGAGCGCTCGCCCACACCGAGATAGGACAGCACCACGGGGACCACCACCAGATTGGTGAAGATGATGATGGCCACGCCGATACTGGCCGCCATGGCGAGTTCGCGAATCACGCCCACATCAATCATGTACAGGGTGGCGAAACCGATGGCGTCACTGATGAGCGCTACCAGCCCGGGGACAAAGAGTGCCCCCACCGTGGTCGCGGCTGCATCCTTGCCCGACTGGCCCTGGGCACAGGCATTGGCAAAGGCATTGACCACCTGCACGCCGTGACTGACGGCAATGGCGAAGACCAGGAAAGGAACCAGCATGGAGTACGGGTCAATGGTGAAACCCATCATCCGCACAAGGCCGAGCTGCCAGACCACGGCGACCACCGAGCAGGCCGTCACGGTCAGGCTGCTACGCACCGAACGCGTATCGATCAACAGCAGCAGCGCCGTCAGCAGCAGGGTTATAAAGAAGAACAGCGCCACCTCCTCGGCGGCGCTGATCACATCATGGATCTGCTTGGCCTGGCCCACGATGTGAATATTCAGAAAGGCGTAGCGCTCCTCGTAGCGATTGCGCAGTTCCTCCAGGCTCGAACCCAGCTCCTTGATATTGACGCCGGCTTCTTTGCCCAGCACATTCACCAGCTCCGTGTGCACGATGCTGGAACGGAAATCATCCGCGACCAGACGCCCTACATAGGAGGAACGCAGCACATTGGTACGCAATTGCTCCAGGCTTTCGGCGGTCCCTTCGTAGCCCTCGGGAATCACCTCACCGCCTTCGAAACCCTGTTCCGTGACCTCGCTCCAGCGCACATTGCTGGTCCACAGCGACTGAATGGTGGACGGATCAACGCCGTCAAGCGCAAACACATCGTCGGAAATGTCCCGCAGGGCATCCATGTACTCCGCGTTGAAGATGTCGTCATGTTCGACATCTTCAACAATGATGCGGATGTCGTTGCCCAGATTCAGCTCACCCCGGTGCTCCATGAAGTTCTGGATATAGGAATGCTCCTGGGGCACCATCTTGCTGACGTCCGTATTGACGCGGATCTGCACGGCCTGCCAGGCCAGAAAGACCGTGGCGGCCACGAACACCAGCAGCACCAGCGGACGCACCGCCAGGAGGCCCCGGGCAAACTTTTGGGCAATCGCCTCCTTCATGGTTCAACCCCCGTCAATGCAATTCCCGGATTTTCTGCAATCCGTCCGTTCCCGCCACCACTACGCCTTGATCCCGCAGCGGCAATACCGTCGACAAGGTTTCGCGTTCTTCCGTATAGCGCAGCGACAGGGAGGCGCCGTTGTCGTGGCTGGTCAGCACGATGCCGGAATTGCCCACCAGCACGATGCTGCCGTCACCCAGTCGAGCACCGTCATTGATGCCGCGGGAGACACCGGTCTTGATGCGTTTCCAGTTCTCGCCCAGATCGCGGCTCAACCAGACATTGCCCTGCATGCCGTGAATCAGCACGGTGTCGCGTTGCGCTGCCGTAATACCGAAATAAGAGCCCTCGTAGGGCGCTTCCAGCCGTTCCCAGCTCTGCCCGTGATCCCGCGATCGAAAGAGCGTGCCCTGTTCGCCCGCGATCAGCAGGGTGCCGTCGCCGCGGGGGATGGCTCGAATGCTGTACAGATGCCAGCCGTCCGGGTTGTCCAGGTTCTGCATGCGCTTGTTCCATTGTGCGCCGCCATTGTCCGTCTCCAGTACATACCCGTAGCCGCCCACGGCCATGACGTGTTCCTGCGTGTCACACCAGACATCCAGGAACGGGGCTCCGGAGGTATCGGGCGCCATGCCGCCGCCCGTGTCCATGCCCGAGCCGGACCCGCCATCGCTGTACAGATCCTGCATGGCCATTTGGCCATTGCTATCAGCCTGTCCACCGGCATCTTCCTCTGCTTCTTCTTCGTCTTCGCCGTTAAGCGGATCACTGTATTGCTGTTGCCAGGTCTCGCCGCCATCGTCGGTGGCCCAGACCACGGCATCATGGCCGACCGCCCAGCCGTGACTGCGATCAGCGAAG
>CAJXLA010000001.1 GCA_913055795.1 uncultured Alcanivorax sp. | reverse complement strand
ATTTCCAAGATCGAGGAAGGCAAGATGGATGTGGTCATCGACGAACTCGATCCGCGCGAACTGGGCGACCATTTCCGCAAGCACTATGCTCATATTGCCGAAGACCGCGGTCTCGATTTTCACGTCGAGCTGGGCGAGGGGCTGCCGGATTACATTTACACGGACCGGCAGCGCCTCGAGCAGGTTATCAAGAACCTGCTATCCAATGCGCTCAAATTCACGGAAGAAGGTAGCGTCACCGTAGAGATTACGCGGCCGGAGTCCGTGGAGCTGCCCCATACCAACCTCAAACCGGAAGACACGGTCCGCTTTGCCGTACGGGACACGGGCATCGGCATTCCCGAGGAAAAACAGAAGCTTATTTTTGAAGCCTTCCAGCAGGCGGACGGCACCACCAGCCGGAAATTCGGCGGCACCGGCCTGGGCCTGACGATTTCGCGCGAACTGTCGCGCATGCTGGGCGGCGATGTGGGCATGTACAGTGAAGGCGAGGGCAAAGGCACCACCTTCAAGCTCTTCCTGCCCATGGGTGACAGATCCATGATGGCCGAAGGGGAAGGCGAAGCGGCGGAGCAAGGCTCGGCTGGTAGCGAACCGCCGGTGGTGCGCGAGACCAAGGAGGAAGAAGCCCAGGTTGAGCCGGATACGCGCGCTCAACCGGAACAAACCGATGAAGACTATGAGGTCCGCGAAAAAACGGTGCTCATCATCGAGGATGATGACAACTTCGCTCAGGTTCTGGTGGACCTCGCCGCCGACTATGGTCTTGAGGGCCACGTATCCCCGGACGGCGAAACCGGGCTGGAATACGCCCGGCACTACCGGCCCAGTGCCATTATTCTGGACATTGGCTTGCCGGGCATGGATGGCTGGGAAGTCATGGAAAAGCTCAAGGCTGATCCACGCACTCAGGATATTCCGGTGCACTTCCTTTCGGGCAAGGACGAGCGGGAAAAAGCGCTGGAGTGGGGCGCGATCGACTTTCTGACGAAACCGCTTAATCGTGATCAGATGCTCGAGGCCTTCAAGAACATTGAAGCGGCAGTCGAGACCAATGTTCGGCGTCTGCTCGTGGTCGAGGACAGCGAGATTCAGCACGAGAGCATCCGCGAGCTCTTCAACGAAAAAGGCGTGGAGATTACGGCCGCAAAATCCGGCGAAGAGGCTCTGGGTTGTCTCCGGGAGAGTGTCTATGACTGCATGATTCTCGATCTGAGCCTGCCTGACATGAGTGGCGTGGAACTACTGGAGACTGTCCATGACAATGAGCAGTACGATAATCTTCCCATCATTGTGTATACAGGCAAGGAACTCAGCCGCGACGAGGAAAACAAGCTCCACAAGTACGCGGACCGCATTATTCTCAAGACCGAGCGCTCATCCGAACGGCTGCTGAATGAGGCTTCGCTGTTCCTCCACTGGCTGGAGTCCAAGATCCCGGAGGACGAAAAACCCAGCCAGACCTCGCTCGAACACCGGGCCGAGGTCTTCGAAGGTAAAAACCTGATGCTGGTTGACGATGACATGCGCAATATTTATGCGCTGTCGGCGCAACTTGAGGAGCTGGGCTTTGAAATCACGCTTGCCAATAATGGGCGTGAAGCGCTCGACGCACTGAATGAAAATCCGGACATGGATTTGGTACTCATGGATATCATGATGCCGGAGATGGATGGATACGAGGCCATGGAAAAGATTCGTGAGCAGCAGCGATTCCAGAAACTGCCCATCATTGCCCTTACGGCGAAGGCGATGAAGGAGGACCGGGCCAAGTGCATTGAGGCGGGCGCCAACGATTATTGTTCCAAGCCTATTGATATGACCAAGCTGACGTCTCTGATGCGCGTCTGGCTTCAGAAGTAGTGGAGGCGCGCTTTGGAGCAGGAGCCGGAAATCACCAACGACGATGTAGCGATTGAAGACATCGAAATCGATTTGCTGCTGGAAGCGATATTTCAGCGGTACGGGTATGATTTTCGCTCCTACACCAAGGCATCCATTCGGCGCCGGATCATGCACCGGCTCGGTCTTTCCGGCATGGATAACGTTACGCGCATGACGGAGTGCGTGCTGCGTGATCGTGAGTTTTTTGTTTCGCTACTGAATGATCTGACGGTCAATGTCACCGACATGTTTCGGGATCCGGAGTTTTATCTCGCCTTTCGCCGGGAAGTGGTTCCCCTGCTCAAGACCTTTCCTTTTCTGAAAATCTGGCATGCGGGGTGTGCCACGGGGGAGGAAATCTACAGCATGGCCATTTTGCTTGAGGAGGAGGGGCTCTACGACCGCTCCATCATTTATGCCACGGACATTGACAAGAATGTTCTCGCCAGCGCCAAGAAGGGCATTTACCCGATTTCTTCGATGCGCCAGTTCAGTGAAAATTACCGTGCAGCGGGAGGAACGGGGTCGCTATCTGATTATTACACCGCCAAATACGATGGCGCTATTCTGGATCAGCGATTGAAGCGCAATATTGTCTTTGCGGACCATGATCTGGTGACCGACCAGGTTTTCGGTGAGATGAATGTGATTTTGTGTCGCAATGTGCTGATCTATTTTGATCGGGAGCTCCAGCAACGGGTTTTCCGGCTCTTTTTCGACAGCCTCGACATGGGGGGCGTTCTTTGTCTGGGCACGAAGGAAACGCTGCGGTATTCGGGGCTGGAAGAGGCGTTCGAGGCAATCGATGAACGGCTTCGTATCTTTCGTAAACGTCAATTTTCACCACGAGAGTCGAGATGATGCAGCAGAAGATTCTGCTTGTAGATGATGAACCGGCCAATCTGGTGTCTCTTGAGGCCATCCTTGAGGACGAGGAGCTGGAGTTGCTCAAGGCCGAGTCCGGGCCGGAGGCGCTCAAGATGCTTCTCAACGAAGATGTGTCGCTGGTATTGCTGGATGTGCAGATGCCGGAAATGGATGGTTTCGAGGTGGCGGAGCTAATGCGTAACCGGAAAAATACGCAGAACATCCCCATCATCTTTGTCACGGCCATTTCCAAGGAAGATCAGTACGTGTTCAAGGGGTACCAGGTGGGCGCTGTGGATTATCTGTTCAAACCTCTTGATCCGACCATTCTCAAGAGCAAGGTGGATTTCTTTTTGAAGCTGGACCGTGAACGCCGGGAGTTACAGGAAAAGCTCAAAGAGGCTCAAGCCCATCGCGCCGCCTACGAGCAGGCCAAGCGCGACGGCCCGCAGAATAATGAAGATTGAACCCGGACCGGCCACCTTTGACGCCATTGTTATCGGGGGGTCCTGGGGGGCACTTGAGGTAACGCTGCATATTCTGGAGGCGTTGCCGGCGTCGCTGCCGGTTCCGGTCTTTCTGGTGCTGCACCAGCGTCCGGCGCTGGACAGCCGGCTGGTGGAGATTCTGGCACGGCGATCGCCGTTGACGCCGGTGTCGCCGGAGGACAAGACGGGAGTGGCGCCGGGTTATCTCTATGTTGCGCCGCCGGGGTACCATATGCTGGTCAATCGTGATTTGTCGATTGCGCTGGGCGTTTACAAGCATGTGCACTATTCGCGCCCGTCTATCGATGAAACCTTTTACTCCGTAGGCCATATTTACGGTTCGGGGGCGACCGGAGTGATTCTAACCGGCGCGAATGAGGACGGGGCTGCGGGCATCGGATATATTGCCCGGCGCGGTGGCACCACCGTGGCGCAGGATCCCGCGGGAGCGGAGGCGCCCATGATGCCCGAGGCGGCGTTGGCCACGGGCCGGGTGGATTACGTCCTGCCGACCCCCGAGCTGGGCAGGTTCTTGCGGGACCGGATTGTAGGGATGCGGACATCATGAAGCAGAACATCCTGATCGTGGACGACCACAGGGAGAACCTGGTGGCACTGGAAGCGATTCTGGAGGCCGAGGATCGCAATCTGATCACCGCCACCTCTGGCAATGAGGCGCTGGATCTTGCGCTGAAGCAGGATGTCGCGCTCATTCTGCTGGATGTGCAGATGCCGGAAATGGATGGTTTCGAGGTGGCGGAGCTTCTCCGCAAGAATCGTCGCACCCGGGGCATCCCGGTGATTTTCGTTACCGCTATTTCCAAGGAGGAGAAATACGTTTCGCGCGGATACGAATGCGGGGCCGTGGATTACCTGTTCAAACCCGTGGATCCTCAGGTGCTGGAGGCCAAGGTGCGGGTGTTTCTGGAGCTGGATATGGAAAAGCGCAAGCTCCAGCAGGCCGTGGTCCAGATGAAACGGCTCAAGGACGAGAATGAACGATTGCTGCAGGCGCTGGGAGAAGGGGTCATCGGCACCGATTCCGACGGCCGGGTAACCTTTTGTAATGACGCTGCCCGGACTTTGGTGGGGCGGGATATCCGGCTTGATCAGGACCATGCCGATGAACTGCTCTTCCGCGAGCGTGACGGCAGCATGCGCTGGGCCTGGGCCGATTCACCGATCCATGAACGCGCCCGGCAGGGCGAGGTCTGGCGCAGCGGTGCGCCCTTTTTCATGGCCGAGGGCGACTCCGCCCGCGCGCTCGAGGTGACCGCCAACCCCGTCAATGACCCGGGGGAGGCTTTTTCCGGGGTGGTGCTGGTGCTGCGCGACGTCACGGGGCGCGAGACGGACCCGGAAGAGCTTCAGGCTCGTGAAGCACGACGCTATCCCCGCAAGAAGATGTCGCGCGAGATGGTGGTCTTCAACCGCGAAACCGGCGGCAATGTGGGACGCCTGCTCAACATCAGCGTGGATGGGTTC
Source organism: uncultured Alcanivorax sp. (assembly GCA_913055795.1). Classification (GTDB taxonomy): domain Bacteria; phylum Pseudomonadota; class Gammaproteobacteria; order Pseudomonadales; family Alcanivoracaceae; genus SLJS01. The sequence goes on along the minus strand of CAJXLA010000001.1, from coordinate 82,348 downwards.
AAGCTGTTCCTGCGTAGTCCCCTAGAGGAAAGGCAGGATCTGGCGCTGGGCATGGTCCTGCCGGAGCCCATTGAGGGGATTAACACCCTGAGCTTTGATGCGCGTACGATCTGGTGTGAGGAACAGGAACGCCCGGGTGAATATCACGCCGGTTTCCAGTTCATGGAACTCAGCGAGGCGAATCGATCCATTATCGAAGCCCTGATCGAAAGGTTCTGACGCCATGGCCCTGGATGAAGAGGCGCTCACCGCAAACCATGATGACGAAGGCTCCGAGGGCAACCTGCTGCCCTACGGCTTTGCCCGGCGTCATAATGTGCTTCTGCGGGATCGGGATGGCCAGCGCGAGCTGGCGTGCGTGCCCCCGGTGCGCGCGGACGTGTTGGCCGAGGTCCGCCGGCATCTGGGCTGGCTGCCGCCCGTACGCACGCTGAGCGAGACCGAATTCGCCGACGCCATGGCGCTGACCTATGAACAGCAGCGCGGTGCGGCGGCCGAGGCGGCGGATGATCTCGAAGGCCTGGATCTGGCCAGTCTGGCCGAGTCCATGCCCGAAACCTCGGATCTGCTGGAACAGGAGGATGATGCGCCCATCATCCGCCTGATCAACGCGCTCTTTCAGGAGGCCATCCGCGAAAACGCCTCGGACATCCATATCGAGACCTTTGAGCGCCGCCTGGTGGTGCGCATGCGCGTGGACGGTGTCCTGCGCGAAGTGCTGACGCCGCGCCGGGAACTGGCTCCGTTGCTGGTGTCGCGGATCAAGGTGATGGCGCGGCTGGATATCGCCGAAAAGCGCGTGCCCCAGGACGGCCGGATTTCGCTGCGCGTGGGCGGACGCGACGTGGATGTGCGGGTGTCCACCATGCCCTCGAGCATGGGCGAACGGGTGGTGCTGCGCCTGCTGGACAAACAGGCCGGGCGGCTGCAGCTCGAGCGCCTGGGCATGGGCGAACAAACCTTCGAATTGATGAAAGAGCTGGTGCACAAGCCTCACGGGGTCATTCTGGTGACCGGTCCTACCGGCTCGGGCAAGAGCACCACCCTCTATGCCTCGCTCACCGAGCTCAATGACGCCAGCCGCAATATCCTCACGGTGGAAGATCCCATCGAATATCAGCTGGAAGGCATCGGCCAGACCCAGGTGAACCAGAAAGTGGAGATGACCTTCGCGCGTGGTTTGCGCGCCATTCTGCGCCAGGACCCCGACGTGGTCATGGTGGGTGAGATCCGCGACAAGGAAACGGCGGAAATCGCCGTCCAGGCCAGTCTCACGGGCCATCTGGTGCTGTCCACGCTGCACACCAACACGGCCGTGGGCGCCATGACCCGTCTGCAGGACATGGGCATTGAGTCCTTTCTGCTGTCATCCAGTCTGCTCGGTGTCATGGCGCAGCGCCTGGTGCGGTTGCTGTGCCCGGATTGCAAGGAGCCTTATGAACCGGACGAGGCGGAACGCGGACTCATGGGCCTGGCCGTGGACGAAGTGCCCACCCTGTACCGAGCCGTGGGGTGCGAGGTCTGCAATCATCAGGGGTATCGGGGGCGTACGGGCATTTACGAACTGGTGGCGGTGGACGACGAAATGCGCCAGCTGATTCATGATCAGGCCGGCGAACCCGTGCTGGAGCGCCATGCGCGACGCACCTCGCCCAGTATCCGCGCGGATGGCTGGCGCCGGGTGCGCGCGGGCGAGACCAGTATCGAGGAAGTACTGCGTGTGACCCGGGAGGACTGACCCCTCATGCCCGCGTTCGAATATCGTTGCCTGGATAACCGGGGCAAGGTCCGCAAGGGCGTGCTGGAAGGCGACAGCGCCCGCCAGATCCGGCAACAGCTCAAGGGCAAGGGCTGGGTGCCGCTGGCCGTGGACGAAACCCGGGATCGGTCGGGCGAGCGCGGCGCGGGCGGTCGTTTTTCCCGCAGCGGCAAGCTCGACACCGGGGAACAGGCCCTGGTGACCCGCCAGCTGGCCACGCTCATTCGCTCCGGCCTGCCCGTGGAACAGGCCCTGTCGGCGGTAGTGAACCAGACGGGGCGGCCGCGCATCGAGCGCATTGTCGTGGCGGTGCGCGCCCGGGTGCTGGAGGGACACAGTCTCGCCGCCGCGCTAGCCGAGTTTCCGCGGGCCTTCCCCGAGATGTACCGCGCCACGGTCGCTGCCGGTGAGCAGAGCGGTCATCTGGAGGATGTCCTGGAACAGCTGGCCGAATACCTGGAGAACCGCCACGACACCAGTCGGTCCGTGGCACAGTCGCTGATTTATCCGGCCTTCATTCTGGTGTTTTCCTTCGCCATCATCATTTTGCTGATGACCTATGTGGTGCCGCGCATGGTGGAGGTGTTCGCCCGCCAGGACGCGGAGCTGCCCTGGCTAACCCAGGCGCTGATCGTGCTCAGCGATTTCGTACGGAACTGGCTCTGGCTCATGGTGCTGGTGGCAGCAGGGGGTATCGTGGCTTTCGTGCGCGCGCTACGGAATCCGGCCTTCCGCTACCAGGTGCATGAGCGGCTGGCGCAGTTGCCAGCGCTGGGGCGCATGCTACGCAGTGCCGACAGTGCCCGGCTGGCCAGCACTTTGGGTATTCTCGCGCGTAGCGGGGTGCCCCTTGTGGATGCACTGGTCATTTCGTCCCAGGTCGTCGGCAATCTCGCCATCCGGGAAGCGGTGCGCAATTCGGCCGCGCGCGTACGCGAAGGGGGCAGTCTGAGCCGGGCGCTAGACAATAGTGGTTATTTCCCGCCCATGCTCGTGCAGATGATCGCCAGCGGCGAGGCCAGCGGCGAACTCGACCGCATGCTTACGCGCGCGGCGGATTATCAGGAACGGGAACTCAACGGCGTGGTCAATACCCTTGTGGGCCTGCTGGGTCCGGCTACGCTTCTTTTCATGGCGGTCATGGTGTTCACCATCGTCATGGCCATGATGCAGCCCATTCTGCAAATGAACGAGCTGTTCAACATTGGTTGACAGGCACAGGGTGTCCATGGACGCCATCCAGCGGTATATTGGTAACTTGATGTTCCGGAGCAAGGATTGATGCACAGTTTCCCCTTTCAAAGACAACACGGGTTGACCCTGATCGAGATCATGGTGGTCGTCGCCATCCTGGGTTTGCTGGCCGCCATGATCGTGCCCAATGTGATCGGGCAGGGTGAAAAGGCCAAGGTGGATATTGCTCGAGCCAACATGTCGAGCGTTGCCAATGCCCTGAAGATGTACAAGCTTGACAATAACGACTATCCCTCCACCGAAGAAGGTTTGAAGGCGCTCGTGGAGCGTCCTTCGTCGGCCGAGGAAGGGGAGTACAACCCGGAAGGTTATCTCGACAAGGTGCCCGAGGATCCCTGGGGCAATGAGTATGTCTATATCAGCCCCGGCACGGACGGCAGCCCCTTTGATCTCTACTCCCTGGGCGCTGACGGCGCGGAAGGGGGTGAGGGCTTCAATGCGGATATCGGATATAACGAAGGATAAGCCTCGCCGCTGCGGCGGCTTCTCCCTGCTGGAAATCATGGTGGTGGCGGCGCTGATCGCGTTGGTGGCCGCCGTGGCCGTGCCCACCCTCATGCGCAACCCGGGCGACGGCCTGGAGGAGCAGAGTGAACGCGTGAGCGCGCTGCTGCAGCAATTGAGTGAACAGAGTCTCTTTCTGGGTGAAATGCTGGCCGTACGACTGGAATCCGGTGCCGTTCGCCCCTTGCGTTTTGCGCACGAGGAAGGGGAGTTCGTGGCCATGGAGGGTGCCGGCGAGCTGGGCGCGCTGGACCTGTCCGGCGATATACGGCTGGAGTGGCGCCTGGAAGACAGCGAGGATCGTCAGGGCGTAAACCTGCGTGAGGCGGTGTCCAGCCGGATGATGGGCGACGAGGCTGAGTCCGGCGGGCAGGACGATGGTGAAGACGACAGTGCTCCGCCCCAGGTTTTCTTTTTTCCCAGCGGTGAAGCCACACCCATTACGCTGTGGCTGCGGCGCGAGGGCGCGGCAGGCGAGGGCAAACAACTGAGACTGAACAGTCTCGGGCGCGTGGAGCGTCCGTCGCGCGAGAACGGCGACGATGAAGGCTGAACGCGGATTCACGCTGGTGGAAGTGCTGGTAGCGCTGACGGTGCTGGCCGCGGCCATCACGGTCCTGTCCCAGACGCTGGGCGGTGCCGCGGATATATTCAATCGACTGGAGAGCAAGACCCAGGGCTATCAGGTGGCCAGTGACAAACTGGTGGAGCTGCAGGTGTATCGGCAATGGCCGAATACCGGCACCAATGACGACCGGGTGGAGCGCTTCGGACAGACCTGGCGCATCCGCACCGAGGTAAGCGCCGGCCCCTTTCCGGATACCCGCCGCGTGGACATAGCCGTGGGCCCGCAACCGCAAGGAGAAAAGGATTGGGCGATTACCTACAGCATGGCCAGTCTCCTGGGTAAGCCCTGATGGTCAGGCCGGCACGCACATCCGGGTTTACCCTGATCGAACTCGTGGTGGCAATCGCCATTTTCGCCGCCATGTATGTCATGGCCCAGCAGTTTCTCAGCGCCGCGCTACGCAACCGCGACATTCTCAATCGTCACGCCGATGCACTGGAGTCGGGTCAGCGCACCCTGATCTTTCTCACCATGGACATGGAACAGATTATTGCGCGTCCGGTGCGGGATCGCTTTGGCGATACGCGGCCCGCCGTGGAAGGCGGGGAAAACGGGGTTTCGGTAACTCGTCTGGGCTGGGCCAACCCCATGGATCTGCGTAAGCGCAGTACCATGCAGCGCGTCACCTGGCGACTGAAAGACGATCAGCTGATCCGTGCCCATTACCGGGTGCTCGACCGAGGCGCGGGTGCTGAACCCCGCGAGACCGTCATGATGGAGGACGTACGCGCTTTCCGGGTACGTTATCTCCACGAAACCCCGGCCGGCGAGCCCGAATGGATCCGGCGCTGGCCTCCGGAGGACAGAACGGGAAGCGGTGTGCTGCGCCAGCCTTTGCCGCTCAGCCTGGAAATCACGGTCGAGCGTGACCAGGGCATGGGGCTGCATCGTTTCTTCCGCCTGGTGGAGAATCCCTGGTCATGACCCTGCCTGGTAAACAAAGCGGTGTGGCCCTGATCGTGGTGCTCATGATCTTCGCCATGGTGTTCACCCTGGCGGTGGAAATCGTGCGCCAGCAGGAAGGCTACATGACGCGTACGGAGAATCTGCTTAACCGGGATCGGCGCTACCAGTACGCCATGGCGGCGGAGAAAGTGGCCGTGCAGGGGCTGATCGACGATCTGGAAGGGGATCAGGAAGAGGGCACCCGGGTGGACGATTGCCAGGACGAGCGTTGGGCGGTCCGTCTGCCCCCTTCGCCCTACGAGGATGCGTTACTCAGCGCCACGGTCCAGGATCTGCAGGGACGGTTCAATCTCAACTGGCTGGTGCAGGCGCGCGAAAACCGCTTTATTCGCGACCAGCGTGGACGCCGGGCCCTGCAGCGTCTGTTGCAATCCGTGCTGGCCCGGCCCGAGCAGGCCCGGACCCTGTCCTTCGAAATGACGGACTGGATCGACAGCAACAATCTGGTGGACGGTGTGGAGGGTGGCGAGGACGCGGAATACCGGCAGCGGCGCACCCCCAATCTGCCCGTGGCCCATGAGTCGGAATTACGCGCCCTGCGCAGCTTCGGTCTGGAGGCGCTGCCCGACGATGATGGCTCCTTCTGGTCCTACTTCACCGCATTGCCCGTGGACACCACGCTGAACCTGAACACTGCCTCCACGGCGGTGCTGGACGCGGTCCTGGGACCGTACGGCGCCAACGCCGCCACGGCCGTGGAAGAGCTGCGCAGCGAGGGTCCCATTACCGAGCTGGGCGCATTATTCGGTGTGGCGCCGTTCAATGACCTCGACAGTGAACAGCGTCAGGTGTTGCAGCAACGGGTCGGGGTGCAGTCGTCCTATTTTCAGGTCATGATTGATGTGCAGTTGCAGGAGCAGCGCTCGCGGCTGGTCACCCGGATTTTCCGAAACCCCGAGGCCAACGAAAGCGAGCAGCGGCGGGCCTCGGTGATCAGCCGTCAGGTAGTACCCGTGCTCGGGCCGCTCGAACCGGCCTGCAATCCTCACTACAATGCCCCGCAACAGACCGCTGAAGACAACAATACCCTGGAGCCGAACCGGGACACGGAGAACTGATGGTGGCTGAGGTCCTGATCGTACGCATGCCCCCCGGCGCACTGGATGCCGGGGACCCGGGCGAACTGCTGGTGCAGGCGGGTACGGGGGACGCCGGCGATGGCCGCGAAACCCGACTGTGCGAAGTCGGCGAGCAGGCGGTTTCCTCGGGACAGCGTCTGTTTCTGGTGTTTGCCAGCGCTGATGTGCTCATCACCCGGGTACGACTTACCCGGAAACAGGCCAAACAGCTTCAACGGGCGCTGCCGTACCTGCTGGAGGACGACCTGCTGGAGCCGCCGGAGCAGCTCTGGTACGCCTGGACTCGCCCGACGGGCGATGATTATCCCGTACTGGCCTGTGATCGCGCGGCGCTGACGCGCCTGCGCGACTGGTGTCTGGAGCAGGGCGTGGAACTGGCCGGCGCCAGCAGTGACGCCTCCGTGCTGGCCCACCGCGCGCCGCTGCGCCTGGCTGATGAGCACAGTGTATTGCTGTTGCCGGATGAGCGTCAGGCCTTGACGGTTACGCCGTCGGAGGAAGCCTCCGTACGCGCCGCGCTGGCTCCGGACGAGGAGGACTGGACCGAAATTACCGGGCGGACGGCTGTGCTGGAGGCCCTGGCCGCGGGTCGGGCACGGGATCAGTATGTCGAGCTGTTGCACGGAGAAATGCGGCCGCCGGCCGTGGGCGGCGGAGGGAACTGGAGTTGGCGTCAGTGGCGCCCGCTGGCCGGTTTTGCCGCCGCGGCCCTGGTGCTGGTTTGCGCGCTGCTGGGCGTGCAGCAATGGCATTACGAAAAGGCGGCGGAAGGTCTCCGGCAGAGCGCCAGCGAGCTGTACCAGGAGCTCTTCCCGCGCGATCGAGCCACGGCGCGCTTGCGGGCCCAGTTCCGGCAAAGATTGAACTCCCTGGGTACCGGGGGCCAGGCGGGTCGTGGTTTTCTGGATCTCATGGCGGGCGTGGGCGATACTCTGGCCGAATACCGTTCACAAGGGGTTACAACGCGCCGATTGCAATACAGTCAGCGAGAAGGGAATCTGCAAATCGAACTCCGCGCGGACGGTTATGAGGCTGTGGAAAAAGTGCGCAAGCAATTGGCGGAACAGGGGCTGAAAGCGGAAATTGCCACGGCTCGTGATGATGGCGACGGTGTCACCGCGCGTTTGCGGATAGGGAAGGGCTGATGGCGTCTTTACCGCAGTGGCGCGCTTATATCGACCCGTACCTCAAACCCGCCCTGGCCTGGTACCGCCAGCGCGAAGTGCGCGAGCAAAGAGCGTTGCTGGCCCTCGGGGCAGCTCTGGTGGTGGCGTTGTTCTGGTGGCTCGTCTGGCAACCCCTGTACGAGGGCCGCGAACAAGCACGTAACCACTATATCCGTTCCGCCCAGACGTTGTCCTGGATCCAGGCCAACGCTCCGGTGGTGCGTGGGACGCAGCAACAAGCCTCGTCCGCGCCCTCCACCGACGAAGGCTGGACCAGCCGGATCAGCTCCAGCGCTTCCGCCCACAATCTTTCCCTCAAGGGCTTCACGCCCGAGGGTGACGGGGCGGTCCGTGTCATGCTGGAAGACCAATCCTTTGCCCATGTCATGGCCTGGTTACAGACCCTGCGCAGCGAGCAGGGTGTGCGCCCCGCCAGTATCGAGATTTCCCGGGGCAATGATCCGGGCGGCGTCAGTGTTCGCGCTACCCTGGCTCGAGGAGGCTAGATGCGCGCATTGTCCTGTCTGTTTCTGATGGCCGGAGTCGGTCTGACGCTGTTGAGCTCCCCATTGTTGGGAGCAAATGGTGCCTCCCGGGTGGCCCAACAGCGTGTGCTGGAAGTGACGGCCGGGAAATTGCCCTCGGCCCGGGGGATCAAGATCAAGCGCCTGTCATTGGTCCGCTGGCGCAACGGGGGCTTCGAGCCGGTGCCCTTTCAGATCGATGAACTGGATGAACATGATCTGGTCTGGTTCGACAAATCGGAACACGAGCGCCAGGGCGATCCCGGGGTTTTCGACGCCCGGGACGAACTCATGGCCTTGTTCCGGGACGCGGGCGAAAAGGCGCCTGACGGCGAAGATCCGGGACAGGGACGCGTTCTGGCGGAACTGGAGGTGCTCAATCCGGCCGGGGATTCCCTGTACTTTTACCTCGTCCGTGACCACGAACCCCGGAGTCCGGTGCATTATGTCGAGCACAATGTGGAAAGCGGGGTCACCCGTACCCCCTGGTACCGGCTGGAGGTGGACCCGGAGAACGAACTGAACTGGCGGCATCTGGGCTATCGCGGCTACGAAGGCGATGGCTCCATTATCGATACGCTGAAAATGCGCATGTCGGCGGGTGTCTTGAGCCGGTTCACCCGCATGACGCTCACCAATCGCAATCTGGATCCCCGGCTGCTGGGGCTCAAGACCGGGCCCATCCGTTCGGTCATGCACCTGGAGACCCGGGTGGTGATCTCCGGCATTCCGGTGATGACCATGCAGGTGCAGGCGCTGCGCTATCCCGCGCACTATGAAGCACACACCTATGCCGAGATCCCGTTTATGTACCGGGCTACGTTGAAAGAACCCCGGGTGTCCGTATCCATGGACGGCCACGAGCAATATGGTGCCCGGGTCAAAACAGCGCGCGCGGGGGATCTGGTGGGTCGGGTGGACGGCCGTATGGACAACCAGGAACGCAAGCTCGTGGAGCGGGGACTGAGCACGGATGAGGACTGGATCCTGTTCGACTCGGGCAAGAACTTTTCGCTGTTAACCCTGTTGGAGGTGCCCAAGCCGTTGTCCGGTATTCCGCTGGGGCTGATCTATCAGGATAACGAGGACAAGGAGGTAAAACCGGAACGGTATCCGGGGCAGTTGCCCAACCTGGGCTATCAGATCCGGGGCTGGCCGCCCGACGACAAGATGCGCTTCGCCGTCAAACTGTTATTCGACCAGTCCTTCCACGGCCTGCCGCCACAACGGTACGCCTCCCTGCGTACCGACCAGGGCGACTGGGTCAGGATTCATCCGCGGGCCCCAGAATAGGCAGGTAAACATCCCCTCCGAGACGCGCCACGTTGTGCCAGTAACTGGGATTGGTGAAGAACTGCCAGGTATAGCCATAGATGACCAGGCCCACCCGGTCTCCGTGGTCCAGCTTGCGCGACACGGCGGGTAGCTCCTGCTTGTAGACCCCCTTGCCGGGCAACGGGGTCAGCTGTTCGCTGGCCACATGAACCCGGCGCATGCCGGCTTCCTGCACACCCACCCCGACGAAGGCCTTGGCCGTGATCTTCGACGCCGTTGAGTCCAGGCGAATATCGATTTCCGGGATGCCCAGCAACCGTTCGTCTTCATGCGCAATGTACAGCGGCACGAACTTGGGTCGGCCAATCCCGCCGTCGGGCTTTTTCATGCGGTAATCCGCGCCCGACCACCAGACCTTGCGCCAGAGATCGAAACCCACATCCATGGGAATCATGAGCCACTCGAACATGCCCGCCAGCGGCAGATGCACCTTGCTGTCGGGCAGCATGAATTCCTCGCCACCGCTGGGGAAGCGCTTCATGGCCTGACCTTCACCCTCTTCGTTCAGGGTGACGCAAAACTCCGGTACCTGGCGTTCCTCGCCGCGCAGTTTTTCGTCCCACCAGTGCAGAATCAAGTCCTCGAGCTTGACCGGCTCCTGCTGGCCGCACCGGATTTCATCCTCGGTGTTGAACAGGGGCTTACCGGAAAATTTCTGAACCGGCCAGGGCAGGATATGCCCCCCTTGAATCGCCAGCATGCGGGCGTCATTGCCGCCCGCCTCGAAGCATGCGCGGTTGTCGAGCCCTTCCTGGAGCGGAAAGACGCTGTCGCGGAAACCCTGGACAAAGAGGGCATCTGCTTGCGGGTATTGCTCATCCTCGCAATAGTGCACGGGGCTGTGCTTGCGCATCTTGCGTTGCGCCGCGTGACTCACGGTGCCCGTAAAACCGCTACGCATGGGCTTTTGCACCATGAAACCGATGTCGAAACCGCTGGCGAAGGCCCCGATGCTGAAAAGGTGAGCGCCCCAGTTGGTGCGCATGTGGCCATTGGGTGCCAGGGCATTGAGATCATGCCAGGTGGCAATGGGCACCAGTGCTTCCAGCCGCGGGTCCTCGAAGCTCGCCATGGTCTGTGCGCCGCCCCCATAGGACTCGCCAATCATGCCCAGGGCCGGGTCGCCATCGTTCAGCTCTTTGACCGCCGGGATGTGCTCCAGAGTCCAGTCGATCACGCTGGATACGTCACGGACCTCGTAGTCCGGATCCATCATGCGGACCACGCCCTCGCTGTCGCCCCAGCCACGCTGATCGTAATAAACAACCCAGTAGCCCTGTTTCCAGGCCTTGAGCGCGGCTTCACCGGTGATCATCCATTGGCCGTGAAAGGACCAGGGACGCTTCGCGCGTGAAATGCCGAACCCGTGGGTAGCAATCACCACGGGCGCGGTTTCGCCGGCGGCCAGTTCCGGCTGATAGACCGTGGCCTTGAGTTCCTTGCCGTCATGGGTGGGGATATCGACGTGATAGTAATCCTGTTCCAGCGCCTGTTGGGCGGGTCCGTCGGGCGCCTGGGGGAGTTCCCGCGTGGTGGCGCAGCCGGCCAGGATCAGTAATGACAGTAACGCCAGTCCTGCTCGCATGGGCGTTGTTCCTCTGGTTATTATACTTGCTGTGTTTTGCGCGCTTTGATTCATCCGGCTCCGGCGATGGCAGAGCTCCCGGATTCCGGCATCGACAGAACGGCCAATTATGACGCGTCCTGCCATTTTCGACCACCTCCCCGCCCGGCTGAGCTGGCTGTTGTATGCCCTGACCTGTCTCTGGCTGGGGCTCTTGCTGTCGTGGTGGTTGAGTGCCTGCTTCGATTATGCGTATCCGTTCTGGTATCAAGCTCTGGATATCGAAGGCCACATCAACGAGTATGCGCCCCAGAATCCGGCAAAACCCGGGTTCGCGCAATTGCCGCCGGAACAGCATTACCGGGCTTTCACGCAAATCAGCCAGGCCGTGCACAGCGGCGGTGCGGGGCTCACACAGATCCGGTATCCCGGCCCGGCCGGAGGCGACATTCGGCTGTTGAATCAGGATGAAATCAATCATTTACGCGATGTGGCCGATTTGCTGGAGTGGCTCCTGCTGGTCTCGGTGGCCGTGGCCTTGCTATGGTTGCCGCTGGCATTAGTGGGGCGCTGGCTGGGCACACCGTCGCGCAAGGTTCGGTTGCAGGCCAGCGCTGTGCTGGCCCTGGCGGTGGTGGCCCCGCTGGCGATCGCCGGGCCCGAGGCGGTTTTCAACACCTTGCACGAGTGGATTTTCCCACCGGAGCATCCCTGGTTTTTTTACTGGCAGGAATCACTGATGAGTACCCTGATGAAGGCTCCGGTCCTGTTCGGCGGGCTGGCCGTTCAGATTGCCATTCCCGGTCTTGTACTGACGCCCGTGCTCCACGCAGCGGGTTATCGGATCGGGGCAGCGCTGGCCCGGGCAGGGCGTCGTGATCATGCACATTGAACCCCTGGCCCCGGATTCCGATGAACAAGCCTGGCCGCTGCAACGCTGGGCCGCCGCAGGTCTACCCGTGCCTCCGAGTTGGCGCGTCCACCGCGCGGATGTGGTAGATGCCGCCCCGGGCGAGCTGATCGCGGCCCTGAGTGAGCTTACGCATCCGGACGAGCACCGTTACTGGGTCATGCAACAGGGCACGGTGAATCCGGAATCCTTGCGGCGCAATCTTGCCAACCTGGACAGTGATGCGGCTCTGGCGGCGGCGCTGGAACAGTTCTTCGGCTCGGATCACGCCCCCGAGGAGGTGGTAATCCAGTCGCTGCCGGCGCGCCGTGCCGCCGGCGTGTTGTTCAGCCGCCACCCCATGCGCCCGGATCTGGATCATATCGTGGTCGAGGGCATGGCCGAGGACGGCGAAGAGAAAGAGCGCATGATTCTCCAGCGCTCCGGCGAGATCGCCTGGTCGCGCAGCGACACCGGAGCGTTGCCCCGCATCGGGGGCACCCCCTTTCTGGAGCTGGTGCAGCAGCTTACCCGCTGGACCGACGTCCCCCAGGCCTGTGAATGGATCTGGGACGGCGAACAGCTGTGGCTGCTGCAGAGCCTGCCGGTGGGCAGCCTGCCCAGCCCTGTAGAGGTCTGGACGCGGCGCCACGGCATGGGGTTGTGGACCCAGGTGGTCAGTCCGCTCTGGTACACCCTGGAGAGCCGCTGGCTCAAGGTCCATTTCTGGCGCAATCTGGGCCGGCGTCTGGGCTGGACCGAGATGGAAAATCTCGAACCCTATCGCCGGGTGCACAGCCATATCTACAGCAATGCCCGCTTCCTGCGTGAACTGCACCGTCTGCATCCGGTTTCGGCACTGGAACAGACGCTCCCGCCGGCGTGGCGCGATGGAGGGCCCCCGGATACGGATCGGCGTGTGCGGCGTCTGTGCTCGCGCACGGCCGAACTCTGGTCGGGATGGCAGTTGCGGCGCCTGGAGCGAGCCCTCGCGGCTTCGCCGATCCCGGCCGCGGATTCGTCCCGCGACCAGTTATGGCAATTTCTGATTCACCTGGATCGGCTGGGTGAGCGTCTGGCGCGGGAAGAGGGCGTTATCAATTACTTGCGCGTACCAGCGGCCGCATTGGAAGAGGAGACTGTCCCGCTGGCGTCATTGTTGGCGCCGGTCGAACTGCAGGTGTTGTGCACGCTGGGGCGTACGCCGGCGGCCGCCACCTTGTGCGAAGCGGTGCCGGATGCCTCCGCCGGTGCGGATCCGGTGCTGCCGCGCTTTCGCGATAATCCGGGGGAACTGAGGACCCTTGAGGCGCTGGGGCCGGAACGCTGTCGTGCCCTGCTGGCGCTGGACAGCGATCACCGGCCTCCGGAAGCGCTGGTGCTTCGCGCCCGGGCCCGGGGTCTGCGGTATCGGCTGGGCGCGGTTCTGCGCCGTCAGTTGATGCGCATGGCCGCGATTCTGGTGGACGAGGGCTTGCTGCAACGGCCCGAGGATGTGTTTTTCCTCTATTTTGACGAGTTCTGGCAGGTCTGGAACGGGCAGGGCGGCGTCAATGCCGATGGACTGGGTCAGCGCAAGCTGCGCTACATGAGCGATGCCCATCAGGGCGCGCCGGACTGGATCATGGATCAGGTGGGCTACGGCATCAATCTGGAAGGGCAGACCCACCCCTTGTTGCGCGGGCGCGCCTGGGTGCCCGGCCGGGTCGAAGGCTGTACACGCCGCCTGCATTCCGCCTGGGAGCTTTCCCGGATCGAGCCCGGGGACGTGGTGGTACTGGATCAGTGTGATCCGGGCTGGCTGCCCTGGCTCTGCCTGGCCTCCGGGCTGGTGCTGGCCAGTGAGGATGCGCTTGATTCAGCGGCCGCCCTCGCTCGGGAACTGGGCATACCCGCCGTGCGCGGCCTCGATGACGCCATGCACTGCCTGCCGGAAGGCACGGGTGTAGTTCTGGATGGCGGTACGGGGGAGGTGACCATCACGCACAACCCCGCACCGGAAGAGCACGCCGGCGCCTGACCCGGGCGGGCGGCGCCGGCGAACGGGCGTGGCTCAGGCGTTATAGTTCAGCACCTGGGTCAGCACCTTCTCCATGTCTTCCTTGTCCATGCCCTTGCGCTGGGCGAGATCCTTCACCTGGTCCTCGCCCATCTTGCCCACCCCGAAATAGGCGGAGTCCGGGTGGGAGAAGTACAGGCCGGACACCGCCGCAGCGGGGAACATGGCGTAATGATCCGTCAGCTGCACGCCGGCATTGGCTTCGGCCTCCAGCAGTTCCCAGAGCGTGCCTTTCTCGGTGTGATCCGGACAGGCGGGATAGCCCGGAGCCGGGCGGATGCCCTGATAGCGTTCCTTGATCAGATCCTGATTGGACAGATCCTCGTCCGGTGCATAGCCCCAGTACTCCTTGCGCACGCGCTCGTGCATGTGCTCGGCAAAGGCCTCCGCCAACCGGTCGGCCAGGGCCTTGAGCATGATGGACGAATAATCGTCGTGATCGTCCTCGAACTTCTTGACGTGTTCATCAATGCCCAGGCCGGTGGTCACGGCAAAGCCGCCAATCCAGTCGGACTTGCCGCTGTCTTTGGGCGCAACAAAGTCACTGAGCGCCATATTGGGCTTGTCCTTGTTCGGGTCCACCGGACGCTGCTGGCGAATATGGTGCAGCATCTTCATGGGCGAACCGTCTTCGGGTGAATACACCTCGAGATCGTCACCCACGCGGTTGGCGGGCCAGAAGCCGATCACGCCCGCCGCCTTGAGCCACTTCTCGTTGACGATGCGCTCGAGCATGGCCCGGGCATCGTTGTAGAGTTTGGTGGCTTCTTCGCCCACCTTGTCGTCTTCCAGAATATCCGGGAACTTGCCTTTCATTTCCCAGGTCTGGAAGAAGGGCGTCCAGTCGATGTAATCCACCAGCTCGTCGAGCGGGTAATCGTCGAATACCTTGACGCCCTCGAAGGCGGGGCGCGGCGGTTCATAGCTACTCCAGTCGAATTGCGGCGCATTCTCGCGCGCGTCCTCGATCGAAGCGAGTTTGCGGTCCGTTTGCTGGTTCTTGCGCCGCTCGCGCAGCTTTTCGTGCTCCGCTTCCAGCTCCTGGACATAGTCCTCGCGCCGCGTCTCGCTGAGCATGTTGCTCACCACGCCCACGGCCTTGGATGCGTCCGCGACGTGAATAATGGGCTGCTCATAGACCGGGTCGATCTTCACCGCCGTGTGGATCTTGGAGGTGGTGGCACCGCCGATCAGCAGCGGCAGCTGGAAGCCCTGACGCTGCATGTCCTGGGCCACATTGACCATCTCGTCCAGCGACGGCGTAATCAGTCCCGACAGGCCGATCATGTCGGCGTTGTGGTCCTTGGCTGCCTGCAGGATGTCGTCGGACGGGATCATCACGCCCAGGTCCACGACGTCATAGGAGTTGCACTGCAACACCACCGAGACAATGTTCTTGCCGATGTCGTGCACGTCGCCCTTGACCGTGGCCATGATGACGGTGCCGTTGGACTGGCCTTCGGTGCCCATGCGTTTCTTTTCTTCTTCCATATAGGGCAGAAGATAGGCCACCGCCTTTTTCATCACGCGGGCGGATTTTACCACCTGGGGCAGGAACATCTTGCCTTCGCCGAAGAGATCGCCCACGACGTTCATGCCGTCCATGAGCGGGCCCTCGATCACGTGCAGCGGGCGCTCGGCGCGCTGACGCGCCTCCTCGGTGTCGTCCTCGACATAATCCGTAATGCCCTTGACCAGGGCATGCTCCAGGCGCTTTTCCACTTCCCATTCGCGCCATTCCAGGTCCTGAGCCGCGCCCTGGGACGCACCCTGGCCCTTGTACTGCTCGGCCGCGTCCAGCAAACGCTCGGTGGCGTCTTCGCGGCGGTTGAGCACCACGTCTTCCACCAGCTCGCGCAACTCGGGGTCAATATCGTCATAGATGCCCAGTTGACCGGCGTTGACGATGGCCATGTCCAGGCCGGCCTTGATGGCGTGATAGAGAAAGACCGCGTGGATCGCCTCGCGCACGGGTTCGTTACCGCGGAAGGAGAAACTGACGTTGGACAGCCCCCCGGAAGTCTTGGCATGCGGCAGGTTCTGCTTGATATCGGAGACGGCGCCGATAAAGTTCACCGCATTGTTGTCGTGCTCCTCCATGCCCGTGGCCACGGGGAAGATGTTGGCGTCGAAGATGATGTCTTCGGCCGGGAAGTCCAGCTTTTCGCGCAGCAGGTTGTAGGCGCGCTCGGCAATGCCGTACATGCGCTCGCGCGTGTCCGCCTGGCTGTCCTCGTCGAACGCCATAATGACCACGGCCGCGCCGAAACGCCGGATGCGTTCCGCCTTCTTGAGAAAGTCCTCTTCGCCTTCCTTGAGCGAGATGGAGTTCACAATGCCCTTGCCCTGGATGCGCTTCAGGCCTTCCTCGATGGCATCGGGCCGCGAGGAGTCCACCATGATCGGAACCTTGGCGATATCGGGTTCCGCGGCGAGCAGGTTGAGGAACTTGGTCAGGCACTCGGCGGCATCGAGCATGCCCTCGTCCATGTTGATATCGATCACCTGAGCGCCGTTTTCCACCTGCTGCTTGGCGACTTCCAGCGCGGTTTCATAATCCTCGTTCTGGATCAGGCGCAGGAACTTCTTGGAGCCGGTGACGTTGGTGCGCTCGCCGATGTTGACGAAGAGCGAGTCCTCGGTGACGTTGAGCGGCTCCAGTCCGGACAACCGCAGTGCCGGTTCGCGCTCGGGGATCTTGCGCGGCGGCTTGCCATCGACGGCCTTCGCAATTGCCCCGATATGCTCGGGCGTGGTGCCGCAGCAACCGCCGATGATGTTGAGGAAGCCGCTCTCGGCCCATTCCTCGATCAGTTCCGCCATGTGCTCGGGCGACTGCTCGTATTCGCCCATTTCGTTGGGCAGGCCCGCGTTGGGGTGCGACGACACCGCGAACTCGCTGATCGTGGACAGTTCCTTGACGTACTGCCGCAATTCCTCGGCGCCCAGCGCGCAGTTCAGGCCGAAGCTGATGGGATTGGCATGGCGCAGGGAGTTGTAGAACGCCTCCGTGGTCTGACCCGTCAGGGTCCGCCCGGACGCATCCGTGATGGTGCCGGAGATCATCAGCGGCAGATCAATGTTGTGCTCGTCCTTGTACTGCTCCACGGCGAACACGGCGGCCTTGGCGTTGAGTGTGTCGAAGATGGTCTCGAGCAGAAGCAGGTCGGCGCCGCCTTCCACCAGACCGTCGATATTCTCGGTATAGGCTTCCACCAGCTGATCGAAGTTGATGGCGCGATAGCCCGGGTCGTTCACATCCGGGCTGATGCTCGCGGTGCGGTTGGTGGGCCCGAGAATGCCGGCCACGAACCGGGGCCTGTCGGGATTCTTCTCGGTGTTTTCGTCGGCCACGCGCCGGGCTACCTGAGCGGCCGCCACATTGATTTCGCGGGCATACTCCTGCATGTCGTAGTCGGCCATGGCGACGCGCGTGCCGTTGAAGGAGTTGGCCTCGATAATATCGGCGCCGGCATCAATGCACTGTTGGTGAATCTCGGCAATGGCCTGGGGTTGCGTGATGCTCAAAAGGTCGTTGTTCCCCTTGAGATCCGAGGGCCAGTCCGCGAAGCGCTCGCCCCGGAAATCTTCCTCGGGTAGATTCAGCTGCTGAATCATGGTGCCCATGGCACCGTCGAGCACCAGGATGCGCTCTTGCATCAGGGACTCAAGTTGAGTGCGGACAGAATCGGCCATGCGTCCTCCGGTTCGCGATAAAGAGGCGGCATTATACGGGTTCAGTATGAAAAACCCCAAGGTTTCGTAGGACAGCTGCCTGTGGATGGCGCAATTTGAGATGAATGAAATTCAAGCGAAGAGCGGGCCTTAACCCGGGGCCGCGGGGTGTTCCTGGATCCATGTTCGTTATAAGCTGTTGATTTTCTGCAAAGCGGCCTTGCCGTTCGGGCGCAATTTGCAGGTTTGGCGGGAGAGAGCTGATGGATACCTATATACAGGCTGCGGAACAGTTTTGGGCCGACAACATCGTCCCCTACAGCTGGAATCTGCTGGCAGCGCTGGCGATCTTCCTGGTCGGCAAATGGGTGGTGGGCCGCCTTTGCCATCTTCTCGAACACAAGATGCAGGCGCGCGTGGACGGAACCATCGCGCGTTTCGCGTCGCGCCTGGCCTATGTCGCGCTGCTGATCTTTGTCAGCATTGCGGCGCTGGAGCAGCTGGGTCTGCAAACCACCTCGCTGGTGGCGATCTTCGGTGCCGCGGGCCTGGCCGTAGGGCTGGCCCTGAAAGATTCCCTGGGCAATTTTGCCGCCGGCGTCATGCTGATCCTCTTCCGCCCGTTCCGGGAACAAGACTATGTGGAAGCGGCGGGCACGAGTGGTACTGTGCACGAGATCCGGATTTTCGCCACACGCCTGATCACCCCGGACAACAAGCTGATCACGGTGCCCAATGGCGCCATCATGGCGGACAACATTACCAACTATTCCGCCATGCCCACGCGACGCGTGGACATGGTGGTGGGCGTGGATTACGGTAGCGATCTGCAACAGGTGCGTGGCGTACTGCAGGAGCTGCTGGATCAGGACGAACGCGTGCTTGCCGAGCCCGCTCCGGTCATCGTGGTGGGCGAACTCGGCGACAGTGCCATCAATTTCCTCGTTCGCCCCTGGACACGCACGGAAGACTACTGGCCCTTTAAATGGGACTACACCGAACGTGTCAAACAACGCTTTGACGAGGAGGGTATCACCATTCCCTTTCCCCAGATGGATGTCCATCTGGAGCAGAGTAACGCACACCCGTAACCCGGTAACGAGAGAGAGCTTTATGCGCAAGGTAACCCTGGCCGCCCTGGTGACCGCCGGGCTGGCGCCGTTCCCGGCCCTGGCAGCGGAAGGAGACGGAGAAACCAGTTCGGACGGTTGGAGCGGAGAACTGGAGTTTTCCTATTTGCTCAAGCGGGGCAACACGGAATCGGACTCGGTTGTCAGCAAGGGGGACGGCGAATACGAAGGTGAAAACTGGCGTCACACGGCGGAATTCGAAGCCGTAAACACGACGGCGGAGAATCAGACCACGGGCGAAACCGAGCGTGTCGCCGAGCGTTATTTTTTATCCTATAAACTGGACCGAAAGCTCGGAGAGGAGAACTACATTTTCAATGTGGGCACCTACGAAAAGGATCTGTTCTCCGGCTATCATTACCGCATCAGCTATGCGCTGGGTTATGGTCGTTCCATACTGGATACGGAGCGCCACGAGCTGAGTGCGGAAATCGGTCCGGGTTATCGCATTCGCTGCCTGGAACCGGAAGACAGTTACCGCAACTGCGAAAATCACGAGGACACCCCTATTCTGCGCATGGCCGGGCAGTATCGCTGGGATATTTCCGAATCAGCCGTTTTCCGGGAAAAGATCAGCACGGAAATGTCGGCCAACGAGGGTAGTATTTCCCGGGCGGAAACCTCATTGAGTAGCCAGATCAACGATACCTTGACGCTGCGCCTTTCCCACCTGATCAAGCACAGTTCGCAAGTGCCTGCCGGTACCGAGAACACCGATCAAGAGATCACGGTTTCACTGGTTGTAGGATTCTAGGAGCGAGGTGCGAGGTGCGAGGAGCGAGGGTCGAGTAGGCAGCCCGTCCTTGGTCCGCTCCGAAGGAATAGCAGGAAAGCCCTGTCGTTAGCATCCGGGGTTAACGGAGGGTGTCGCAAAAGCCTCGAAATTTGCATTCCGGACCCTCGAACAAGCTGTAGGGTGCGCCGTGCGCACCTTCAAGGCCCGATGGTGCGCACGGCGCACCGTACGCGTTGCTGAACCGTTCGCGGCCGGGAGGCACTCAGAGGACACGGCGCCTACTCCTGTGATTCTCTATGCCTCGCTCCTCGCACCTCGCCCCTTGAAACAAACAGCCCCGAAACCTGGCAGGCCTCGGGGCTGTTTCCGTCGGTTGGCTACCGGCGTCAACTTTCCTTGTAGGCGGTGTTGACGTCCAGCACGGACTGCTTGGCGTCGCCGAAGAGCATCAGGGTGTTGTCGTTGGCGAACAGGGGATTGGGCAGGCCGGCGAAGCCGGGGCTCAACGAACGCTTGATCACGACCACATTCCGGGCCTTGTCCACGTTGAGAATGGGCATGCCGTAGATGGGGCTGCCCTTGTCCTCGCGCGCCATGGGGTTGGTGACGTCGTTCGCGCCCAGCACGATGGCTACATCCGTTTCCTCGAAAGTCGGATTGATCTCTTCCATGGTCTTGAGCTTGTCATAGGGCACTTCCGCCTCGGCCAGCAGCACATTCATGTGACCGGGCATCCGACCCGCGACCGGATGGATGGCATATTCCACCTCGCATCCGCGTGCTTCCAGCGAATCCGCCAGGTCCCGTACGGCGTGCTGGGCCTGGGCCATGGCCAGGCCGAAGCCGGGCACGATCACGACGCGCTTGGCCGGCTCCAGGATCATGGCGATTTCCTCGGCACTGGACGAGCGCACCTTGCCGCCATAGACCTCGTCCTGATCCATGGCGTCGCCGCCCTCGGCCATGACCCCGAAGAGCACATTGGTGAGCGAACGGTTCATGGCCTTGCACATGACATTGGTCAGAATGAGTCCGGACGCGCCCACCAGCGAACCCGTAATGATGAGGGCGCTGTTGCCCATGACGAAACCGGCGGCCGCGGCGGCCAGACCGGAGTAGGAGTTCAGCAGGGCGATGACCACGGGCATATCGGCACCACCAATGGGCATCACCAGCAGCACACCCAGCACGGCGGCGGCGGCGACCAGGCTCCAGAACACCACCTGCTGAGTGGGATCGTTCACCAGAACGCCGATGGCCACCACGGAGCCGATCAGCAGAATCAGATTGATGAACTTCATGCCCGGGAAGCCCTTGGGCTGGCCGTCAATCAGCTCCTGCAGTTTGGCAAAGGCGATGAAGGAACCGGTGAGCGTAACCGAGCCGATCAGCACGGCCGCCCCGATGGCGATCATGGCCACCATGCCCGTGGACTGGCCGGCCATGGCCTCGAGCACGCCGGCCGCTCCAGCGGCGTCCAGGCCCTTGAAGTATTCGGCCGCGGCCACGGCAAAGGATGCACCGCCACCGAAACCATTCAGCAGGGCCACCAGCTGGGGCATGGCCGTCATCTTGACCTTGATGGCCAGCAGTGAGCCCACCACGGCGCCCAGCACGAAGCCACCGATGATCCATTCATAGGTGACAATGTCCTTGTGGAGCAGGGTAATCACGGCTGCAATCAGCATACCGGTGGCGGCCAGCAGGTTACCCCGTACAGCGGTCCGGGGCTTGGTCAGGCCCTTGATGCCCAGGACAAAGAGGGATGCGGCGGCCAGATAGGCGATATCGATCCAGGCTTGCGAAATCTGCATGACTTATTTCCTCTTGAACATGCCCAGCATGCGGTTGGTAACCATGAAACCGCCCACAACATTGATGGACGCCAGGGTGACCGCGATGAAACCCAGGATGCTGATGGTCTGGCTGTCGCCGCCATGGCCGGCGGCCAGCAGCGCGCCCACCAGCGTAATGCCGGAGATGGCGTTGGAACCCGACATCAGGGGCGTGTGCAGCGTGGGCGGCACTTTCGAGATCAGCTCGAAGCCGAGAAATACCGCCAGCACGAACAGCGTCAGTTGTGCCACGAAATCCATGATTATTTCTCCTCGTCGGAGGCGGGTTCATCGGAAGCGGGCTCCGCGGGTTGTTCCCGCGCCGGCAGCCCCAGCAGTTCACGCATTTTCGCCTGGGGAACGTCGCCTTCGTGGGCGATGACCGTGTCCTGGATGATCTGATCCTCGAAGTCGAGCGTGATCCCGCCCTGCTCGGTAAGCATAAGCTTGAGCAGGTTTTCCATGTTCTTGCCGAACATCTGGCTGGCATGGTGGGACAGCGAGGAGGGCACGTTCTCCGGGCCCATGACGTGAACGCCGTGTTTGACCACCGTCTCGCCCGCCTGCGTCAACTCGCAGTTGCCGCCGCGTTCGGCGGCCAGATCCACGATCACCGAGCCCGGTTTCATGGCCTGGACCATTTCCTCGGTTACCAGGATCGGGGACTTGGCGCCGGGCACGGCGGCCGTCGTGACGACCACATCCATATCGGCGATGACGTCCTTCAAAGCGGCGCGCTGGCGCTGCAGGAAATCCTCGCCCTGTGCCTTGGCATACCCGCCGGAGCCCTCGGCGTCAGCAGTATCGAGATTCAGATCCACCGGATCGGCGCCCACGGACAGGATCTGTTCCTGCGCCGCCTCGCGCACGTCATAGGCCTTGGTCACCGCGCCCAGGCGCTTGGCTGCGGCACAGGCCTGCAACCCGGCCACGCCCGCGCCCATAACGAACACCCGGGCCGGATTCAGGGTACCGGCGGCGGTCATGTTCATGGGGAACATGCGGTTGGCCTGGTTGGCGGCCAGCAGCACGGCCTTGTAACCGGCGGTCATGGCCATGGAGGAGAGCACGTCCATCGCCTGCGCCCGGGTGATGCGCGGGATCAGCTCCAGCGCCACGCCCGTGATGCCGCGGTCGGCCAGGGTTCGGGCGAAGTCCGGGTTCGCCAGCGGGTCCATCATGCCGATCAGGATCTGGCCCGACTGCAGGCGCTCAAGGTCCTGTTCCCCGGTACGGGTATTGCTGCCCGGTGTCTGGACCTGGAGGATCACCTGCGCCTGCTGGAAGATGCTGTCGCGATCCACCAGCTGGGCGCCGGCACTCTCGTAGTCCGCGTCGGTAAAACCGGCCTGTTCGCCGGCGCCTTTTTCCACCCGGATCTCGACACCCTCGGTTTTCAAAAGGCTGCCGACATTGGCGGGTGTCAGCGCCACGCGCTGTTCATCGGGAAAGATTTCCCCGGGTACACCGATGATCACCTCGTTACCCCCGTATCTTGCGTCTGGATGAATGACTCCGGCCGGAGCCGGCGCGAAGCCGCGACGTGATGCCACATTGTACATGGACCGGAAACCGGCCCGTTCAGCGAGCTGCTAACCTTATTGCGCATGCACGCCAATGGCAAATCCCGCGGCCCGGATTGGCCCGCGAATGGCTAATAACTAAACAGCTACCCCGGTCCGGGTGCAAACCGGAAACGCCCACCAGCCCGGAAATCCCTCCGATGCGCCTCAGGTTCCCGTGTCCGGCTGATTCATGGACGTCACCAGGGCCCGGTCCGCGTCCTCGTTCATGCCCAGAAACGGCTCCAGAATGGTGTTGCCGCGCACCTGCGCCTCAATGACGTGCAAGAAGGTGTAGGCACCCAGCAGCTTGCGCGCCAGGAAGATGAACTCCCGGGGCGGTACGTCGAAATAGCGGGACAGGGCGTTGCGGCTGGCCTTCGCCATGATGCGGTTGGGCAGATCGCTCTCCCCCCAGAGGTATTCGCCGCGCTCATTGACCACTTCCGGCGGGGGCGGATACCGGTCCGGATCCTGCAGCACCTCGATGGCTTCAAAACACAATTCCACGAAGTTATCCAGCACCTTCTGGGGCACATTCCCGGAGAGAAAGTCCAGCGCTCGCAGGGCCTCAAGCAGGCGTTCGCGGTCATGGTGCCAGGCGGCACGAATCATTTCCCGGCCCGGGCCCAGGGTGGCGTGTTCGAATTCCCGGATAGCGCCGAAATCCAGCAGCACGATCCGGTCCTGGTCGGCCTCGCGGCCCGGGCGCAGCAAGTAATTGCCGAAGTTGGGATCGGTCTGCATGCGGTCCCACTCGAACACCTCGCGGCAGCACAATTCCATGATGGCGCGGCCCATGAAATTGCGCCTCGCCTGGGACAGCTGTTGAATGGAAGGGTCGCTGATGCCCACCCCGTGCTCAAAGGTGAGGCAGAGAACGTTATTCGACGAATATTCGTGTACAACCTCGGGGACCACAAAACGCTCGTCGTCCGCCAGCGCGTTGCGAAAAAACTCGGTGGTGTTGGCTTCCAGATCATAGTCCACTTCCCGGGCCAGCATTTCCCGCACTTCCGCGAGCCACTGATTGAATTCCTCGGTAATGGACACCAGCCGGCTCCACTTGAGCAGGCGCACAATGGCGCGCATGTCGCTGTCGATGGCGTCGGCCACGCCCGGGTACTGGATCTTGAGCACCACTTCCAGGCCGTCGCTTGGGCGCACGGCCCGGTGTACCTGGGCCAGCGAGGCGGCGCCCAGCGGTTCCGGATCCACGTCCAGCTCCGCGCGCTTGAGCTCGCCCAGCTCCCGGCGCAGATGTTCGTCGATGGTTTCCCACTCCAGCGCCGTGGTCCTGTTTTCCAGGGTATGCAGAGCCGCGGTCACCTCCGGAGGCAGGAAGTGTTCGCCGAACAGCGCCATCATCTGGCCGATCTTGACCACCGAACCCTTGAGCTGGCCCAGCTCGGCGACCAGGTCCTCCGCCTGAGCGGACAGAATGGCACTGCGCCGGTCGGCGCGCTTGTGTGCCGGCGTAAAAAAGGTGCCCGCGCTCAGGGTGGCGTAGCGGGCGCCGGCAAGCAGCCCGGCACGAGCCATGGAAAAGCGGCGTTCGAAAGAGCCGGTTTTGACGCGTTTGACGGTGTTGCGAGCCATGAAGGGTCCGTGCCAATGCTGCGAATGGCGCCATATTCTACAGCAAACCCGGGTACGGAGGGCATGCCGCACCCGGGCGCGCAGGTGCTGAAGGGGCTCAAGAGCCCGCAGACGGCGGATTTCGGCCTGAGCGCAGGACGCCAAACAGGCCCCTGAGGAAACGGCGTGGCAACATTGTTGTAGCGGTTGCCCGCCTTTGTGCAGGGCAGGGTGGCGGTCAGGGTCGACCCGCCACCTTGCCCGACTTGCCGTTCATCCCTGCCAGATCCCCCAGAATGCGTGCCGCTTCGCGCAAGTGGGGATCCGGACGATTCTGTTCCGCGTCCGGGTTCCGGGCCTGTTCCATGGCCTGTTCCTCGCGTAGTTTTTCCAGCTCTTCCATGGATTCCACCGGTTTCTTGCCCCGATGCTCGCGGAGCCGGTTTTCGATGGTCAGGCGTTTTTCATCGCGCTCGCGTTCGCGCTCACGGCGCTTGTCCGCATGCAGGGTAGTCCGCTCGCGTTCCCGGCCGGCTTCGATGAGCTCAATCTGGCTACGGACATAGTCAAACTCCGGGTTATCCTCCATGCGTTCCTGGTGTTGTGCCCGCAGCCGGGGGATGAGCGGATTCAGGTTGACCACCGGATCGTAATCCGCCTGGTCAATGACGTCCCAGGGCAGGGCGTTATCCAGGGCGCTCTCGCCGATCTGGGTCTTGTCCACCGCATAAGGCAGCTGCAGGTCGGGGAGGATGCCCCGGTGCTGGTTGCTCTTGCCCGACACGCGATAGAACTTCGCCCGGGTCATTTTCAACTCACCATGGTTGAGTTCCATCAGCGACTGGACCGTGCCCTTACCGAAGGTCTGACCGCCAATCACCAGCGCGCGGCCATAATCCTGCATGGCACCGGCGAAGATTTCCGACGCCGAAGCGCTGTAGCGGTTGACCAGCACGGCCATGGGGCCGCGATAGAGTGCCCCCGGAAGCTGATCCGACTCTACCTGAACGTCGTTACGGTTATCGCGCACCTGAACCGTGGGCCCGGAGTCGATGAATAGTGACACCAGCTTGATCGCTTCCTGCAGGGACCCGCCGCTGTTGTCGCGCAGATCCACCATCAGGCCATCGAGGTTTTCGTCCTGGAGTTCCATGATCAGCTGGGCCACATCCCGGGTGGTGCTGGCATAGTCCGGGTCGCCCCGGCGTGCCGCCTCGAAGTCCATGTAGAAAGCCGGGATGCGAATAACGCCAATGCGCTGTTCGCCGTTTTCGCCCAGTTCCAGGATCTCCTTGCTCGCCGCCTGTTCCTTGAGCTCCACCTTGTTGCGTTCGATGGAGATCATCCGGGTGTCGTGGTCATTCGCCGCGTCATGGGGAATCACCTTGAGGCGCACAATGGAGCCCTTGGGCCCGCGAATCTTGTCCACCACCTCGTCGAGGCGCATGCTGATTACATTCTTCATTTCGCCATCTTCGCCCTGGGCTACGCCGACGATGCGGTCCGCCGGGTGCAGTCGACCATTCCTGGCCGCAGGACCGCCCGGCACCAGCCGGATCACCTTGGTGTACTCGTCCTCGGATTGCAGCACTGCGCCGATGCCTTCCAGCGAACGGCTCATGCTGATATCGAAATTCTCCGAGCGATGGGGCGTGAAATAGGACGTATGCGGATCATAAGTCTGCGTCAGCGCATTGATGTAGACCTGAAAGACATCCTCATTGGTGTTCTGTTTCATGCGGTTGCGCTGTCCTTCGTAGCGCCGCCGCAGGCGCTTGACGATTTCATCATCCTCGACGTCGTTGAGCCGCATGGACAGCACCGCGTTTTTCAGCCGCCGGCGCCAGAGATCATGGAGAGCGGCTTCGTCTTCCGGCCAGTGCGCCTCCGCGCGATCCACGCGCAGGGTTTCCTCCTGGTCGAAGGACAGCGAATCCAGCCCTTGATCCAGCCGGTCCAGCAGATAGTCCAGCCGTTCACCCATGCGTTGGCGATAGACCCGGAAAATATCGAACCCGGCTTTGAGCTCGCCATCGGCGAGCTGATCATCGAGCTGCTCGCGCACCGAGCGGAAGGATTCAATGTCGCCCTGCGTGAAATAGACGCGGTTGGGGTCCAGACTGTCGAGATAGTTCTGCCAGACCCGCGCGGAGAGCTCGTCGTTGAACGCCAGCTCCCGGTAATGGTTGTCCAGGCGGTCAACGATCTCCTCGGCCGCGCCCTTCTGGTCCGCGGACGGGGCCAGCTCCGGAGTTGCTGTTTCCGGGTCGCCGTTCATCAGGGCCCAGGCGGCGGGCGCAAGGACGGCCAGTATGAGCAGTACAAAAAGGCCGCGCGGTCCGATTCGGTGCTGTGTCATGATCACCCTGATTGGTTGGACAGAAAAAGTCAGTATAAAGCATGGCCTTGCTCCGGCCCATGCCTGGTTGCTCTCGACTGTATCGGACAACAACAGGGCGGGGAAAGTTGCCTTGATGCCGCTGATCAATGACTTGCTCTCGGAGGGCTGTACAGGTACAAAGGAGGCTCACGGCCGGGACGCGGTTCAGCAATGAATACACGGATGCACGACAGGAATCAGCGCGCCTATATCCGCCATCCGGTAAACCTTACCGGCAGGCTGGCTATGGCGGGACAGGGCAACCGCCAGTGCCGTATAGCGGACTTTTGCCTCGGGGGCGTTCTGGTGCGCTTTGTCGACCAGGGGCAGGCCGGGGGAACCCGTTATCCTCTCGAAGCGGGGCAAGCGGTGGCATTGACCCTTCTGGTGGACGGCAGCCGGGGGCAGCGCGAGATCACGCTGCCGGCCCGCGTGGCGCGGACCCTCGAGGGCGGCGCCGGATTGCAGTTCGATGATCCCGATCCCACGGATCTGCTGGCGCTACAAAATCATGTACGGACCCACCGGGAAAGCGCGCAAGCACCGGCCGCCGAGCGGGAATCCAGCCGGGCATCGCCGGGTCCCGTTCTGGAATCCGTGCGCGAGGAATTGCGCGCGGCGCTGACTCGCTGCCTGGAGAACTTCTTTCCCCGGGTCCGGGATGCGCTCACGGAATCGGCGGATCAGGAAGTAACCAACGAGAAGCAGCATCCGTGGTTCGCCGCCATCAAGACCCTTTCAAATTCCGCAGACACCCTGAGCAGACATTTCCTGCAGACCGTTACGGAGCCCATGGAATCCCTGTTTGCCGGGGCAACGCCAGACCAGGCGATGGATTTTTCCCTGGAGGAACAGCAGGAAAGCCGACTGTCGCTGGTGGACAAGGAGATGTTCGAGGACTGGCTCACCCTCAAGGTCATGGCCTCCCGGGCGGAGGGCGATTTCCACGAGCAGTTGCTGCCGTTGCAGCTGCGTTTTGACGATCTGCTCAACACCTCGCTGGCGGCGCGCCACAATCCGCTCCATCCCGCCGTGATCTGCTCCGCCTTCGGCAAGGCGCTCAAGCCGCTGGGCCTGTCCAAAACCGTGGAACGCCGCATCCTCGAGGTTTTCGAGACTACCGTCGTGGCCGAACTGGGCTCCATCTATGAACGCATCAACCGGACGTTGGCAGGAGCAGGCGTCCTGCCGGATCTGGATGTGGCCCGGTATCTGAGTGAACACTACTCGGTTCATTCCGGCGACGAGGGTGAACCCGACGCCGCGAACAACGGGTATCCGGAGAACCCTGCCGCGGAACCGCAATCCGGTGGGGACAGCCCGGGTAGCGGAGATGGTCCCGAACCAGCGCTGGCGGATGCCGGCTCCGGCGGCGCGGGGTCAGGCAAGAGAGAGTCGGCGGCGACTTCTTTTGCGCGCCAGCAAGCGGTGGCAAATCAGGCCTATGACACGGTACGCCGCATTATGGAGCGCTCCCGGACTGCCTCCGGGGCAATGGTCCGGGGGACAGCCGGTGAAGCGGATGCCGAAGGCGCCGTGGCGGCGCCCTCGGAAGTTGTGTCCGAGGCACTGGACCGGCTGCAGCACGACGTGAGCGCGGACGCGGAAGAGACGCCGCTGCAGAAACGGGTTCAGGAAGCCGTGGCCGGGGAGATGGCCGAGGGCGAGTCGCCACCGCTGCTGGACGATGAGGTGACCCAGGCCACGGAAATCATCCATCACCTCTTCGAGGGCATTGCCGACAACGCTGCGCTGAGTGATCGGGTACGCGGTGCCATCAAACGACTCAAGGTGCCCTTTCTGCGTCTCCTCCTTCAGGACGAAGCCGTGCTCCAGGAGGATGAACACCCCGCCCGGCAGATGCTGAACCGGATTGCCCAGCTGGGTGTGCGAGGCAATGCGCGCCTGCAGGATCACGAGGAGGCCATCGACCGCAACATCGATCGTGTTGTCCAGGATTTTTCGGGGGATATCAGTGTCTTCAGCGATACTCTTGAGAATCTGGATGAACTCTGTGAAAGCCAGAAAAAATTCCAGCAGCGCAATCTTCAACGCGTAACCGAGGCCTATGAAGGCCAGCACAAGGTGGTACAAGCGCGCCGCGAGGCGGACCAGGCCCTGGAGCGGCACATTGGCGGCGGAATCGTCCCCCGGGCGGTGCTGGCCCTGATCGATGCGGGGTGGCGGCAGTTGCTGGTCCAGACTCTGTTGCGCGAGGGCCGGGACAGCGCAGCCTGGCACGAATACCTGGGCGTGCTGGACCGCATGAAGACTTCCGCCGAGGACATGCCGGATCAGGAGCAACTGTCCGGGCTGCTGGCCTCCATCAAGGAAGGGCTGGGCCGGGTGGACCAGAGCCAGCTGCAGAATCAGGAATTGGTGAACGAACTGCGGCGGCTGCTCTCGGTCAAGGTGCGTCGGCAGGAGGGCGCGCCGCCCATGTCCGAATTGCCCGAGGGCATGCTCAACACGGATGACATGCCCGAGGACAGCGAGCTGGACGAGCGCCAGCGGCGCTGGAGGGCCCGTGCTCGGCGGTACCAGGAGGGGGACTGGTTCCTTTTCCATGATGCCGACGACCAGGATCAGCACGTATGCCTGGCCTGGGTGGCCCCGGATCAGCAGCTTTTCGTCCTGGTGAATCACCAGGGGATGAAAATCCAGGAGTTCAGCCTGGACGATTTCGCCGACTACCTGCGCACCCTGCGTCTGGAACCCATCGACAGCCTGGACGCGCCGGCCGTGGACCGGGGTCTGGAGGCCATGGTGCAGCGGGTGTACAACCAGATGGTGCACCAGGCCACCCACGACGAACTCACGGGCCTGTTGAACCGGCGCGAACTGGAACGCCAGATACGCCAGCGCCTGGAGGCCGGCGTGGAATCCGCCAGCCTGGTGCACCTGGATCTGGATCAGTTCAAGTTGATCAACAACACGGCCGGCACGGAAGCGGGGGACAATCTGCTGATCTCGCTGGCCGAGATCATTCACGAAGTCTTCCCGGGCCTGCTTACGGCCCGGCTGGGCGGTGATGAATTTGCTATCTGGCTGGAGGGCGTCCGACCGGAAGCGGCCCAGCGAGCCGTGGAAAACCTCAAGGAACGGATCGAGCAGCACCGGTTCAGTCCCGGCGGCCCGGTTCAGGCGGTGACGCTGAGCTGCGGTCTGGCCGAGCGCCAGGGGGTCGGTGACACCGTAGGCGAGCTGATGCAGGCGGCGAACGCGGCCTGTCAGTCGGCCAAGGAGGAGGGTGGCAACCGGGTACGCCGGTATCAGCCCGACGACCAGAACATGGTCCACCGCGACGATGTCATGGAGCAAGCGGCGCGCCTCACGGAGGCGCTGGACCAGGACCAGCTGCGGTTGCGCTGCCAGCGCATCGAGGCCACGGAGAAGGGCGAGCACCCACCGGGCTATGAAGTATTGATCGCGCTGCAGGGCGATGACGGCGAGCTGATTTCTCCGGTGGAGCTGGTCCAGGCGGCAGAGCGCTACAATCGCATGCATGCCGTGGACCGGTGGGTTGTCATGCATGTGCTGCGCTGGATGCACGCCCACCAGGCGCTGGTGAACGAAATCGATCACATTTCCATCAATCTGTCAGGCCACTCACTCAATGACCCGGGACTGACGGAGTTTCTCTTCGAGCAGTTCCAGCGCTATCCGATCCCCCGGGACCGGGTCTGCTTCGAGGTGACGGAAACCACCGCCATCGGCAATCTCGAAGACGCGGCCGATTTTATCGAGGCGCTGCAGGAGCTGGGCTGCCGTTTCTCCCTGGATGATTTCGGTTCCGGGCTGGCTTCCTACGGTTATCTCAAGCATCTGCCCGTGGACTACATCAAGATCGACGGCAGCTTCATTCAGGGAATCGCGGAGGATGAGGCCGATCAGGCGCTGGTGCGTTCCATCAACGAGATGGGCCATCTCATGGGCAAGCAGACCATTGCCGAATGCGTGGAAACCGATGCCATCCGGGACTGCCTGCGCGAAATCGGTGTGGACTATGTCCAGGGCTTTGGCGTGGAACATCCACGCATGCTCGATGCACTCAACCAGGAGGGGGCTGCACCCACCGGAACGTCAGGTTGAGCCGCGCGCGTTGCACGCGCTTGCGCCGGGGCAGGCTGTGCTGCCAGTGATGCTGCAACCCGGGTTCCATCAACCAGAGTTCGTTGTGCGCCAGGGGCCACTGGAACGCCATGCGCGTGTCGCCCTTGCGCCGCAGCGCGAAATCCCGTTCCGCGCCCAGTGACAACGACGCCACGCGAGGCTCGGGGCCCAGTTCCGGCTCGTCGTCAGCATGCCAGCCCATGCAATCCCGACCGTCACGGTACAGATTGGCGAGGACACTGTTGAATCGGGTTCCGCACACGCCTTCGATGCGGGCGCGCAAGTCCGCGAGCAGCGGGTGCCAGGGTTCGGGGGTCAGGGTCAGTCCGGAATAGCGGTATTCCGCCTCTGGGTCCCCGTGCCAGCTCTGCAGCCGGGGCACCGGATAGTGCCGGCCGTACACCTCCACGGCGGGTTGGCTCCAGGGCAGTTCGGCGCACAGACGGCGGCAATAGTCGTCGGCGCGGTCTGCGGGCAGCAGGGGGTGCAGGCGCCGGATCAGCGGGCGGCCGTCGAGTTCGATGGGCTCGAATTCCGCCGATTCGTCTGCCATATAATGAATCCGCTCACTCCAGAGCCTGGTAGCGACCATCGCGGCGCTCGGCCCGGCCTTCTTCATAGAGTTTGATCAGGTGCGCTTCCAGCGACAGCGTGGCCACGGCGTGCAGATAGTCCGGCACATCCACATAGACCGGCTCCACCAGATCCTGGGCCACGCTGTCCGGGCGTTGCCGGAGCGCATCCAGCACCTTGCGCTCGCGCTCCAGCCGGTGCTCGATGGTCCAGTTCAACGCCGCCTCGGGTTCCTGGATCAACTCCCCATGGCCCGGCGCCATGCAGTGGATGTCCTCGTCCAGCAGGCGGCGCAGTGAAGCCAGATAATCCTTCATGGAGCCCGATGGCGGCGCGATCACCACCGTGGAGCCGTGAATCAGGTGATCCCCGGTAAACAGCAGCCCGGAGTCCTCCAGCAGAAAACACAGGTGATTGCCCACATGACCGGGCGTGGCGATGGCCCGCACCGTCCGGTCGTCGAGCCTGACCCGGTCGCCGTCGCCCAGAATGCGATCCGCCCGCCAGTGCTCGTCCTGAAGCCCGTCGTCCGGGACTTCCGGCCCCAGCAGCTCCAGATCCAGGCGTTCAGCCAGCACCGAAGCACCCGGGGAGTGATCGCGATGCGTATGGGTCACCAGCACCCGCCGGATGGGCGCGCCCAGCTGCTCCGCGGCGGCTTGAAGGTTGTCCGCGTGGCGCGGATCGGCAGGGCCCGGATCAATCACGGTGAGTTCGTTGTCGCCCACCAGATAGCTGTTGGTGCCGGGGCCCGTCATCATGCCCGGGTTCAGCCCCAGTACGCGCCGCACGCCGGGTTCGATCAGGGCGGGCTTGCCGGGAATCAGCGCACTCATTCCGGTCCTCGGCTCAGGGTGGGGATGGCCATGCATTGTGCCCCCGGCAGGCTGCTGATAAAACCCTTTGCGCGCTGAGCACGTCCAGGTTTTTCAACAGCCTTAGTGTCCCGTCCGGGTAATTCGTTAATTTTCTGAGCTCCCAAGGGCGTTGAGAGCAAGGCGCGCTGGCGCAGGTTGGGTGGTTCCCAATCAAGCCAGCGCAACACCGCTATCAAGGCGCTTGGGGGCTCCCGAAGGGCGAGAATCTGCGCGACTTGGGCCTGCGCTGCCAGTCCTTGATGGGGAATCACCACACCGGCGGACTGGCGCCTTGTCCAGGACGCGCAGATTCACGCAGAAATTTAACGAATTACCCGGACGGGACACTAGCGCCGGTACCCGTAAACGCTTTTCACCTGGACCCGCCATTCGCGTTTTTCCACCTCGGGGGTCACCGTCATGCGGGTCATGTGGTGAAAGGGGTAGCTCTTGCGGGGCGGCACCTGCAGCCGCAGGTCGAAGGGGGCCTCCGCCAGTACCCGACAGGGGGGCTCCTGGCGGCATTCCACCACCTGAACCCGGGCCATCACCCGGCCCACGGGCCGGTTGCCGCGGTTTTCCAGAGTGCCGGTCAGGCGCACACCGGATTCGGTCACATGGTGATCCTTCAGGGTGAGGCGAATCTGATCAGCGGGCAACGGTTCCCAGGTGTCCTCGCCCGTATCGAAAAGCTCGAGCACCAGCGCCGCCATGGCCACCCCCGCGGCCAGGGCGAGCCCGGCGAACAGGCGCCGATCCACGCGCCAGGAGCTCCACAGGACAATGCCCATGGCCAGCCCGGCGACCAGTAGCAAGAGAATACGCGTCATGCCCGCTCCAGTGTTATAGTGCGCAAAATTGCGACAAGCCGGGGCGTATCATGCTGATCATTGTCTCGCCTGCCAAGTCACTGGACTACGAATCCGCCTGGCCGGCGGTGGACGCCACCCAGCCGCGCCTGCTGGACGCCAGTGCTGCCCTGATCGAATACCTGCGCGAATATTCGCCCGCCGACATCGCACGACTGATGAAGGTGAGCGACAAGATCGCGCATCTCAATGTGGACCGGTATGCCGCCTGGCACCGTCCCTTTACCGAGGATAATGCCAAGCCGGCGGCTTTCGCCTTCAAAGGGGATGTTTACACCGGTCTGGGCATCGAGTCCTTCGACCGCAGGGAGCTCCAGAGCGCGCAGAAGCAGTTGCGCATTCTTTCCGGGCTCTATGGGGTGCTGCGGCCGCTGGATCTGATGCAGGCCTATCGTCTGGAGATGAGCACGAAGCTGCCCACGGACCATGGCAAGGACCTGTACAGCTTCTGGGGCGACACCATTACGGATCTGCTGAACCAGGATCTCCGTGAAGAAGGCAATGGCATTCTGGTCAATCTGGCCTCGAATGAATACGCGAAGGCCGTCAACATGAAGGAGCTGGACGCGGATGTGATTGAACCGGTTTTCCAGGACGAGAAGAACGGCCAATACAAGGTCATCAGCTTCAGCGCCAAGAAGGCGCGCGGGCTCATGGCCGCCTGGATCATCCGCAATAATCCCGGCACCGAGGCCGATCTGACCGGTTTCGCGGAGCAGGGCTATTCTTTCGCACCGGAGGTTTCCGAGCCCGGCCGGCCGGTATTCCGGCGTTCCGAGGCGGCCCGCGGGGCGGCCTGACGGGGATACGCCCGGGCGGACGAGCAAAAGCGTCTCATTTTCAGTACAATTGCCGGCTCCCGGTCGGGGGACCGGCCGTCGAAACCCATATCGCGGACAATGAAGGGAGCATACCTTGGCGGAGTACGTAGTCTGGTTTCAGGACCTGGGCAAGGGTGACGTGGAACGAGTCGGGGGCAAGAATGCCTCCCTGGGCGAAATGATCAGCAACCTCGCCGCGGCCGGGGTTAATGTGCCGGGCGGCTTTGCCACCACGGCCCAGGCCTATCGCGATTTCCTCGAACACAACGACCTGACCGGCAAGATCAATCGGAAGCTGGGCGAACTGGACGTCAATGACGTGGTCGCGCTGGCGCAAGCCGGTGAGGAAATCCGCGGCTGGGTGGAACAGGCCCCGCTGCAGCCCGAGCTGGACCGCCAGATCCGCGACAGCTACGCGCAAATGGCCGGTGAGCCGGCGGTGGCGGTACGTTCGTCGGCGACCGCCGAGGATCTCCCCGAAGCCTCCTTTGCCGGCCAGCAGGAAACCTTTCTCAACATCCGCGGCGTGGATCAGGTGGTCCAGGCCATCAAGGAAGTCTTCGCCTCGCTGTTCAACGACCGGGCCATCAGCTACCGGGTTCATCAGGGCTTTGATCACGATCAGGTGGCGCTGTCCGCCGGCGTACAACAGATGGTGCGCAGCGACAAGGGCGCCGCGGGCGTGATGTTCTCCATGGACACCGAGTCTGGCTTCGACGAAGTGGTCTTCATTACCGCCTCCTATGGTCTGGGTGAGACCGTGGTCCAGGGTTCGGTGAACCCGGACGAGTTCTATGTGCACAAGAAGACGCTGCTGAACAAAAAACCCGCCATTCTCCGGCGTAACATGGGCAGCAAGCTCAACAAGATGGTCCAGACCGAGGACGCCCAGACGGGCAAGTCGGTGGAAGTGGTGGATGTGCCGGAAGCCGAGCGCACACGCTTTTGCATCAACGACGACCAGGTGCAGGACCTGGCGCGCCAGACCATCGCCATTGAGCGCCACTACGGCCATCCCGTGGACGTGGAATGGGCGCTGGACGGCGAGGACGGTCAGCTCTATATCGTTCAGGCGCGCCCGGAGACGGTGAAAAGCCAGGGCGATGCCTCGGTCATGGAGCGTTACCTGCTCAAGCAGAAGGGCAAGGTGCTCGTGCAGGGCCGCGCCATCGGCCAGCGCATCGGCGCCGGCAAGGTGCGGGTCGTGAACAACATCAACGAAATGGACAAGGTGGAACCCGGCGATATTCTGGTCACCGAAATGACGGACCCGGACTGGGAACCGGTCATGAAACGCGCCTCGGCGGTGGTGACCAACCGGGGCGGACGCACCTGCCACGCCGCTATTATCGCGCGCGAACTGGGCGTGCCGGCCATCGTGGGTTGCGGCGACGCCACCGAGGTGCTCAACGATGGTCAGGACGTGACCGTGTCCTGCGCCGAGGGCGACACCGGTCTTATCTACGAAGGCCAGCTGGAATTCGACGTGCAACGCAATTCCATCGAATCCATGCCCGCGCTGCCGTTCAAGATCATGATGAATGTGGGCAACCCGGACCGTGCGTTCGACTTCGCCAATCTGCCCAACCAGGGCGTGGGTCTGGCGCGGCTGGAGTTCATCATCAACCGCATGATCGGCGTTCACCCCAAGGCGCTGATCAACTATGAGCAGCTGCCCAAGGACATCCGCAAGGCGGTGGACAAGCGAATTACCGGCTACAAGTCGCCGG
Source organism: uncultured Alcanivorax sp. (assembly GCA_913055795.1). Classification (GTDB taxonomy): domain Bacteria; phylum Pseudomonadota; class Gammaproteobacteria; order Pseudomonadales; family Alcanivoracaceae; genus SLJS01. The sequence continues at coordinate 46,762 of CAJXLA010000001.1, read as the reverse complement.
TGGACTTCTATGTCGACAAGCTCGCCGAGGGGATCTCGACCCTGGCGGCGGCTTTCCACCCGGAGAAGGTGATCGTGCGGCTGTCGGACTTCAAGTCCAACGAGTACGCCAACCTCATCGGCGGACGTCTCTACGAGCCGGAAGAAGAAAACCCCATGCTGGGCTTCCGGGGGGCCAGCCGTTACATCAGCGAGAACTTCCGTGACTGTTTCGAGCTGGAATGCCGCGCGCTCAAACGTGTGCGCGATGAAATGGGCTTGACCAATGTGGAAATCATGGTGCCCTTCGTGCGCACCGTGGGCGAGGGCGAACAGGTGGTGGACCTGCTCGGCAAAAACGGGCTCAAGCGCGGCGACAATGGTCTGCGTGTGATCATGATGTGCGAGCTGCCCACCAACGCCATTCTGGCGTCGGACTTTCTGCAGCACTTTGACGGCTTTTCCATCGGCTCCAATGACCTGACCCAGCTGACGCTGGGCCTGGATCGGGATTCCGGCATTGTCAGCCACCTCTTCGACGAGCGCGACGCCGCCGTGAAACATCTGCTGGGCCTGGCCATCCAGGCCTGCAACGATGCGGGCAAGTATGTGGGCATCTGTGGTCAGGGTCCGTCGGACCATCCGGAACTGGCCCGCTGGCTGATGGACCAGGGCATTTCCAGCGTATCCCTGAACCCGGATTCAGTGATGGATACGTGGTTCTACCTGGCGGAGAAACACGGGGAATAGGGCGCGCGGAGCGCGTCTTGCTCGAGACGAAAGAAGAAAGCCTAAAGTGGAAAGCGAAAGCATGGGGCGCCAAAGGCGCCCCATTTGAACCTATTTCTTCTTTGATCTTTCCGCTTTCGTCTTTCGACTCTATTTATCGATTCGCGACTGTCTCATTTGATGCACTGAACTGCTGGCGATAGTCGGTCAGCAGTTCTTTCACTTTCTTGACGTAATTCTGCGTTTCCGTGAAAGGCGGGATGCCGCCGTATTTGCGGACATTGGTTTCGCCGGCGTTGTAGGCCGCCAGCACATGCTCCAGGCGGTCAAAACGCTGCTGCAGATAGGCCAGAAACTCGCTGCCGCCCAGGATGTTCTGGCGCGGATCAAAGGGGCGATGGACATTCAGGTGACCGGCGGTTTCCGGCATGAGCTGCATCAGCCCTTCGGCCCCGGCGGAGGACACCGCATAGGGGTCGAACAGCGATTCCGCGTGAATCACCGCCTTGATCAGCGCCGGATCGAGATCGTGCGAGCGCGCGGCATAGCGGATATCCGGGTCATACCGGTCGCGCTGTTCCGGAGGCAACGGCTGCGGCTCGTATTCCCAGCCCTTGCGCACCTTCAGCAAGGAGTGGTCATCGGGCATCTGTTTCTGGCCACGATCGGTAAAGACCACGCCCCCGTCCGCGTCGCGGTACTCAAAGATCCGCTCCGCCTGCGCCGTCCAGGGCAGCAATACCAGCGTGAGTAAACCGGCTCGTAGCACCCTTGTTCGTCCCCGTGATTCTTCTTCTGGTAAGATTTCAGTATAACGGATTGGTTTCTCAGGTAAATCAGAAACCTGCCGCCGAATCTTCAAGTGATGTACGGGCCGGGATCAAGGGTGCGTTTCAAGCCTCGAAAAGGCGGCCCGTGTTGCTTCCTCGGGATATACTTGTAACGGCCCGCCGCGCACGGCATCTTTTCCACTTCGGTGCTTTGGTCCATTATTCGTTGCCGTCCCGGGCGTAATCCGGTTTTCCATGATCCGGGCCCCGGAGCATTTACCAAGGAGTACGCCATGCTGCCTCCCGGTCTGACAGCCTTTGTGCAAACCCTCACCGATATTCTGTTGCTGGGTTTCTTGCTGGGCCTGCTGGTGTTGTCCGTCACCGTTTTCGGGCTCTGGTTCGAGGACCGTTTTATCCAGAAAAGACATGCCGTTCGGCGAAATTATCCATTGATCGGCCGCTTTCGCTACTTTTTCGAGCATCTGGGCGAGTTTTTCCGCCAGTATTTCTATGCCCATGATCGCGAGGAGCTGCCGTTCAATCGGGCCCAGCGTTCCTGGGTCTACCGCGCCGCCAAGGATCTGAACAACACCGTGCCTTTCGGCTCCACCAAGAACACCCTGGTGCCCGGCGAGGTGGTGTTCGCCAGCAGTGCCTGGTCCGTGCTGGAAAAGGATTCGGTAGAAAGCCCGGCCATGATGATCGGTCCCCATTGCCGCCAGCCGTACGCGGCGCGCTCGCTGTACAACGCCTCGGCCATGAGCTACGGGGCCATATCCCGGCCGGCCGTGCAGGCGCTGTCCCGGGGCGCGGGCATGGCCGGTTGCTGGATGAATACGGGCGAGGGTGGTCTGGCCGAGTACCACGAAGAGGGCGGCTGTGATCTGGTCTTCCAGATCGGCACGGCGCGTTACGGGGTCCGGGATCACGAGGGCAACTTGAGCAACCACAGGCTTGAGGAAGTCGCCGGCCACTCGCGCGTGAAGATGTTCGAGATCAAGCTCAGCCAGGGGGCCAAGCCCGGCAAGGGCGGAATTCTCCCGGCATCCAAGGTTACGCCGGAGATTGCCCGGATTCGTGGCATCCCCGAGGGCGAGGCGTCCATCAGCCCCAACCGGCACCCGGATGTGAGCAACGAGGACGAACTCCTGGACCTGATCAATCGGGTGCGGGACGTGACCGGCAAGCCCGTGGGCATCAAGACGGTGGTAGGGGACTGGGAATGGCTTGAGGATCTCTTGCTGGCTGTCCACCGCCGGGGCCGGGAGAGCGCACCGGATTTCATCACCGTGGACAGCGGCGATGGCGGTTCCGGCGCGGCGCCCATGCCGCTTATGGACGATGTGGGCCTGAACCTTTCCGAGTCGCTGCCACTGGTGGTGGACCTGCTAAACGGCTATGGATTGCGCGACCGTATACGCGTCATCGCGTCGGGCAAATTGATTACCCCCAACCGGGTGGCCTGGGCCCTGGCCATGGGGGCGGATTTTTGTACCTCCGCCCGGGGTTTCATGTTCGCCCTGGGCTGTATTCAGGCGTTGCAGTGCAACGAGAACACCTGTCCCACTGGAGTCACCACCCATGATCCGAGGCTCCAGCGCGGGCTGGTGCCGCGGGACAAGGCCGAGCGAGTCCAGCACTTTCATGCGCATCTGGTGCGCGAGGTGGGCATGATTGCGCACTCCTGCGGGGTGTCGGAGCCACGCGGGCTGACGCGCAAGCACGCACGCATGATGACCGGCGACGCCCGCTCGGTGCGGCTGGACGAACTCTGGCCGCCCGTGGAAAACAACGCCTATCTGGATCACGGACGCCGCTCGGACATGCAACCGGCGATCCGGATGCCCATGTATCGCTAGCTGTTGGCCATAACACAAGGCAGGGGAGGACAAATGAGTGAAGACTTTGATCTGGTCGTCATAGGCGCGGGTTCCGGCGGTGTTCGGGCCGCGCGCACGGCCGCGGGTTTCGGTGCGCGCGTGGCCATTGTCGAGGAGCGCTTTTATGGCGGCACCTGCGTCAATGTGGGCTGTGTCCCCAAGAAACTCTTCGCCTACGCGGCCGGCTTTCCCGAGGATATCGCTCTGGCGCGGGATTTCGGCTACGCCACCGAGGTGCCCGAGGTGGACTGGTCCCGGCTGCGCCAGACCAAGGATCGCGAGATCGAACGCCTGAACGGCATTTACCAGAATCTGCTGATCCGTTCGGATGTGGCCATCTACGAGGGCCATGGCGTGATCGAGTCCGAAGGCGTGGTTCGCGTGGGCGAGCAACGGCTGAACACGCGTCATATCCTGGTCGCCACCGGCGGCAAGCCCTGGATACCGGACTTTCCCGGGCGGGAACACATCAATATCTCCGACGATCTCTTCTACCTGGACGAACTGCCCCGGGCGGTGGCCGTGGTGGGCGGCGGCTATATCGCCTGTGAATTTGCCTCCATTCTCAACGGCCTGGGCTGTGACGTGGAGCTGATCTACCGGCGCGAGCTTTTCCTGCGCGGTTTCGACGACGACATTCGCGAGTTCGTGGCCGAGGATATGGCCCGCCAGGGCATAGAATTGCATTTCAGCACCGAAGTGGATTCTGTGGAAGCTCTGGACGACGGCCTTCGCTTGAACCTCGGTCACGGCGACTTCATGGACGTGGACCGGGTCTTCTATGCCACCGGTCGCGTCCCCCTGGTGGACGAACTCTTCGCCGAGCGCGTACAACCGGACCTGAGTTACACCGGCGCCGTGGTCGTGGACGATCACTATGAGAGTTCCATACCGGGTGTGTACGCCATCGGCGATGTCACCGACCGCGTGCAGTTGACTCCGGTGGCCCTGGAAGAGGGCATGTGGCTGGCTCGTCACCTGTACAGCGATGAAAACCCCATTCCCTTGTCTTACGAATTCATCCCGTCGGCGGTGTTCTGCCAGCCCAATATCGGCTCCGTGGGTCTGACCGAACACGAAGCCCTGGAACACCACGGCCCCGTGCGCGTGTACCAGACCAAATTCCGCCCCATGCGCCACAGCCTGGGCAAGAGCGAGACGAAAGCCCTGATGAAACTGATCGTGGACAACGCCACGGATCAGGTGGTGGGCCTGCACATGGCCGGCGAAGAAGCCTCCGAAATTACCCAGGGCTTCGCCGTGGCGCTGCGCATGGGGGCCACCAAGGCGGATTTCAACGCCACAGTGGGCATCCATCCGACGTCAGCTGAGGAGTTCGTTACGATGCGGGATGGGGAGTTTATTGAGCCGTAGGCTCAAGGAGCGAGGCGCGAGGGCCGAGGAGCTAGAAAAAGAGGAGCAAGGGGCAGGGTGTATCCTCTGTGCTCTCTGTGGTTTTTAATAAATCTCGCTCGAAAAAGGGCAGTGCGCCGGACGCCTTCGACGCCCGGCTTTTCCTGGCACCTCGCCCCTCGCTCCTCGCGCCTCGCTCCTCGCTCCTCGCTCCTTTTTCAGATCCGCCGCATCTTCACGGGAAGGCCGTCTCCCGGCACGGGCAATGAACTGGTGTCGACCGGCATCTCGTAATCCGGGTCCACCGTCCACTCGAAATGCTGGACCACCTGATGCAGGATGGCCTTGACCTGCAACTCCGCGAAGTGCAGGCCGATGCACTTGTGCGCACCGCCGCCGAAGGGAACCCAGGCGTAGGGGTGAACCTTGTCTTCTCGGCGGTGTTCGGCGAAGCGTTCCGGGTCGAAGCGGTAGGGATCGGGCCAGTACTCATGCATGTAGTGCGTGAAGTAGGGCAGGATATTGACCATGGTCCCTTTCGGAATGAAATAGCCCTGGAATTCCACGTCCTGGGTGGTCATGCGCGGCAGTGAGGGCACGGGCGCGCACAGCCGCAGGGCCTCCTTCATGACCAGCCCGGCGGATTCCAGCTGATCCAGATCCTCGTAGCTGATGGGCTCCTTGCCCAGGGCCCGGGATTCGGCGCGCACGCGTTCCTGCCATTCCGGATAGCGCGCCAGATAATAGAACATGTTGCACAGGGTGATGGTGGAGGTGTCGTGGGCCGCCATCATCAGAAAGATCATGTGGTTGACCACATCATCGTCGGTGAAATATTCGCCGTCCTCGGTTTCGGCGCGGCAGAGTACGCTGAACATGTCGCCTTCGTTGCTCTGGCGCTTTTCGGGGATATGACGATAGAAAAAGTCCTCCAGTACCCGACGTCCGCGCAGTCCTCGTGACCAGCGCAGTCCCGGCACCTGGAAACGCACGAAGGCGGTACCGCCGCGCACGGCGTCGATAAAGGCGCGGTTGATGCGGTCCGCCTCCGGGCCCAGTTCATGACCCATGAAGACATCCGTGGCCAGGTCCAGGGTGAGCTGTTTGATGGCGTTGAAGACATGGAAGTTGTCGTCTGATTCCCAGTCCGCAATGCCCTGTTCGATCCCCACGCCCATGCGCTCCAGATAGTCCTTGAGCACATCCCGGTGGAAGGCCTGCTGCATGATCTTGCGGTGCCATTTGTGCTCGTCGAAATCGAGCAGCATGATCCCGCGCCGGAAGAACTTGCCGATGAAGTAGTCCCAGCCCTGGTTGTTGCTGAAGAGGTTGCCCTTGTTCTTGAACACGAACTCGTTGGCTTCCGGACCCAGCAGCTGAACCATGCGGATACCGAACAGATGGGCCCAGGACACCGGGCCATAATGGTCGTAGCGCTGGCGCAGCATGGTGACCGGATCCTTCATGAAGCTGAAGGTGTAGCCGACCAGGGGCGGGCCGGAATCGCCCGGTACCGCCTGGAGTTCGCTGTCTCGGGGCACATCCGACAAGGGGGCGGCGGTGGCCATGAATACCTCCGGTAAATACTTTGTTTTCCTACATTCTAGGAACCATGGCCACCCTGACAAGCAGAACCAGCTGGTTCTATACACCTTTCCGGGATCTATATACGCACAAAGCCGGCCGGCGCTGGTAGCCCTGGTGCTGGAAGGCTGTGTATCATCCGGTCAACCATTCACAGATCCGGGGGACAACAGCTATGCGCCGCGTGGTGTTCAACCAGAAAGGGGGCGTGGGCAAGTCCAGCATCGCCGTGAACCTGGCCGCCATCAGTGCGAGCGAGGGCAAACGCACCCTGGTGGTGGACCTGGACCCGCAATGCAACGCCAGCCAGTACCTGCTGGGCATGGAGGCCTTCCACCATGATCAGGGCCCAAGCCCCAATATCGGCACCTTTTTCGGCGAGGCCCTGTCCATGCGCCTGCGCGAGCCTTCGGCTACGGATTATGTCCACGCCACCGGCTTCTCGAATCTGGACATCCTGCCGTCCAACCCGGAACTGGGCGAAATCGAGCATCTGCTGGAAAGCAAGCACAAGATCTACAAGCTGCGCGGTTTGATGAAAAAGCTGGACCGCGAATACGACGTGATCTACATCGACACACCGCCCGCCTACAACTTCTATACCTTGTCGGCGCTGATCGCCGCACACGGCTGCCTGATCCCCTTCGACTGTGACGCCTTCTCGCGCAAGGCGCTGTACAGTCTGCTGGAGAATATCCAGGAAGCGCGGGAGGATCACAACGAGGATCTACGCGTGGAGGGCATTGTGGCCAACCAGTATCAGCCCCGGGCCCGGCTGCCGCGCGAAGTGGTCGAGGAGTTGCGCAGCGAGGGGCTGCCCGTGCTGGACAGTCATGTTTCCAGCAGTGTCATCATGCGCGAATCCCACGAGCGGGCTTCGCCGCTGGTCAATTTTGCCCCGCGGCACAAGCTCACCGGGGAATTCCGGGCGCTTTACGATGAGCTGGAGGCTTGATGGCGCGCAACCGGCATGAAGAACGGGCCCGGGAGCAGGCACAACACCTCAGCCGCGAACCCGGGCGGGCGGCGGATCTGGCCCGGCGGGCCACGGACAGGGCCACGCGTTTCCAGGGCCGGCTGGGCGAAGGGCTGGACGATCTGCGCGCGCTCGCCCGGCTGGTAGGAGCCTGGGCGCGGGGCGAGTACCGGCAGGTGCCCGTGGCGTCCATTGTCGCTGCCCTGGGGGCGCTGATCTATTTCCTCATGCCCCTGGATGCCATTCCGGATTTTATTGTCGCCATGGGCTTTATGGACGATCTGGCGGTGGCGGCCCGCGTGGTTCATCATATCCGGAGTGACCTGGCTGACTTCCGCGCCTGGGAGGAATCGGCCACGGCGGCACAGGGGAGTGAACCGGATGTATGAACAGGTAAGTCGGGTACCGCCGGAAGCACAAGTCTCGTTCGAGACCATGCAAGCGCTCAGTCTCACCCAGCGGCTCAATCGGCTGCGCTTTTGCTGCTATTACCTCACCGGCGCCATCATTACGGGTCTGTCCGCGGCCCTGCTGTTCATTTTCAGTCGGGCCTCCTGGACGCCGGAAAGTCTCGCGCCGCTGCTGCTTGCGGCCATTGCGGGGCTGGGGCTGGCCTTTTTCGTCTGGTCGATCGGGCTTATGGTGCGCCGCCTGCATGACCGGGATCACGCCGGCTGGTGGGCGTTGCTGATCCTGGTACCCGGGGTGAATCTGCTGTTGTCCATTTACCTGCTGGTGGCGCCGGGCACGGCCGTGGGCAACCGCTTCGGTGCGCCCAATCCACCCAATGGCCTGCTGGTGCAAGTGTTTGGCGGGTTCTGGTGGCTGCTTTCCCTGCTGTCCATGGCCGCCAATATCATTATGATGTTCATGATGCCCGAGTTCTTTCTGCAGTCCTGGTCTCAGTGGCCGCAGTCGCTTGAGAGTTCGGACCATCTGATGGATTCCGTGCCCGGGGATTGACTCAAGGGGACGGGCACGCAAGGCTGGAGCTGAACAGCCGGGCCCAACGGGTCGGCCGGAGGGAGTAATCCAGGGTTCAATACGTTTTCCGGAGAATCAGCTGATGAAAAAAACAATACTGTCTCGGATCTTCGCTGCCATGATGCTGCTGACCTGTTCCACGGGGCTGCAGGCGGCCATCAAGCAAACCGGTATTGAACAGATGATCATGGACGTCTGGCGTGTTCAGGCGGACTTTCACATGCTCACGGTCATGGGAGGCAGCGAGGAATACCGCAAGCAGATGGAAGAGAGCATCCAGCGGGGCAATAAAACCCTGGACAGTCTGCGCTCCAGTGCGGCAAGCGATGCGGGCAATACCCTGGTATCGGAGCTGGAATCCAACTGGTCGGACTTTGTCGAGTATGCCCGGGCCAACGAGACGGCCGAACAGGGCCAGCCCAGCCGCTACACGCGGCTGGATCTTCGCTCGGCCGGCAAGTCCATGGTGAAGCAGCTGGAAGGCGCGGATCTTGCCGACGAGGGCAAGTACTCGGATCTCATGTCACTGGGGGGTGACCTGCAGCATATCGCGGCCGAATATCTCCGGCTTGCGGCTGCTCCGGGCGGCGGCGTCGCGGGGAGCGGCGACCGCATTTCCTTTGAAGAGGCCGTCCCCGCCTTTGGCGAAAGCCTGAGTGAAGTGGAAAAGCAATACGCCGACGAAGATGCGATCAAACGCACCCTGGGGCAGGTGCGGATTCGGTGGCGCTTTATCCGGGAGTCCCTGGTCAACTTTTCGGAAGACGCGGTTCCCTTCCTGATTCATCGCTACAGCCACCAGATGACGGATGAGCTGGAACTGGCCAAGAATCTGGCCACCAGTGGCGGCGCCAAGCAACCCATGCAGGGCGGCTCGCCTGTACCCGGTGGTGGTCAGGGCGGCAACCAGGACGGCGGTTAGCCGCCCGGTTCAGTCGTCGGACAAGGGACTCAGCCAGTCCGCGATCATGCGCCAGCCGTACTCGGGGGCGCGCCCGCCGGCGAATACGCCGGCATGGCCGCCCGGCAGCACCTCGAAGTGCTTGTCGGACGAGCCCGCCAGGCGCATGATCTCGCGCGCCGCGCGGATGGACACGATACGATCGTCCCGACCCGCGATCGCCAGCAAGGGGACCTTGATATGAGCGAAGTCGGCGGTGCGATCGCCGATTTCAATGCGCCCGTCCGCCAGGCTGTTGGCAATGAGCATCTTTTCGATAACCTCGCGTACGGTCGCGCCCGGATAATCCACCATATCGTTGAACCACTGACCCATGGTCATGTACTCGGTGACATATTCCCGGTCGGCGATATTGCGCACCAGATCGATATAGGAAGCCACTACACCCGGTGGATTGGTCAGCTTGAAGCCCAGCGACAGCAATGAACCGGGGACATGGAAGAGCTGACTGTCCACGGGCTCGAGCCGGACCTGAAACCACTCATGGATCTTCATGGCCGGAATGCTCACCAACCCGGACAGGGCCCCGAAGAAGCCGCTCTTGTGAAAATTTACCGGCGACGCGATGGTCGCCAGATTCGCCACGGGTGTGTTCGCATGACCGCCCAGATACATCAGGCCCAGCAGCCCACCCATGCAATAGCCCACCAGGCTGACCTGCGGTACATGCGCGTGTTCGCGTACCGCTTCCACCGCGGCGGGGAGCCAGTGATTGACATAGGTGTCGAGATTGAGCTCCCGGTCGGACTGAGAGGGCTTGCCCCAGTCCAGCAGGTAGACGTCAAAGCCGCGCGCCATGAGATAGCGCACCATGGAGCGCGTGGGCATGAGGTCGAAGGTCCAGGGCTGAATGCCCAGTGGCGGTATCAGCAGCACCGGCGTGGCATGGCGTTGGCTCGCCGCGGGGATTGTCTGGTTCTCGACCACGATGCTGTCCCGGGCGGGCAGGGTATAGTGGCGCACGGCCATGATCCCGTCCCGGTAGATTTCCTGCCAGGGGGTCTGGTCCACCAGAATGAAACGCTGGGGATGACGCCGGCGCTCCACCGCATGGGCGAGCATGCGCCAGCCATTGCTGAACCGGTTGGTGGTGCTCATGGGTGCTCATTGTCCCGTCCGCTTGCGCGCAAGGGCGGCAAGATGATGTAAGATGCGCCACATTGCAACGGGCAGGAGCCCGGCGGCGAATCAGGAGTTGTTCTTGGCCCCGTCGAATACCGCGGCGCACACCCGCCTGGAGCTGTGTCGGCGCTTTGTCGCCACGGTACAGCATTCCACCAACCTGGGCATCGAGGTGCTCGAGACCGGCGAGGACAGCGTGCGCTGCCGCATGCCCTGGCGCGCCGAACTGGTGGGGAATCCGGAAACCGGGGCCATCCACGGCGGCGCCGTCTTCGCTTTTCTCGATCAGGTGGGCGGTCTGGCCAATGCCTGCGCCATTTATCCGGATTATGAAATCACGCCCACCATCGACTTCCGGCTGGATCATCTACGCCCGGCCGAATCCGGACGCGCCGTGATCGGCGACGGCGTCTGCTATCGGCTCAGCTCCCAGGTCGCCTTCGTGCGTGTGACGGCCTTCGCCGAAGGCCTGGAGGAAGAGCCGGTAGCGACCGGACTGGCTACCTATATGCGCATGAAGATCCCGCGAGGTTCGGACAGGGAGGCGCCCCGTGAATGAACTGGCCCGTCGGGTGACGCAGTGCCGCTCGGGGGAGGCGGCCTATCAGGATCTGGTGGATCATGTGCCTTATGCCCGGTTCCTGGGGATCCAGGTGGAGGCCCACGGCGAGGAAATGACCTTCGTGCTGCCCAAAAACGCCGACAACCTGGGTAATCCGACCCTGCCCGCACTGCACGGCGGCGCCGTGGCGGGTTTTCTGGAACAATCCGCGATCATCTATTTGTTGCTGAAGATGGGCGAGCCACGGGTACCCAAGACCATTGATTTCACCGTGGATTACCTGCGCGCGGGCTATTTCCGGGACACCTTTGCCGAGTGTCGCGTCACGCGGCTGGGTCGGCGGGTGGCGAATCTGGCCATTGATGCCTGGCAAGTGCGACGCAGTGAACCCATTGCCATTGCGCGATCCCATTTCCTGTTATCCGAGGAAGCGGAAGATCAGCTGAGCTGATTGTGATTTAACGACAAAAACCTCGCGAATTGTCATTCCACGACATTGCCGCGGTGGACACATGAGCCTAGCGTGAGGGACAGGTTCCCACAACGCAGGAGGCCTTCATGAAAATCGATAATCGGGAACAGCCGCCCGAAGAAGTAGCCTATTACGAGAGCTGGGACGGACCGGGGGCCGAGGACATCGAGGACAAGCTCACCCCGGGCCATGTGCAGGATATCGTCGAGATCTTCCAGACGCCGCTGACCGGGCACTACAACTGGGATTACTCCAGCGCCGACGACCGCATCCGCAAGCTCTACCGCCTGGGCAAGGAGCTCAACTGGAACGCGGAAATGGATGTGGACTGGAGCCAGACCTTGCCCAAGGACCAGTATCCACTGGACGAGAGCATGAATCCGTTTGCCGGCTGGGAGCCCTTCGAGGCCCTGTCGGAGGATGAAAAGCTGCGCTTCGGCTGGCACAACCTGGCCTGGATGCTGGCGCAATTCATGCACGGCGAACAGGGCGCGCTCCTGGTAGCGTCCCAGCTCACCTCCTGTGCACCCACCTATGACGCCAAACTCTACGCCGCGTCCCAGACCTTCGACGAAGCGCGGCATGTGGAGGTCTTTACCAAGTACCTGCAGGACAAGATCGGTATCCTCTACCCGGTGAACGAACACCTGAAGGCCCTGCTGGACAAGATCCTGTCCGATCCGCGCTGGGATCTGAAGTTCATCGGCATGCAGATCATTATCGAGGGGCTGGCCCTGGCGGCGTTCAACACCCTCAAACTGACCGCCCAGGACAAGTTGCTGCGCGACATCATTCACCTGGTGGTACGCGACGAGGCACGGCACGTAACCTTCGGCGTGAACTACCTTCAGGAATACGTCACCGATCAGCTCACCGAGGAAGAACGCGAGGAACGCGCGCAGTTCGCCTATGAGGCCTGTGTGGTCATGCGCGAGCGCCTGATCGCCACCGATGTCTTCGCACACTTTGGCTGGGATGTGGAAAGAGCTCGTCAGGTGGCGCTGGAATCCAGCCTGATGGCGCAGTTCCGGAATCTGCTGTTCACCCGCATCATGCCCAATCTCAAGCGCATCGGCCTGCTAACCGAAAGCGTGCGACCGAAATTCGAGCAGCTCGGGATTCTGCAATTCGAGGATCTGGGGCATGACGGCGAGGTGGACTGGGCGGAGTTGTCCAAACCGCTGTACGAAGACGCCTCCTGACGGGCATCGGCAAGGCCGGGCGGAGCACGCCCGCCCGGCTGTTGCTTTCACTCTTCCTGATAGGGCACCAGGGTGAGTTCCACGCGCCGGTTGCGCGCCCGGCCGGTTTCCGTTTCATTGGTGGCGATGGGTTGGGTTTCACCGAAGCCCACCGGATCAATGCGCACGGATTGCACACCGAATTCGTTGAGCACATCCGCCACGCTTTGGGCGCGCTGTTGCGACAGCAGCATGTTGTAGCGATCGCCGCCGGTGCTGTCGGTATGACCCGCCACCTGGATCATGGTCTTTTCGTATTCGGACAGCACCTCCGAAACGGAATCCAGGACCGGACGGAAGGAGTCCTGAACCCGGGAACTGTCCGTGGCAAAGGTGATATTGCCGGGCATGTTCAGGATCAGGCGGTCGCCGTCGCGGGTCACCGACACGCCCGTACCTTCCAGCTTCTGGCGCATCTTGGCTTCCTGCTGATCCATATAGGCGCCCACGCCGCCACCGGCCAGGGCACCGATCCCCGCGCCCTTGAGGGCCCGTTCCTTGCGCTCCTTGGAACTGTCCGAAGTGGCAATGCCCACCAGCGCGCCCACGGCGGCCCCGATGGCCGCGCCCGAGGTGGCCTTGGCGGTCTGTTTTTCCCCGGTGTAGGGGTTCACGGTACTGCAGGCGGCCAGGCCGGCGGCCAGGGCCACAATGGCGAGTTGCTTCATGCGGAGCCTCGATCCAGCGGGTGATAATGTCTGACCAAGGGTACGGCAACTGCAGCGGTTTTTCATCCCGTGATCCGGGCCTACGCAGGCAAATGCCGCACCAGCCAGGTCAAACAAGAACTTCAGGTTTACGTCCTAACCCGATGAATTGAAACCATTTTTCATCTTTTGGGTCCCGAAATCCCCAAGCAGGATGTCACGGAGCATGAAAGCCGGCCGTCAATTCCGTAGCATGCGGGGCAATTCTCTGAGGCAGAGACCGTTATGCGACGCTGGAACGGCTGGGGTGACGAAGCCACCCATTTCCCCCTGAAACCCGCCGGGCGGGACTTTCTGAAACGGGTGCTGGGGCCCGGGCGTATCCACGCCGATGCCGCTCTCGCGGATGTGATGGCCCGCGTGCCCGGCTCGCGGTTGCCGCATCATCGCTTGATTGACTCTTCCGCCGAAACCCGGGTTCGCCATGCCCGGGGTCAGAGTCTGCCGGACTGGCTGGCGATGCGCGCGGGTGATTTCGGCACCTTCCCGGACGGGGTGGCGCAGCCCGCCGACCGTGGCCAGGTACGCGAGCTGCTGGACTGGGCGGTGGAGCATGGTATCCGGTTGATTCCCTACGGCGGTGGCACCTCCGTGGCGGGTCACATCAATCCACCGGTATCCAATGCCCCCGTGCTCACCCTGTCGCTGGCGCGCCTCAACGGGTTGCTGAAGCTGGATCGGACCAGTCAGCTGGCCACCTTCGGAGCCGGCACACCCGGGCCCGAAGTGGAACGGCTGCTGGCCGAGCAGGGGTATGTACTGGGCCATTATCCGCAGTCCTGGGAGCTGTCGACCATCGGCGGTTGGGTGGCGAGTCGGTCCAGCGGGCAGCAGAGCCTGCGCTACGGCCGGATCGAACAACTGTTTGCCGGCGGGCGTGTGGAGACCCCCCGAGGCAGTCTGGAGATTCCGGCCTTTCCCGCCTCGTCCGCCGGCCCCGATCTGCGCGAACTGGTGCTGGGCTCGGAAGGGCGTCTGGGCCTAATCACCGAGGTCCAGGCCCGGGTATCGCCGCAACCCGAGCACGAGAGCTTCCATGTGGCCTTCATGCCGGACTGGGAACACGGCGTGCGCCTGGCCCGGGAGCTGGTGCAGGCGCGTTTGCCGCTGTCCATGGTGCGCCTGTCGAACCCGGAAGAAACCCGCACCCAGCTGGTGCTGGCCGGTCATGAAAAGGCGGTCGCGGCCCTGGAGCGCTATCTGCGCCTGCGGGGCTGCGGCGACGGCAAATGCATGCTCACCTTCGGCGTCAGCGGCGAGGCACGCGCCTGCCGTCAGACGCTGCGCGAGACCGTGCGCCGCATCCGCCGGGCCGGGGGCGTACACACCGGCCGCCCGCTGGGGCGCAAGTGGGAAGAAACCCGGTTCCGATCACCCTATCTGCGCCACGGGCTCTGGGAGCACGGCTATGTCGTGGACACCCTGGAGACGGCGGTGAACTGGGACCGCGTGCCCGAAATGGTGGCGCAGGTGGAAGACGCCATCCGGGGCGAGGCCGGCGAGGGTGAACAGGCCCATGTCTTTACCCACCTTTCGCACCTTTACGCTCAGGGTTCCAGCATCTATACCTCCTACGTGTTCCGCTGCTCGGACAGTCTGGAGGAAACCCGGCAACGCTGGTGGCGCATGAAAAGCGCGGCTTCGGACGTGATTGCGCGGCTGGGCGGCACCATCAGTCACCAGCACGGCGTGGGCCGGGATCATGCCCCCTGGCTGCCGGCGGAAAAGGGCGAGCAGGGCATGGCGGCGCTCACGGCGCTGATGCACCATTTCGATCCGGACACGCGCCTGAATCCAGGTTGCCTGCTGGGGGAGAACGATCATGCCGGGTAAACGTCCGGATCCGACCAAGCTGGCCCGTACGCACTGGGACCTGATCGTCATCGGGGGCGGCATTACCGGTGCCGGCATTCTGCTGATGGCGTCCCGGCTGGGCCTGAAGGTGCTGCTGGTGGAACAGCGTGACTTTGCCTGGGGCACCTCCAGCCGCTCGTCCAAGATGGTGCACGGCGGCTTGCGCTACATCGCCCAGGGCGATATTGGCCTGACACGGGATGCGTTGCGCGAGCGCGAACGGCTCATCCAGGAATTGCCCGAGCTGGTCGTGCGTCAGGACTACCTCTTCCCCATCCGCCGGAAGCGTTTCCCCGGGCGCTGGTCCATGAAACTGCTGCTCTGGCTCTATGACCGTCTCGCCGGCATCCGGGATCACCGCTGGCTGACTCGCTCCGCCGTGCTCGATCGGCTGCCCGGATTCGAGCAGACCGGACTCAAGGGCGCCATGACCTATACCGACGCCCTGACGGACGACAGCCGCCTGGTGCTGCGCATCCTCCATGAAGGGACAGCCGAGGGCGGGGTGGTTTGCAACTATCTAACCGCGGACGCCGTCACGGCTACGGACACAGGCTTTCGAATCCGGGTGACCGACGGTTGTGACCACAGCACCCATGAGCTGGACACCACGCGCGTCATCAATGCCACCGGCGCCTGGGCGGATCGGCTCTCGGGCAGCGCGGCCCGGATACGCCCGCTGCGCGGCAGCCACCTCTTCGTATCCCGCCAGCGCGTGCCGGTAAACCACTGTCTCACCATCCTGCATCCAAAAGATGGCCGCCCCGTGTTCATCTTCCCCTGGGAAGGGGCCACCTGTATCGGCACCACCGATCTGGATCACGACAAAAACCTCGACGAGGAACCCCGCTGTTCCCGCCGGGAGCTGGATTACCTGCTGGAACTGGCCAACAGTCAGTTTCCGGAATTGCAGCTTGCGCCGGCCGATGTCATCTCCACCTGGGCCGGCGTGCGTCCGGTCATCAGCAGCGGCAAGGGGCTGGATCCCTCCCAGGAAAGGCGCGAGCACGATGTCTGGGAGAATGACGGCGTGATTACGGTCAGTGGCGGCAAGCTCACCACCTTCCGCCTGATCGCGCTGGATGCGCTGGAGGCGGCCGGGCTGCTGGACGCCCAGGGCCGGCGTGAACACGGCCATGACCGCACGCCCTTGTTCCGGCCCCGCGAGCTCCATCCGGGTGGTGGCCATCCGCTGCGGGCGTGGCCGGAACTGAGCGATACCCAATGGGTGGAATGGATTCTCGAGCACGAGATGGTGGTGCATCTGGATGATCTGCTTCTGCGCCGCACCCATCTGGGGCTGCTGCACCGCCGGGGTGCCCGGGAACAGCTCGACGCCCTGCGCGCGCCTTGTCAGCGGTTGTTGGGCTGGGATGAAGAGCGCTGGACGCGGGAAGTCGAGCGCTATATTGTCCTTATCGAGCAGTATTACAGCGTGCCCGGGGACCCGGCATGAAGGATCTGCTGCTGGCGCTGGATCAGGGGACGCAGAGCGCGCGGGCCATGATCTTCGACCGGCACGGCGGCCTGCTGGCACGCGAACAGGTAGAGATCGAGCCGTACCGCTCCCCGGAACCCGGGCAGGCGGAACAGGACTGTTATTACTTCTGGCGAAAGCTGAGCGAGGCCTGCCGGCAGCTGTGGCAGGAACACGGCGATTTGCGCGAACGCCTGGCGGCCGCGGCCCTGACGACCCAGCGGGCCTCGGTGGTCTGCCTGGATGAAAACCGTGAACCCGTGCGCCCGGCCGTCATCTGGCTGGATCAGCGACGGACCGGTAACTATCCGCGGCTGCCCTGGTGGCTGGCCGTGCCCATCCGGCTGCTGGGCCTGGGCGAGACCATGCATCAGTTTCAGGCCCGCGCTGAGTGCAACTGGCTGGCGGTGACCGAGCCGGACACCTGGGCGCGTACGGAACACTTCGTGCTGCTTTCCGGCTGGCTGACCCGGCAACTCACCGGCGAGCTGCGCGACGCGATCTCGGCCCAGGTGGGGTATCTCCCCTTTGATTTCCGGCGGCAGGACTGGGCCGGTCCCGGGGACATCAAGTGGCGGGCCCTGCGGGTACGGCGCGACCAGCTGCCACCGCTGACACCACCCGGCGAACCCCTGGGCCGGATTACGGCGGAAGCGGCACAAACCACGGGCATCCCCGAGGGACTGCCCCTGATCGCGGCGGGCGCGGACAAGGCCTGCGAGGTCCTGGGCTCGGGCGCGCTCACACCCGACATCGGCCATCTCAGCTACGGCACTACGGCCACCATCAATACCGGCAATGACCGTTATGTGGAGCCCATGGGCTTTGTGCCGCCCTATCCCGCGGCGCTGCCGGGGCACTACAACAGCGAGATCATCGTTCAACGCGGTTACTGGATGGTGAACTGGTTCAAGCGCGAATTCGCCCGGGCGGAGGTGGAGGAAGCCGAACGCCGGGGGCTACCCCCGGAAGCGCTGTTCGAGGACCTGCTGCGAGCCTCGCCGCCCGGAGCCATGGGCCTGACCCTGCAACCCTTCTGGAATCCCGGCGTCCGCATGCCGGGCCCCGAGGCCAAGGGCGCCATTATCGGCTTCGGTGACGTGCATACCCGAGCGCATCTGTACCGGGCCATTATCGAGGGCATCGCCCATGCCTTGCGGGCCGGACGCACGCGCCTGGAAAAACGCAACGGCGTAGCCCTGGAACGGCTGCGCGTATCCGGCGGCGGCTCACGCAGCGACGAAGCCATGCACATCACCGCCGATCTCTTCAATCTGCCCGTGGAACGCCCCCACACCTGGGAAACCTCGGGCCTGGGCGCGGCGATCAACGCGGCCGTGGGCGCCGGTTTGCATGCCGACCATGAAAGAGCCGTGGCTGCCATGACCCATGCCGGGGACCGCTTCGATCCCGACCCGGACAACGCCCGGCTCTATGATCAGCTTCACCGCGAGGTGTACAGCCGCCTCTACCGCCGCCTGGCGCCGCTGTACCGCGCCATCCGGCGAATCACGGGGTATCCGCCCAAACTCTGAGTTCGGTGCCCGGGTGCATGATAGAGTCCGGACGAAAAGAGGGGGACGAAGCCATGCAATACCGAATCGGGTTGTTGCTCACCTTGATGCTGACCGTTATGGCGGCCCGGGCGGCGGAGCCGAACGCATTGATCGAGCGACTTAACCAGAGCCGCAGCCTGGAGCCGGCCTTTCAAGCCCTGAATACCTCGGCCCTGGCGAGCGCGGCCGGCGTGGACCGGCGCATTACATCCTTGCTGGAAGAACTCAAGCCCCGGCTGCGCGGCGGACAATTGCGGGGTGTAGCGCTGGCCCCCGAAGCGGCGGGCATGACCCTGCGGCTGGAATTCGTCGGTGACAATCTCAACTATCTTGCCTTGCAATACAACGACGAGGGCCAACTGGCGGGCTGGTACGACTATGCCCTGGGCGTGAGCCTGTCCGAGCTGGTGGAGTCACTGGTGGCACAGGGGGATGCTGCCCGGGGTTTCCTCGAGCGGCTGAACGAACAACCGCTTCAGGCACTGGCTGAACTGCCGGATTCGCGTCAGGGGCGCATTCTGTCGCGTCTGGTGCTCGCGGCCTGCAGCAAAGAGGACTGCTATACGAGCGCGCTGGCCCGGATGCAGCCGCTGGAGGAGGCATACAGTTCCCTGTGGCGCTATGAGCAGGCCGTACAGCAGGGGGACGAGGAGGATGCCGCCCGTGCCATGACCCATCTGCGCGAGGAACTCGGCCGTGATCCGGGTCTGGCCTGGCTGGACCATGCCCGGGCGCTGGCGCGCGGGCGTTGCAGCGAGGCTCGTGAAGACCTGGAGAAGGCCGTGAAGCGCTGGCCCGATTACCAGAAACTTTATCCGCTGGCGGCCCAGTGTGCCGCCCGGCAGCAGGACTGGAGCGCCACCACGCGCTGGTTCCGGGCGCTGGAAGAGCGCTTCGGGCAGCAGATTGATTTCGAGGCCCTGGCGGACCATCCGGTCTACGGCGATTATGTGGAATCGGAGAGTTTCCACGACTGGCAGGGCGATTCGTGATTGCCCGCCAGAGCGACAGCTCTTGAACACAATAAAATTTGTACTATAGTGCAAATAATATCGAGCAAGGAGTCGCGCCGTGGCGGATCGCTGCTACGACTACATTATCGTGGGCTCGGGTGCTGGAGGCGGGCCGCTGGCACGCTGGCTCACCGCCGCCGGGCATTCCGTGCTCATGCTGGAGGCGGGATCGCGCTTCCAGTCCCATGAACACCCGGACAACGAACTCGAGGCCAACAACCGCCTGATGTGGAACGGCGGCATGGACGCCAGCCGGGATGCGGGTTTCATGTTCCTGCGCGGCAAGGTCTTCGGCGGCGGCACCGTCATCAATCAGGCCCTGCTGGACCGCTTCGACGCCCGGGCCCTGGATTCCTGGGCCGAGCGCTCCGGGCTGGACGAGTTTTCCGTGGATGCCATGGCGCGGCATTACGATGCCGTGGAGTCCGAACTCACCCTGGAGCACATACCGCGGGAAAACGGCAATCGTAACGCCGAACTTTATGTCGACGGCTTTGAAAAGCTGGGCTACGGCTGGGCGCCGCTACGCCGGGGCCAGTCCCACTGCCGCGTGGACCAGGGCAATGACTGCATCCGTTGCCTGGGCGGTTGCCCGCGTGCATCCAAGCAGAGCATGCCGGTCACCTTCCTCGCCCGCGCGGAACAACAGGGCCTCGAAGTCGTCACGGACTGCCAGGTGGATGGATTGTCGCACGGCCGCCAACAGGTGACGGTCTTTGGGCGGCAACAGGGCCGGGCGCGGCGCTTTTTCGGACGTCGCTGTGTGCTCGCCGCCGGGTCCCTGGGCTCCACCCGGATTCTCCAGGCATCCGGGCTGGCCCCGGAGTTGCCCGCGCTGGGCAAAGGCTTCTACTGCCATCCCCAGTTCGTCACGCTGGCGCTGTATGACCGGATCATCGATGCCCACAAGGGCAGTTTCCAGGCAGTCAAATCCGATGACGAGCGCTTCCGCGCGGCGGGTTTCAAGCTGGAAAACGTCTTCATGGGCCCGAGCGGTGCCGCTTATCTGATGCCCGGTTTCGGCGCGAAACACCGGGATCTTATGCGCGCCTATCGAAACCTCGCGTGTATCGAGGTGGCGGTGCGTGATGTCACCCCCGGCCGCATCGGCGGCGATGGCCGGGGCGGGCTGCGCATCGACAAGCGCGTGGGCGCGCCGGAACGGCAGCGCGCACGGGCGGGTCTGAACGTCATCCACGACATCTACCGCGCCACGGGCGCGCGCAAGGTGGTGCATTCGCCGGTGCGCATCGGGCTCCACCTCATGGGCGGTTGTGCCCAGGGCCGGGATCGGGCCACGTCGGTGGTCAATCCCGATTTCCAGGTCCATGGCCTGCCCAATCTCTATGTCATGGACGCCAGCCTTTTCCCGGATGCGCCCGGCATCAATCCGTCCCTGTCCATCATGGCGCTGGCCCACCGGGCCGCCGAGCGCTTGCTGGGCGAACCCCTGGATGCGCGCCCGGAGGCCGCATGACGCCGCTTACCGAACGACAGCGCCGCGCCTGGAACAAGATCGGGGATGTGCTGATTCCCGGCGGCCGGGGGCTGCCATCCTTCAGTGACAGCGGTGTCGTCCAGCACCTGGAAACCGCACTGGAATCCAGTCCGCCTGATGACCGCGAGGCACTATTGACCCTGGTGTCGGTGCTGGCGTGGCTGCCGCGCCCCCTGCTGGCGCTGCTCGTGGCCGTGAACACGCCCCTGCGGCGTCTGCCGGGCATGGCGGGGGCGCCCTTCCGGCTACTGGATATGGGCCTGCGTGGGGTCGTCTTTACCGTCTACTACGCCGGCGTGGACGAGCAGGGACGGGTGCACGCGGGCATTGATTGCCACATTCATTGCGAACCGGTAGAGGACAACTGATGGAAGATTCTTCGGCCATGATGAAACAGACCCGTGATCAGGCCCGGGAACTGGCCTCTGCACCCATGGAGCAGCGGCTGGAAGCGCTGGAGCAGGTGCTGGAACGCATGCGCGACTGGCGTGAATGGATCGTGGAACGGGTCATGGAGGAAACGGGTAAAACCCGCACCGACGCGCTGGTTTCCGAGGTGCTGGGCACGCTGGATTATCTGCACTGGGTCATCAAACGCGCGCCGAAGATCCTGGGCGACGAGAAGGCCGAAACCCCGCTCGCGCTCATGGGCAAGAAATCGCGCATCTGGCACGAGCCGTTGGGCGTGGTGCTGGTGATCTCGCCCTGGAATTACCCCTTCCATATCGCCATGACCACCGTGGCCGGCGCGCTGGCGGCGGGCAATGGTGTGCTGCTGAAACCCTCGGAACACACGCCCCTGCAGGGGGTATTCGAGGAACTGGTGCGCGGCATTCCGCTGCTGGAGCGCAACCTGCACGTCCATTACGGCGACGGCGAGACCGCCCAACAGCTGATCGATGCCCGCCCGGACAAGATCTTTTTCACCGGCAGCGCGCCCACGGGCCGCAAGATCCTGGCCCAGGCGGCGCCGTTGCTGATTCCGGTGGATCTGGAGCTGGGCGGCAAGGACGCCATGATCGTCTTTGACGACGTGCACCTGAAACGCACGGTGGCCGGCGCCCTCTGGGGCGCGCTGACCAACTCCGGTCAGTCCTGCACCTCGGTGGAGCGGCTCTATGTTCAGCGCGGCATCTATGACCAGTTTGTGCGTGAACTGGAAAACGAGATGGACAAGCTCGTCGTCAACACCGATGACGACGGTGATGCGGACCTGGGCGCCATTACCACGGATTTCCAGTGCGACATTATCCGCCAGCATCTGGACGACGCCCGGCGCAAGGGCGCCCGGGTGCACGGTGGTGACGGTGTGGAAGGCCATGACCGCATCATCCAGCCGGCGGTGATTAGCGGCATCACCGACGACATGATGCTCATGCATCAGGAAACCTTCGGTCCGCTGATCCCGGTGATCCCCTTTGATACGGAGGAACAGGCCCTGGCCTACGCCAATCATCCGCACTTCGGGCTCAGCGCCAGTGTCTGGAGCAAGGATCTCGACCGCGCGGAGCGCATGGCCCGGCAAATACAGGCCGGGGCGGTGCCCATCAACAATGTCATGGTGACCGAAGGCAATCCGGGCCTGCCGTTCGGCGGCACGGGCGAATCCGGCTTCGGCCGGGTGAAGGGCGCCGAGGGGCTGCTGGGCTTTACCCGGTCCAAGGCGGTCATGATCGACAAGCAGAGCGATACCATTGAAGCCAACTGGTATCCTTATACCCGTACCAAGTACACGCTGTTCGGACGGCTGATCGACAACCTCTTCAGCAGCCGTTTGCTGCGTTTCGCCCTGGCGGGGCTGAAACTGGAAAGCCATTCCCAGAAACCCAGGGGGCAGGACGGATGAGCGAAGCCTGGGCCTATTACCGCGAGGCACTGGGCGGGCGGGCCCTGCCCGCCGCGCTGGTGGATCTGGACCGCCTGGACCGGAATCTGGCCGATATCCTCGAACGGGCAGGGGAACTGCCCGTGCGCCTGGCAAGCAAATCCGTGCGCAGCCAAGCGATCCTGGCCTATGCGCAGGCTTTCGATGAGCGCTTCCAGGGCCTGATGTGCTTCCACGCACGCGAAGCCTGCATGCTCGCCGAACACGGTTTCACGGATCTGCTGGTGGCCTATCCCACCCTGGAATCCGAGGCGGTGCGCCGCGTCTGTGAACAGATCCGGCGAGGCGGCGAGATCACGCTCATGGTGGATTGCCCCGAGCATGTACGACGTCTGGGGACCATCGCCGAGGAGCAGGGCGTAACCCTGCCGCTGTGCCTGGAAGTGGACATGTCCATGCGCCTGCCGGGGCTGAATTTCGGCGTGTTTCGCTCGCCCATACGCTCCGTGGAAGACGCACTGGCACTGTATCGCATGATTCGGGATCACCCGGCGGTAACGCTGGACGGGGTCATGGGCTACGAGGCCCAGATTGCCGGCGTCACGGATACCGGACCCGGCCAGCGGGCCAGGAATGCCATCATTCGCGCGCTCAAGAGGCGTTCCATCCGTGAACTTGCACAGCGCCGGGATGCGGTGGTTCAGGCGCTGCATGACGCCGGCGCCCGGCTGCGCTTCGTCAACGGCGGGGGCACGGGCAGCCTGGAATCGACCACCGCGGACCGGGAGGTCACGGAAGTGGCCGCGGGCAGCGGCCTCTATTCGCCGGCGCTTTTCGATCACTACCACAATTTCCGCCACGTCCCGGCGGCCATGTTCGCGCTGGAAGTCGTGCGCCAGCCCGACGACGATCATGTCACTTGTCTGGGCGGCGGTTATGTGGCCTCGGGCAGCGCCACGCCGGACCGACTGCCGGTGCCGACCTTGCCGGAAGGCCTGGCACTGGACCCCAACGAAGGGGCGGGCGAAGTACAGACGCCGCTGACCGGCGACAATGCCCCGGGGCTGGGCGAACCCGTATTTTTCCGTCACGCCAAGGCGGGTGAACTATGCGAGCGGTTCAATTCACTCCTGTTGATCCGTGGTGGGCGAGTCGTGGACGAGGTGCCCACGTATCGGGGCGAAGGCCGGCAATTTATCTAACAGCTTATGGGCGCCCTGGCGGCACTCGGAGTGGATGATGCCAGTGCCGGTGAAGTGCTCGATACGATGGCCCCGTTGCGGGGGCAACTCGTGAAGTAGATCGTCAGCAACACCGCAAGCGGAGCGAGAACCAGGCGGCAGGGGGCAGGGAACGCTCCCTGCGGGAGCGCAGCCTGGCACCAAGTTTACAACCTGCTTTAAATATTATTCATAAGTTATTGTCTATAAAAATTTATTGGTTTGATTCTTTATTGCCGTGTCCACCCGTTTTCTTCTCCTTGCGCGCGACCTTGGCTTCCTTCTGTTTCTGTCGCCGGGCCCGGGCCTTGACCACTTCCTCGCCGGATTCCGGCGCCTGCTGATCCGATTCCTCCAGAATCAGCCCCAGAATGTGCCAGCCGGGCTGGGGCCGGGGCTTTTCCTCGACACTGAAGACATGGAGCCAGCCCCGCGGGTCGATGGCGAACAGGGGCCAGACCTGGCGGCCGGGAGTATCCTGGTAGGCGTCAAAATTGTAGGCGGCGGTGAGCCGCGTCTTGCGGACCATCGCACCCTGATCCAGCAGGTTTGCCAGCCGCGTGTAGGTAAGATCCGGCGCAAACAGGGTACGGCCCGGATGATCCGGCACCGCCGTGATTTTTTCCTCCTGTTCGGCGGACGGTGCCAGGCTGTACACATTCTGCTCACCGAACTCCATACGATAGCGCATGGCCGCCAGGGTGTTCATTTCCCGGCGCAGGCTCATGCCCAGCATGCGGCCGAAGCCCACCAGATCCAGGGCCCGATCCGCGTACTGGGACACCGAATGGCCGTAATACACGGGCAACCCGCGCATGCGCGCCGCCCGGCTGTGTTCCCAGCTGGAGTCGGCGAGCAGGATGGGAAAGCCATTCTTCTTCAGGGCTTCCCCGATGCTCCGGGCCACCGGATTGGCGCCGATAATCAGCAAGCCCCGGGGTGCGGGCACGGCCACCTTGAGCAATTGCGCCAGCGGCCGGGCGGTGACACTCTGCAGGGCCACGGTGCCGATGATGACGGCAAAGGTCAGGGGCACCAGCATTTCCGCGCCGGCGACATTGTTTTCGGCCAGGCGTTCCGCGAAAAGCGCGGATACGGCCGCGGCCACAATGCCCCGGGGAGCAATCCAGGCCAGCAGCGACTTCTCGCGCCAGTTCAGATTGCTGCCCAGGGTGGCTACCCAGACGGCCAGGGGCCGGCCCACCAGCTGAACCAGGCCCAGCACGATCAGCGCCGGCACGGCGAACTCGGCCATCTGCTGCATTTCGATACGCGCCGCCAGGACAATGAACAGCGCCGAAATCAGCATCACGGACAGATTCTCCTTGAAGTGCAGCACATCCCGGGTGTTCACCCCGCGGCTGTTCGCCAGCACCAGACCCGTGACGGTCACGGCGAGCAGACCGGATTCGTGCACCACCATGTTGGCGACCACGAATTCCGCGAGGATGGCCGACAGCACCAGAAAACTGCGTAGATATTCCGGCACCAGATGACGCCGTAGCAGGAACGCCAGCCCGAAGGCCACCGCAATGCCCAGTCCTGTCCCCAGTCCCAGACTCTTCAGCAGGATCAGCAGGGTCTGCTGGACCGCCTCGGCCCCCGTGGCGACGATGATTTCATAGGCCAGCACGGCGAGGAGGGCGCCCAGGGGATCGATGATGATCCCTTCCCAGCGCAGCAGCCGGGAGACGCTGCTGACCGGACGCACGCTGCGCAGCATGGGGACGATCACGGTGGGGCCCGTTACCACGACCAAAGCACCCAGCAGCAGCGCCACTTCCAGCGAGATCGCATCGACCAGCCACCAGGCGCCCAGCGTAACCACGGCCCAGGTCGTCAATCCCCCCAGGATAATCAGACGCCACACGACCCGCCCCACGCCCCGGATCTCGTCCAGACGCAGGCTCATGGCGCCTTCGAACAGGATTACGGCGACGGCCAGGGAAACGCCGGGCAGCAGCATGTCGCCGAAGAGTTCGGCCGGGTTGAGTATCCCGGTCAGGGGACCCAGAAACAGCCCCGTGACCAGCAGCGGCAGGATGGCCGGGAGCTTGATACGCCAGGCACCCCACTGGCACAGAAAGGCGAGCAGGCCGATAAGCACCAGTTGCAGAGCGATATCCAGATTCATGCCTGTCTCCGCCGGCCCCCTCGAGAGAAGCGCGTATGGTCGCCACGAAGGGGGCGGGCTGGCAACCGTTTTTTCCCTTTTTGACTCCGGCCGGGTGCTTTGCTTTTTACCGACGGCGGCCGGGTAGTATCATTGCTGCGCCACGCCCTCTGGAGTGTCCATGCCGACCGTTTCACCACAACGCCTGGCCGTAATTCTGGGCGGGCTGATCGCGGTGGGCCCATTGGCCATTGATACCTATTTGCCGGCGTTTCCCGCCATGGCGGACAGCTTCGGCGTGTCGGTGCCCCGCGTGGAGCTCTCGTTGAGTTTCTACATGCTGGGCACGGCCCTGGGGCAGCTGGTGGGCGGTCCCTTGTCGGATCATATGGGCCGGCGCAAGGTGGGCGCCTTCGGACTGTCGCTCTTCGTGCTCTGCAGCCTGCTGATTGCCATGAGCACGTCGCTGGAGCAGCTTTACGGGCTGCGTTTCCTCCAGGCGCTGGGCGGCGGCGCCACGGTGGTGATCTGTGCCGCCTCGGTGCGGGATCACTTCAACGGCACCGACGCGGCCGACGTACTCACGCGCATTGGCCTGGTCATGCTGATCGCGCCCCTGCTGGCCCCCGTCATTGGCACGGTGCTGGTCAACCTTTTCGACTGGCGCAGCATCTTCCTGTTTCTGGCCGTCTACGCGGGCCTGATGCTGGGTGTGCTGGGCGGGTGGCTGCCGCGCATGCCCGCGGTGCGCAAGAGCCGCGCCTCGCTGGGCCAGATTCTGGCCGCCTATGGTCGGGTACTGCGCCATCGCCACGGCATGGGATTGATTGTGGCCAATGGTCTCGCCTTTGCCGCCATGTTCGCCTTCATTACCGACTCCGCCTTTGTCTATATCGAGTTCTATGGCGTCAGCCGGGAAGTCTTTCCGGTGCTGTTCGGGTTGAATGTGGTGAGCATGTTGATCCTGAACCGGCTCAACGTGCGGCTGCTGCGCCACTTCGTCCCGGAATCCATCATGGCGACGGGGCTCGGTGTCCAGGCCGTGACCATCGCGGTTTTGACCATGCTGGCCACGGCCGGCTGGCTGCCCCTGGGCGCGGCCGTCCCGCTGTTCGCGGTCGCGGTGAGCCTGGTGGCCATTATTATCCCCAATGCCATCGCCTCCTTCATCCACTATTTCCCGTCGGACAGTGGGGCCGCCACCGCCATCAACGGCACCCTGCAGTTCACACTGGCCGGGACCTCGGGCGGGCTCTTCGCACTTTTTCACGACCACAGTCTCGCCCCCATGACCCTGACCATGGCCCTGTGCAGCGCCGGCGCCTGTCTGGCCCTGTTCTGGGGCCGTGGCGGGGCCCGCGAAATGGTGCATTGATCACGCACCGCTCACCACGGCGTGATAGAATTTCGCGGTTTTTCCGAACCCTTGTGCACGGGAGGTGATGTGAAACGCGTTGGTATCTTCGTGGATGGCTCCAATGTCCAGTCGAACGGCGGCTTCGGCATGGATTACAACGTCCTGCGCAACCTCGCCACCCGGGACGGAGCCATGCCCATCCGCATGAACACCTATATCGCCTATGACGCCCGCAGGGCCGACACGGACCCGGTCTATCGCGACAAGAACCTGGGCTATCACGAAGCCCTGCGCCGCACCGGGTTCAAGGTGGTGATCAAGACCGTGAAGTGGCAACGGGACGAGGAGGGCAACGAGCACCCCAAGTCCAACGCCGATCTGGACATGGCCGTGGACATGCTGCTCCAGACCCAGCGCCTGGACCGGGTGCTGCTGTGCACGGGCGACGGTGATATGACCAAGGTGGTCACGGCGCTCCAGGACCGGGGCATCCGCGTGGACGTGCTGGGCTTCAACAATGTCTCGCGCGAACTGCGCGAAACGGCGGATCAGTACATCGACGGTTTCATGGTGCCGGGCCTACCCCATGCGGAACAGCTGGCCCAGGGCGGGTTCAACATCCATGTGGGCATCGCCCACAGCTATGATCCCGAGCGCAATACCGGCCGGATTTCCTTCATGAAGGACATCCCGGAGCATATCTGGGAAACGGATCAATGGCAGCTGGCGCATTTTTTTGCCAACCGCGCCGACGACGACGTCATCGAGGCCATCGAGGAACGCCGTCATCCGCGCGTGGTGTTCAACCTGGACGAACGGCCGCTGGAGGAGGGCAAGCCCCTGCCGGCGGCCCAGAATATCTCCATATTCTGAAGCAGCCCGGCGCGCGGAGCCCGCAGGGGCCACGGGGTTCACAATGCCCTTGCCGCGTGAAGTTTCGGGAGCCAGCTCGTGGCCTGTTGTGACGACAACACCCCCTGTGACGGCGCTTCCCCGGGCTATCGGCGCGCGCTGAGCTGGGTACTGGCCATCAATATCACCCTGTTCCGGGTGGAGGTGGTAGCGGGACAGATCGCGGGCTCGCGGGCGCTGCTGGCCGATGCCCTGGATTTCGCCGGTGATGCCTTCACCTATGGCCTGACCCTGGCCGTGATCGGCCATTCCGCGCGCTGGAACCGCAGCCGCCGGACGCCGCGCTCATGGCCGGTGTGGGCCTGATCGCGCTCGGGGCCAACATGACCAGTGCGGGCCTGCTGATGCGCTTTCGGGACGGCGACGCCAATCTGCGCTCCGTATGGCTGTGCTCGCGCAATGATGCCATCAACAATCTGACCGTTATCGGGGCGGCCGGACTCGTAGCCTGGACGGGCAGCGGCTGGCCGGACATCGCCGTCGCCGCCGCTATGGCCGGACTCTTTCTGAGCAGTGCCAGGGGGCATTTTCCGACAGGCGTTGCGTGAGTGGAATCTTGCCGAAAACCAACCTTGAAAAAAAACTTTAAGTTTGCATTCTATCTATATGAAAAAAGGGCGTTTTAAGCGCCGAAAGCGTCTTCCTGATGCCGGGTTTCGACCGTCGATCGAGCCCCGGCCAGGCTGCCCATCCGGAACCGATCAGGCCGAGCCGTCGTCTTCCTGTACACGGCTGCGGATGCTGATGCGCGCGCCCATGGCTTCCAGCTGCTCGCTGTGCTCTCCATTCATGAGCTTGCGCAGCTCCGGACGGGCTTCATCCGGCGGCATACCCTGTTGTTCCAGGGTGTCGAGCAATTCGCCGAACAATTGCCGCCTTTTCTGACCACGCTCACTCGTGTCCCGGCGGTCGTTGAAGAAGTCCATCAGGGTGGAGCCGCATTCACAGTTGCGAAAAAGCTGGAGCACCGTTGATTCGTCGTCATCGTAGCCGGACTTGAACCCGGAACCGTTAGGGGGCGGGCGCGACTCACGGACAAAATCACGCGGCGAATGATATTGGCGCCCGCACCGGGAACACTCCTTGGGGAAGGCGGAATCGGACAGCGCCTGCAGACCTTCAAACAAGGTCCCTTCGAGCTCACCCATAATCGGAGCAACCTGGATTTGTGACCGTCGTCGTTACTCTACCAGATCGCGAAACCTTCGCGCTCAAGCCGGCTACCGGAAGGACCCATTAAACGGACACCCGAGGCTGCAGTCCTGCCTGCTCCGCCCACAGAGCACGAGCATGAACAATCCGGGTAGCTGCTGGACCCCCCTGACAGTGCTGGCGCTGGTGAGCCTGGCGTCCGCGCTGACGCGGGGCTGGAGCGGGCAGGGCGGGTCACCGGTGTCGCGGGACTGTCCTGCCTGCTGCTCGCGGGCATGATCAGCGTGGGCCTGCCCCGACTGGATCGGCTTTTCGGCGGGTTGAGCCGTTTGTGGACGCTCCGTCACCGGCTCGGCCTGTCGGCCTTCGTCCTTTTACTTGCCCATCCGGCGCGGCCTGTCCCGGGGGCCGGTGGACCTGATGTATTGCGTCATGCCCCCGCGCGAGCCTGTTATCGGGACGAGTTGCAGGCCATCGCGGCGGAGCAGTCGGATTTCCGGGGTCATGTTCATTATTTCCGGGACCAGGGCCCGCTGGACCGGCTGGCCCAGGGCCACGCCCGGCATCCAAGCGTTTGACGCTCACGCATTTATTCCTAGGTTTTCGGTTTTCCAGGAACCCAATCGCATACACCGCGCAGGTCGCTTTCTGGAGCCCGATGGCGGCACTGCTGGCCGTGTACCTGCTGGCCGCAAATGAGTCCCCGGAATCCGCCCAGGACGACGTCGAAGAAGGGACCGGCAAGCGTCTTCCCGAAATCAGCAGAGAGGAGCCGGCGCGCCACGACAGCCGCGAGAGCTGCTCGGAAACAGTACCGCATCGGAACCCTGAAACGGGGGACGACTGCAACCACAAGAATAACCGCGACGATGGCTCGTGATCAGGGCCCACGGGATCGATTTTGTGAGCCATGTTATATTTAACATAATCTACATTATGCGAAGTTGAGGTTGGCAAGAAATCAGCGCACGAGCAGCTATTTATTGGCATTCCCGTGCACGCGGCCTTCACACGGTTTTCGCAACGATGCGCATGCTATACCTTTGAAGCCCCTCACTTGCCCGCGTACACAGGAGAAGTGTTGCTCATGAATGAGTGGTCCCGGTTTCGCGCTTGGGCGGCACTGATCGGTTTTGTCCTGCTATCCGGACTCGCCCACGCCCAGGTGCCCACTGTGGGCCTGGAAACCGTCGAACGCCGGCCCATCATCGAGGAAGTCCGGGTCAACGGTTCGGTGGTGGCGCTGCGTCATGCGGAGGTTTCGGCCGCCGTAGCCGGCCGCGTCACGCAACTGAGCGCGGATGTAGGCGACGCGGTGGACGCCGATGCGCCGCTGGTCCAGCTGGACCGGGAAATCACCGAGGCGCAGCTGCGCGCGGCCCGCGCGGAGGCGGATGAAGCCAGGGCCGCGCTGGATGATGCTCGCCGGCGGCTCCGGGAAGCGCGCAACCTGGACCAGAACATCTCGCAGTCCGAAATCCGCTCGCTGGAAGCGGAAGTGGCCATGGATGAGCAGGCGCTGGAGCGGCTGCGCGGCGTGGCCGATCAGCGGCGCGCCGAGCTGGAGCGGCACAGGGTCTCGACACCCTTCTCCGGCGTGGTCAGCCGCCGCATGGTGGATCCGGGGGAATGGGTCACGCCGGGCGACGGCGTGATGGAAGTGGTAAACCTGGACCAGCTGCGCCTCGATTTCCGCGTGGCGCAACGCTATCTGCCGCGATTGTCCGAGAATACCGCTGTCACCGTAGAGCTGGACGCCCTGCCCGATAACGCCTTCCCCGCCCGGGTGCGCGCCATTGTGCCGGTGAACGACCCCCAGGCGCGCACCTTTTTGCTGCGCACCGAACTGCGGGACGCGGACAAGGCCCTGCAGCCGGGTATGGGGGCCAGTGCCGTGCTGGCACTGGATACCGGCCGTAAATCCGTGGTGGTCCCGCGCGACGCGCTCATCCGGCATCCGGACGGACGCACCACGGTCTGGGAAATCAAGGAAGCCGATGGCGAAACCCGGGTGCGGGAACGCCGCGTGGAAACCGGGCTCACCTTCGGCGGCAAGGTGGAAATCCGTTCCGGCCTGGAAGCCGGCACGCGGGTGGTGGTCCAGGGCAATGAAGCGCTCAACCCGGAGCAGCAGGTCCGCATCTCCGATAGCGGCGGGAGCTGAGGGGCATGTTCGAGCGCATTATTCGCCACGGCACCCTCATGACCGTGGTGGTGCTGATCATTTCGGTGCTGGGCGTACTGGCGGCCATGCGCATTCCGGTGCAGATGATTCCGGATCTGGAAGTGCGCACCATCACGGTCCGCACGGCCTGGCCCGGCGCCACCCCCCAGGACATTGAAAAGGAAATCCTCATCGAGCAGGAGGAATACCTGCAGAACATCCCCAACCTGGAGGAAATGACGAGTACCGCCTCCAGCGGCGAGGCGGAAGTGGAGCTGGAGTTCCCCTTCGGCATCGACATGACCGAGACGCTGATCCGGGTCAACAACGCCCTGACCCAGGTGCCCAGCTACCCCACCAATGTGGACGAACCGCGCATTTACGCCGCGTCCTTTTCCTCGAACTCCTTCATGTATTTCCGCGTATCCCCCCTGCCCGGCAATCCGCGCGAGCTGGACATGGACCTGATGCGCGACTTCATCGACGACAATGTGCGTCCGCGCATGGAACGCGTGGACGGCGTGTCGCTGGTAGAGGTGGGCGGCGGAGCCGAGCGTCAGGTTCAGATCAAGCTCCAGCCCGATGCGCTGGCCCAACGCAACCTCTCCCCCGCCCAGGTCCGCGACGCCATCCGCGCGCGCAACCAGGATGTCTCCGGCGGCCAGCTGGAAAGCGGCAAGCGCCGTTATCTGCTGCGCACCCAGGGCCGTTTCGAGGACCTGGATGAACTCCGGGCCATGGTGCTCCAGCGCAGTGGGGATTCGATTACCCGCCTCAGTGATGTGGCGGCCATCAAACAGGACCACTTCGAGCTGCGCCGCTACAGCTACGTCAATCGCCAGCCGGTCATCTCCCTGTCGGTTCGCCGGGAAAGCGGCTCCAATGTCATCGACATCAAGTACGCCATGCTTGAGCGCATGGAGCGGATCAACGAAGAAGTGCTCGAGCCCGCGGGCATGAAGCTGGAACTGACCGCCGAGGACGCCGGTTATGTGGAAGACTCCGTGCGCAGCGTCTGGAAAAACCTGGCCCTGGGCGCGGTGTTCGCCACGGCGGTGATGTTCCTGTTCCTGCGTTCGGGACGCGCCACACTGGTGGGCGTCATGGGCGTTCCCATCTGCACCATCGCCGCCTTCCTGGGCCTGCTGATTACCGGGCGCACCATCAATGTGATTTCCCTGGCCGGCGTGGCCTTCGCCATCGGCATGACGCTGGACAACTCCATTGTGGTGCTGGAAAGCATCGAACTGGAACGGCGCAAGGGCCTGGAACGGTTCAAGGCGGCGGCCGCCGGGGTGCGCAAGGTCTGGCCGGCGGTGCTGGCGTCCACGCTCACCACGGTGCTGGTCTTTACGCCCATTGTCTTCATCGAAGAGGAGGCGGGCCAGCTCTATTCGGATATCGCCATCGGCGTGTCCGCGTCCATCCTCGTGTCCATGCTGGTGGCCACCACCGTCATCCCCACGGCCGCCGCACGGCTGGATTTTTCGGGCCTGGACCAGAGCAGCGGCCGGGGCGCGCGGTTGCAGCAAAAGGTGCTCGCGCGCGTGGACTGGTTGCTGGCCACGCCGCGGCGGCGCTGGAGCTGTGTGGGCGTGGCTTTGGCCGCGGCGCTGTTCATTATCTTCGTGCTTACACCTCCGGCGGAATACCTGCCCGAAGGCGAGGAGCCCAAGACCTTTGCCAGCATGAATGCCCCGCCGGGCTACAACCTGGACACCATGCACGAAATCGGCCAGGAACTGGAAGACTACTTCATGCCCTATGTGGGTGACGACCCGGCCCGTTTCGACCAGGGCGAAACCGAGGTGCCGGCCATGAAGTACCTGAACATGAGCATCAGCGCCCAGAACATCCGCATCATCACCGAGTCCGTGGATATCAACCATATCGAACCACTGATGGATGCCATCTCGGCAAAGTACGAGCAATATCCGGGCATGCGCGCCTTTGCCGCGCGCGGCTCGATCATTACCAGCAATGACGGCGGCACGCGCAGCGTCAATCTGAACATTTCCGGTCCCGATCTGGCGGATATCTATGCCGTGGGCAATGCCGCCTATGCCCGCGCCGAGGCCGTCTTCGACAACCCGCGCATCCAGGCCAACCCCTCAACACTGCAGCTGGCACAGCCCCTGGTCGAGGTGCGCCCGGACTGGGATCGAGCCTCGGAGCTGGGCCTGAGCACACAGGATCTGGGCTTCAACGTGGCCGCGCTGACCGATGGCGCCTTCGTGGACGAGTTCTTCCAGGCGGACGAAAAGATCGACATCTATCTCTACAGCGATACGGGCACGCAAGCGCGTCTGGACAATCTGGAACAATTGCCCATCCATACGCCCGGCGGCGGCACCCTGCCGCTGACAAGCATGGCGCAGATCCATGAAACCGTGGACACCGCCCAGGTACGCCGGGTCAATGCGCGACGCACTGTGACACTCAATATTATTCCGCCGCGTGATGTAGCGCTGGAAACCGGTGTACAACGGGTGCGCAACGAGGTGGTGGATCATCTGCGCTATGAAGGTCAGATCCCGCAGTCCGTGAATCTGGAAATTTCCGGTGCCGCCGATCAGCTTCAGGCCACGCGCGAGGCGCTGGGCGCGAACTATATGGTAGCGCTGGCGATCATCTTCCTGCTGCTGGTGGCCATCTTTACCCACTGGGGCTATCCCCTGCTGATCATGGCCACCATCCCCATGGGCATTGCCAGCGGCATCGTGGGGCTGGTGCTGATGAACGGCGCCGGTCAGCTCATGGAATGGATGGGCCTGCAGGGCTTTCGCCAGCCCTTCGACATGATTTCCATGCTGGGCTTTCTGATTCTCATGGGTACGGTCGTGAACAACCCCATTCTGGTCGTGCACCGATCCATGACCAATCTCCGCGAGGGCATGAGCTCGTCCCTGGAAGCGGTGCGCGAAGCCGTGGCTTCACGCCTGCGCCCTATCGCCATGTCCACGCTGACGACGGTTTCGGGCCTGGCGCCGCTGGTCTTTCTGCCCGGCTCGGGTACGGAACTCTACCGGGGCGTGGGCGCCATTGTGCTCTTCGGGCTCATGGGCACGGCCCTGGTCACCGTCACCGCTCTGCCCGCGCTGACGGTGGCCGCCATGAGCCGGCGCCGCAGGGCCGCGTAAAAAACCGGCGGCGCCTGTACACCCGCGCCGCGTCAACTTGTATGCTGCTGGCAGGAAGCCCGTCCATAAGGGAGAACGGCATGAACTTCATGGCCCGGCGATTCGATACCACCCCGCGGCTTTTTCTGCGCGCATTGGTGGTATTGCTGTTCCCCGTCCTTGCTCTCTGGGGCGCGGGTGTTCAGGCGCAGGATCAGCAGCAGAGCGAAGCGGGCGGTGCTGTTCATGTCATGACCCTGACAGGCGGCATCGGCCCGGCGCCGGCGGACTGGTTCGCTCGCGCGCTGGAGAACGCGGCGGAAGCGAATGCCGAGTTGTTCGTGCTCAAACTGGACACGCCGGGTGGGCTGGACAAGTCCATGCGTGAAATGATCCAGGCCCTGCTCGCCTCGCCCGTGCCCGTGGTCACCTGGGTGGCGCCGGAAGGCGCCCGGGCGGCGAGTGCCGGCACCTATATCCTCTATGCGTCTCATTTTGCCGCCATGGCCCCGGCTACCAATCTGGGCGCGGCCACGCCCGTGCAGATGGGCGGAGGCGGCGGCGACGACAGCAACCCCCTGCCCTTCGGCGGCGGCCAGGGTGAAGAGGAGGCCGATTCAAAAGAGCAGGAATCTTCCGGCGGCAAGGACTCCGCCGACGCCATGGAACGCAAGCGCATCAATGACGCCGTGGCCTATATCCGGGGCCTGGCGGAAAAGCGCGGTCGCAACGCGGACTGGGCCGAGCGTGCCGTGCGCGAATCGGTGAGTCTATCCTCGTCCGCCGCGCTGGAACAAAACGTCATCGATATCCAGGCGGACAGCCTGGACGATCTGATGGCGCAACTCGACGGGCGCAGCGTGGAAACGCAGTCCGGCGCACGCACCCTGGCGCTGTCCGACGCCCCCGTGCAACGGGTTGAAAAGGACTGGCGCACCAACTTCCTGTCCACCATCACCAATCCCAGTGTTGCCTATATCCTGCTCATGATCGGCATCTACGGCATTATTCTGGAGTTCTACAACCCGGGCATGGGTGTACCCGGCGTGGTGGGGGCCATCTGTCTGCTTACCGCCCTCTATGCCCTGCAGATGCTGCCTATCAGCTATGTGGGGCTGGGCCTGATCGTGCTGGGCATCGGTTTGATGGTTACCGAGGCCTTTACCCCCACCTTCGGTGTGCTCGGCCTCGGGGGAGGCGTCGCCTTTATCGTCGGCTCCATCATGCTTATGGATACGGATCTGCCCGGCTACCAGATCGCCATGCCCATAATCGCCGCCTTCGGCGTGGCCTCCGTGTTGATTCTCTCGGTGGTACTGCGTCTGGCCTTCAAAGCTTTCCGCCATGAAGTGGTCAGCGGCATGGAAGGCATGCGCAATGAAACGGCGCGCGCGCTGGAGGATTTCGACCGGGAAGGCCGTGTGCGAGCCATGGGCGAAATGTGGCACGCCCGCACGGACACGCCGGTGCGCAAGGACCAGCTCCTGCGCATCCGGAACATCGATGGACTGACACTTTACGTGGAGGCACAGGAATGAGTTATTTCGGATTATCCATTGCGGTTATTGTCATTGCACTGCTGGCAAGCATGTTTCGCATCCTGCGCGAATACGAGCGCGGGGTCATCTTCATGCTGGGGCGCTTTCACAAGGTCAAGGGACCGGGTCTGATCATCGTGATTCCCTTGATCCAGCAGATGGTGCGCGTGGACCTGCGTATCCGGGTGCTGGACGTACCTTCCCAGGATGTGATCTCGCGGGATAACGTCTCGGTGAAGGTCAACGCCGTGCTCTATTTCCGCATTCTGGATGCGCAGAAATCGGTGATCAATGTGGAGGATTTCTATTCCGCCACCAGCCAGCTCTCTCAGACCACGCTGCGCTCGGTGCTGGGCAAGCACGAGCTGGACGAAATGCTTGCTTCGCGGGATGAGCTGAACGCGGACATCCAGACCATTCTGGACGAGCAGACCGACGCCTGGGGCATCAAGGTGTCCAATGTGGAGATCAAGCACGTGGATCTGGACGAGGACATGGTGCGCGTGATTGCCCGTCAGGCCGAAGCCGAGCGGGTCCGGCGCGCCAAGGTGATCCACGCCAATGGCGAGCTGGAGGCGTCCGAACGCTTGCTGGATGCGGCCACCACACTGGCCCAACAGCCTCAGGCGCTGCAGCTGCGCTATCTGCAGACGCTCACCGAGGTGGCCAACGACCGCACCACCACCATTGCCTTCCCGCTGCCCATGGACATGCTCAATGCGTTCATGGAGGGCAAGGGTAACCAGGGCGGAACCAGCTGATCGCGGGTGCTCCACACCGCCTTAACGAACCTGCATATCGCCACGGCTCTGATCACGGCGGCGCTTTTCATGCTGCGGCTGGCGCTCGACGCCGCCGGCCGGCCGTGGCGGCACACGCCCCTGCGCTGGGTGCCGCACGCCAATGACACCACCCTGCTGGCCGCGGCCATCGGACTCGTGGTGGTCACGGGCTGGTATCCGCTGGTGCATCACTGGCTTACCGCCAAGGTGGTATTGCTGGTGATCTATATTCTGGCGGGCAAGCGGGCCCTGGATAGGAGGTATTCGGCCGGCCGGCGGTGCGGTTTTGCCGCCTTCGCCCTGCTGGTGCTGGCATTGATTTTCGTCCTGGCAGTCTACAAGCCCGTGACCTGATAAAATGCCGATCAACACAGAACAAGGCAGGAGCATTATTCGTGAGTGGATTGCTGGTAGTACTGGATCCGGATCTGGAAGCAAGCCAGCCGGCGCTGGAAAAAGCGGCCCGCCTGGCCGGTGACGACCCGGTATCGGTGTTCGTCAATGTGCGTTCCACCAGTCTGGAAAAACGGCTGACCCAGGGCGTGGACGCGCTGCAACAGGCGCGGCAGAAGATCAGCGAAACCTGGCGCAACCATATCCGTGAACTGGCGGAACACAGCGGCATTCAGCTGGCCGACCCGCGGATCGTATGGTCCGGTGACAGTTTTAACGAACTGATGCACACCATCGAAGAATGGCAACCGTCCATGGTGGTGGTGCATGCCCATTATGAGCCCCGGCTCAAGCGGCTGCTGTTCACCCCGCTGGAGTGGAAATTGATTCGCAACGCTACCTGCCCTTTGCTCTTCGCGGGCAATCAGCACTGGTCGAATCATCCCCCCGTGGTGGCGGCCGTGGATCCGGACCCCTTCGAGGAAACACCGGACGCGCTCACGCGCAGCATCGTCGAGCACGGCCGAAACTGGTCCACGCGCCTGGGCGGCAATCTGACCGTGGTGCATGCGCTGGACTATCCGGACGAAACCCTGGTCATGCTGGCCGGGGAGGCGATTCCGGCCAGCGTGGACGTGGCCGAGTCCCAGCGCGAACTCTACGAACAGCGCCTGGACGCCATCCGCGAAAGCGAGGAACTGGACCCGGATCAAATCCAGTTCCTGGACGGAGCGCCCGCGCGCGCACTCGCCGACTACATGGCGTCCTTGTCCCCGGGCCTGTTGGTCATGGGCACAGTCCAGAAGAACTCCGTGGAGCGGCTGCTGCTCGGCAACACGGCTGAACACATACTCTTCCAGAGCGCGTCGGACGTTCTGGTACTGCACAACCCGGAGTCATCCGGCGCCGCGGGTTGATTCGGATCAAAGCGCAAGGCGCCCGAACAGGCGATACTAGCAGATTGTTGAACAAAACAGGAGATAGGTATGTCTTCCCATCAGGATTACATTGAACGCCTGCGCAAGCAGCTCGAGGAATGGGATTACGAACTGGACCGGCTGGAGCACCGGGTACGTGATCTGGCCGGCCAGGCGGAACAGCGCGCGCAGGAACAACTGGAATCCGCCCGCACTTACCGTCAGGAAGTGGAAAGCAAGCTGGAAAAGCTGGAAGAAAGCGCCAGCCACGCCTTCGAGGATATCCGTGACGGCCTGGAGATCGCCTGGGACGGTCTCAAGACCGGCTTCTACGCCGCACGCGCTGAATTCGAGAACAAGGACGATGACAAGGACTGATGCTGTGTCATGAGGCCCCGGAACGTCGGGGCCTCTCGCCGTGCGTGATGAGCGTGTAAACTGACGTGCTGCAAACAGCGCACGGGAGCACAGACGCGTCATGACACGAGCCGCCTTTTACGTCTCCGACGGCACCGGCATTACCGCCGAAACCCTGGGCCATTCCCTGCTCAGCCAGTTCTCGGATATTGCCTTCGAGCAGTTCACCCTGCCCTATATCCAGTCCGACGACGACACCCATGAAGCGGTAGCCCAGATCAACCGCACGGCCGCCGAACGCGACCAGACCCCGATCGTATTCTCCACCCTGGTGGACGAAAGCCACCGGGCGATCCTGAGCAAGTGCCACGGCCTGGTGTTGGACATGTTCGCCGCCTTCCTGAATCCGCTGGAACAAGAGCTGGGGGTGCGCTCGAGCCACACCGTGGGCCAGAGCCATGCCATCCGCGACGCCGAGGCCTACCGCATCCGCATCGGCGCTGTGCACTTCGCGCTGGACAATGACGACGGCGCCCGCACCCGTTATTACGACCAGGCGGATGTGATCCTGACCGGCGTATCGCGCAGCGGCAAGACTCCCACTTCGCTCTATCTGGCCCTCCAGTTCGGTCTCTATGCGGCCAACTACCCGCTGACCGAGGATGACTTCGATGATCTGGAACTGCCGGACATCCTGCGCGAGCAACGGCACAAGCTCTTCGGTCTGACCATCGACGCTGACCGCCTCGCCGCCACCCGCAGCGAACGCAAGGCCAACAGCCGTTACGCCTCGCCCCGGCAATGCGACATGGAAATCCGTGCTCTGGAAGCCATCTACAACCGCTATCGGATTCCCTATCTGAATGTCACGGAACTGTCCATCGAGGAAATCTCTACCCGGGTGCTGGCAAAGACCGGGTTGCAGCGGCGTTTGCAGGGGTGACGACGGCCTACTGTATTTCACCACAGAGGACGCAAAGAGCACAGCGTCAGGAAATCCCAGTCCTCTGTACCCTCTCGGCCTCTGCGTTTCATATCTTTATTTAGCAGGCTGTTGAAAAACCCTTTGCGTGCTCAGCGCGGCCTTCAACAGCCTGTTAGACGATCCCGGTCTCCAACCCGGACCTGGAGTAATCAACGCGCAGCCCGGGCGCGCCCTCTTTCATCGACCCACATAGCTTCCCGGGAACCTCCATCTTCTTCCGGTCAAGGTTTTGACCATGACGTACACGACTTGCGCGAAAGCCAGATCTTATGCGGATGCCTGGTCGTATAGGGAGCGTTGCTCACCCGTGTGGGAATTGCGGCTCTGCCATGACCGTCTGGAAATCTGCCAAACAGACAAGCGCAATCAACCCGACACGAACCGCTGGTGGCGCCTCTAAAACAGCCTGTCAGGCGACACGAACAGTGAGGCACTCGACAGAACTCGAAGAGTCCTGCCGTTCTGGTACCGGGTCCGGAGGAGAGAGCGCCGGTACTCCGGGATGACCCCGACTGGATCGTACACAGGGCGTTCACGCAAATCGCGGTAGCGTGCAGATGATATTCCCCATGAATGGAGCACATCATGTCTACCGAACTCTCTGCCGCCGGCTGGAAAACCCTGTTGAGCGCCGTTGTCGACTCCGCTTATGACTCGGTGGTTGTCACCGACGCCGATTTCCGGATTGTGCACGTTAATCCGGCATTTACCCAGCTGACAGGTTATAGTGTCGACGAGGCAATCGGAGCCTCGCCCGGCATCCTGCAAGGCGAGGACACAGACCCAAGCGTGCTGGAGCGTCTGAACAAGGCGATCGCCAACAATGAGGAGTTCGAGGGCAGCACGATCAATTACCGCAAGGATGGTTCGCCCTTTCAGATTCAATGGAAAGTGATCCCGGTAGCGCCGGACGGCGGCGAAGTCACGCATTACGTAACCGTGCAGCGCGACGTCACAAGCCAGGGATGAACCCCGCCGGCAGATACGGGTTGCCGCATACCCGGCTACAGGTCGACCCGAGGGCACGGTTTCACCATTGCGGGCGCACGCACGGGACCGGAAGAAGACAGCCTTGGTGTAACCCGGCCCTGTCAGCAGGGCTTGTTCGCCACTATTTCCGGTCCAGAACAACCACGCGCGGGTAAATACCACCCACTTCGATTCGGTGTTCCCGGCGGATGGCAAAACCGCGCATGTCGTGCAGGGCGCTTGTCAAAGCCTTCCGTTTGAAAATCAACAGGACGGCGCGGCCGCCCGGTATTAGCAGCGAATGAAGTTGTTCAAGCATGGTCCGGTAAAAACGGTGAAAATCCATACCCCGGCCATGCTTCACGCCGAAGGGCGGATTGGTCACGACCAGGTCCACGTGCTGACCTGGTAGCAGCCCACCGAGGTCCCGGCCATCTGCCTGAAACAACTCGACGTTAGCTCTGGCACCTTGCAACCGGGCGTTGCTCCGGGCCACGGAGATGCTCTCGGCAGCCCAGTCACTGCCCACCAGGCGAGCTCCGGGCCAAAGCTTCTGCGCCTCCCACAGCACCGTGCCGGAACCACAATACGGGTCCAGTACCGTTTCGGGGCCGGTCGGAACCTCAGCAAAACGCAGCAGCGCGTAGGCCACATTGGGTTTGAGGGCAGCCCGGGGTCGAGACAGGTGTTCCAGACGGCGGCTCAGCGACGTGCGCGTGTGCATAATCCCCAGAAGGCAGCGGTTATGCTGCACATCCACACGGACTTCCGCGTCAAAGTTTTCCAGGTTCACGGCAGTGCCATAACGTCTCTGAAGGGGTCCCCCGACCGCCTGTTGCACATCGACGCTCCGGAAGTTGTGATCGCCGTGGCGACGCGCCGTAACCCGAAAGCTCCGCGCGGTGGTCAGTGCCGCTACATCCAGCGTCGCCACCGTGGCTCGGATCACGGCCAGTTGGGCGTCACGTGATTCGGGCAGCGAGAAAGCATAGAGCGGTGACAGGACATGATGGATGGAGCGCAGGGTGCGGGCGAGTTCGAGGCACTGCTCCGCCGTCGCGGGGCTGTCGAAAAGTACGTAACCGCCCGAGCCGAAGGGGGCCTCATCAATCCGCCCCAGGGTCTGTCCGGCCTGCTCCGCTCGCTCGCGCAATTCAGCCGCAACCACGGGCTCAAGGCCCGCATTCGTCGTCAGGAGCAGGGGCGTGTGCGAAGGTGAGCGCAGCGCCTCCACGGGCGGGAGGTCGACAGGCTTTGTAGCGGAATCGGACAAGGAAGCTCGCTTGCGTGAACCCGGTAAGGGGGAATCTTTGCTCAGAAATCAAGGCCCAAGCATAACACCGTCCACCGCCGACACCTCCGGACAGCATTGCCTCCCCTTGCTCCAGGCCTTGATACTTGAACGGCCCTGAAAAACTCGCGGAGGCGATCATGAACAAACGCAAGGTTCACGACGGTATTGTCGGTCTTGTCATCACGGTAACGGTGGCGCTCGGGTATTATGGTTCGCATGTCTGGCTGCTGGTGCCCGGCATTCTGGGCATTGTCCTGCTCCAGAGCGGCCTGACCGGCTTCTGCACGCTCTATTACACGCTGAACAAGATTCAGCCGGAGGACTGAGCCGGGCGCTTGGTCAGAAATCAGACCCGGCAAACGCCGGGTTTGCCGGGTCTTTTGTGATGGCGTATTCATTCACGCCGCTCAGCTT
The DNA here is from genome assembly GCA_913055795.1 of uncultured Alcanivorax sp. Lineage (GTDB taxonomy): Bacteria > Pseudomonadota > Gammaproteobacteria > Pseudomonadales > Alcanivoracaceae > SLJS01. The sequence goes on along the minus strand of CAJXLA010000001.1, from coordinate 4,531 downwards.
CCCAGACCGGCTCCGGAGTGATCCACCCGGACCCCGGGTGCGCCCTCTTCCAGCGACTGCCGCATAGGCTCCGGAATAGCCATCTTCTCGAAGTTGTTGGCGGTAACCATGACATAGACCGCCTCGGCCGTGGCGAGGTGTTGTCCGGAGCCGTGGTTGTAAAAATCCACCTGGAGCCTATAGGACGAGGTCCCGACCCGAGCCGGCGTAACCGTGATGGCCACTACCTCGTCGAAACGCGCCGGCGCCTTCCAGTCGACGGAAAAATGCACCACCTGGTTGTCGATGCCCTGGGCCAGGAGGTCGTTGTAATCGCCCCAGATCACCCGGGTAAATTCGGTCATGGCCGTATCCACGTAATCCAGATAACGGCTGTTAAAAACCACCTGCTGGGCGTCGCATTCGGCGTAGCGGACCCGGAGGTAGTAGCAGAAGTTATCGGGCATGGTTTCATCCTTCCTATGCGCCCAAACCAGAGCACGTCAGCTTTGCATTGGACCACAGAGATCACAGCGGACACAGCCTTCCTGGTGAACATCAATCTGTAGGGGCTTGTGCTGTCTTAGCAGGCTGTTGGAAACCCCTTTTGCGTACTCAGGGCGCCCGTGGTGTTACCGGATGCCGTGCTGCTGCCGCCAATGGCGCGGCGACAGGCCCGCCTGCTCCTTGAAAGCATGGCGAAAACAGGCCGTGTCCCGATACCCCAGCCGTTCCGCGATGGCCTGGATGTGCGCATCGGTGTCGCGCAGGTAATGCAACGCCAGTTCGTGGCGCACCGTCTTGACCAGTTCCCGGAAACTGACCCCCTCGTCCTGCAGGCGTCGGCGCAGGGTGCGCTCGGACAGTTTCAGTTCGCGGGCCACAGTGCTGATCGAGGGATTGTCGGCCACGTTCAACGCAAGCATCTCGCGCACCCGGTCCGTGAGGCCGGTGCGGCTATGCACCTCGGCCAGCTCCTGTTCGCACTGGGCCAGCAGCGGGCGCAGGTTCACCGGATCGGCGGTGACCACCTTGGCGTCCAGGTCCCGGCGCTTGTAGGTAATGGAGTGGCACTCGGCGTTGAAAGTGATGGGCGCCTGGATCCAGCTGCGGATCCGGTCCGAATAAGAGGGCTCGCGCTGCACCAGCGACGCCGCCGTGGGCACAATGGGCGAGCCGGCCAGGCTGGTGGAGCGCACCACCATGTTCACCAGCAAAGCCTCGCCCAGGGCGCTGCTGAATTCCGGATAGCGGGTGGAGGTGTAGATGCGGAGCACGGTCTCGTCGCCCTGATCCTCCAGTTCGGCGCGCACCCCGGCCAGGGCAATGGGCACGAACCGGGCGAACACCTCCAGCACCTGGTAGACGTTGTCACAGGCCATGAAAGCAAGGCCCAGCTTGCCGTGAGCGGTGACCGGCACGGCCGCGCCCAGCTCCAGAAAAAAACCGGCCAGGCGCGGATGGCGGTAGAGGCGCCGGAACACATGCGCCAGCACATCCTCGGGCAGGCGCTGGTTGACCCCGAGCTCGCTCATGTCGTCTATGCCCGCGGCCCGGAATATGGTGCTGCCGTCCTCGCCGCGCTGGCGCAGGCATTCCGCCGCATACGCCAGGTAAACACTGTAGCCCGTGGCCTGTTCCATTCTCGCTCCACACGCCCCGATTTGGCCGGAAATATCTCATTCTGGCTGGACTGATCCCTACAGGCAAACCCGGGTTCCCCCTAGTCTGTGCAACAAGGCGGCAGAAGATGTCGCAAAACGACAACGACGAGAGGAACAGCCATGCTGCGGTATCTGCGATTTTTTCTGAACCCGGTAGCCAACCTGTTGATTTCCACGGGTTTGCTATTTGGCGGCGTCTGGCTGTGGCTCCCGGGCATTGCCTATGTTGCCGGTGTGGCCATCACTGACCAGCTCTATCCCCATGATGTGGAAGAGCCGCCCTATCGCTTCCCGCGGGTACTGGATTTCGCGCTCTACCTTTCCCTGCCGCTGGTGGGCTTCATGTTCGTGTGCCTGATGTGGGCCGTGGGCAGCGGAGCCACGGATTTGTTCGGCATGGGCGCCTTCGTGCAAAGCGTGACGGGCATTGATGTAATCGAGGCACGCAACAGCACGGCCTGGTTCCACTATCCGCTCATGCTGCTCTCGCTGGCCCTGCCGGCCACCGGCGTTTCCGGGCTGGCCGGCCACGAGCTGGTGCACCGCACCGCCCGGCCCTTCGATCTGTGGCTGGGCCGCATCGCCATGGCCACCTGGTGGGGCATCGCCTTCCCCATCGAGCACGTCTATGGCCACCATACCTATGTGGCCACCACCAAGGATCCGGCCACGGCGGCGCGCGGTGATTCGCTCTATCAGCACCTGCCCAAGTCGCTCAAGCGCACCGTGGTCAACGCCTGGGAGCTCGAACGCGCGCGCCTGAAAAAGCTGGGCAAGTCCTTCTTCTCGCCGTCCAATGTGCTGCTGCGCACGGCCGTGGTTTCGACCGCTTTCACCGTTGCGGCATACCTGATGGGCGGTCTGCCGGGTCTGCTGGCCTATGGCTTCATTTGTGTAGCCGCCAAGTTGGTCTTGGAGGCGCTCAACTATGTCGAGCACTATGGCCTGCTGCGCCAGCCGGATCAGCCCGTGCAGCCGCGCCACTCCTGGAACTGCAACCACACGGTCAGTGGCATCTTTACCTATAACCTGACCCGGCACAGCCACCACCATGCCGACGCCCAGGTGCATTATCAGAACCTCAAGGCCATGCCCGAGGAGCCGGAAATGCCCGGCGGCCTGCAGACTGCCTATCTGTCCGTGTTCATCCCGCCCCTGTGGCGCAAGAAGATCGCGCCCAAGCTGCTGGAGTGGGACCGTGCCTATGCCTCGAAGCAGGAATGGCCCCTGATCGCCGAAGCCAACGCCAACAGTGGCTGGCCGGAACTGCAGGACAGTGTGGTTAATCAGGAAATGGACTACGACACCCAGTCCAGCGCGGCCTGAACGGAGAACACAGTATGTTCGACTGGCTGAAAGCCAAGCCCCAACAGGTCACCCTGGTGGACGCCGAGGGCAACACCCAGCACACCCTGGAGCTGGAGCCCAAGGAAACCGTGCTTAACGGCGCCCTGCGCCACGGCATCGAGTTTCCCTACAGCTGCAAGGCGGGGGGCTGCGCCACCTGCAAGTGTCAGCTGGTAAGCGGCAAGGTGAAGGAGCTCACGGACAAGAGCTACCTGTTGAGCGCGGAAGACCTGCAGGCCAACTATATTCTGGGCTGCCAGAGCATTCCGCGCTCCGAGGTGGTCGTGCAGATGCCCGAGGCCCGTGGGCTGACCATGGAAGGCAGCCTGGGCCGGGTGGACTGGCTCACCCATGACATCGCCGAGGTGTTTCTGGAGCTGGAACGGCCGGTGACCTACAAACCCGGCCAGTACGCCTCCATTGCCCCGACGGACAACAGCATGCCAGCGCGCTGCTACTCCTTCGCCCACGCGGGCGATCCGGAGGGCAACACCACGGTGTCGTTCTTCGTGCGCCGGATTCCGGATGGCAACCTGAGCCACTGGCTCACTGACGACGCCCATCTGGGCAAGCCGGTAACCCTGTCCGCTGTAACCGGTGACTGCTACCTGCGCGAGGCCGAACTGCCCATGCTCTGTCTGGCCGGCGGCTCGGGCCTGTCGCCCATCCTCGCGATTCTGGAGGACGCCCTCCAGCGCGGCCAGGATACGCGGCCCATGAACCTGCTCTTCGGCGCGCGCACCCAGGCGGATCTCTACTACCGGGATCAGCTCGAGGCGCTGGCCGAGAAATGGCGCGCGGAGTTCACCTTCACCCCGGTGCTCTCCCATGAGCCCGAGGACAGCGACTGGACCGGCCAGCGCGGCTGGCTCGCCGACGCCGTCACCGCGGAAAACGCCGGCGGCCGCCAGGCCTATCTGTGCGGCCCGCCGCCCATGATCGACACCTGCCTGGAAAAACTTGAGGCGCTGGGCGTGAGCGCGGAGCAGATCTTCTTCGATCGCTTCAGTGACCAGAGCGGTAACGAGAGTGGCGAATCCCGGGTGGCCTGAGCGGGCCACCCCTCTCAGCCCCTCAAGCATCTGCCTCCACAGAGCACCCAAAGCCCCTCGTATCGACCGCTTTCTCTGTGATGTCGATGGGTTATCGAACCCGGCGCGGTGCCCTCGGGATAGTAAAAGATAGAACCACAGAGATTATTGGATGCACAAAGGCGGTTGAGCCACGTCTTCGGTAGCCTCCGCACGCTCTGCGGTGACGCCAGGCCTCGGGGCTTCCGGCGAAGATTCGAAAAATAACCACAGAGAGCACAGAGACCACAGAGGGTGAGGCAAATCAGCGCTTTTGGCCTTTGTACCCTCCGGGTCAAATTCGACCCTTGCGGGCGAAACCCAAAACCGAACACTCCACAATTGGCACGGAGAGCACACCGGTTTGAAGTGCATTCTCTGTGCTCTCTGTGGTTAACAGGCTGTTGAAAAACCCCTTGCGCGCTCAGGCTTTCAGGCTGGTTCGCAATCGAGGCGCCCTTTTGAAGGCGG